>NC_014364.1:4343705-4653970 GCF_000143985.1 Sediminispirochaeta smaragdinae DSM 11293 | reverse complement strand
TAGAGAAACAACTATACACAAAAGTGGTCTGCTGTTACCTATCCAACTGACTCTTTCCATAATTTATCCACAGTTTATCAACACTTAGATCATATATCAATGAAGTTTAGTAGAAAGGTTTATTTTAGCGCAGCCCCCTGGAGTTTGCAAGGCGTTTACTTTTTATGTGGAAGAGGGTATACTTAGCTATTCTCTATCAGATTCACGCAGGTATCATACATGCAAAACAGTTATTCTGCCCAGAACATTCAAGTGTTAAAAGGGTTGGATGCAGTTCGAAAAAGGCCGGGAATGTACATTGGCTCTACCGGTCCTGAAGGGCTGCATCATTTAGTTTATGAGATTGTTGACAACAGCATTGACGAGGCTCTTGCCGGTTTTTGCGACGAAATTTTGGTTGTCATTGAAAAGGGAAACATCATCCGTGTTGAAGACAACGGACGAGGAATTCCAACCGATCTCCACAAAGAAGAGGGTGTGAGCGCCCTCGAAATTGTCATGACAAAGCTCCATGCCGGTGGAAAGTTCAATAAGGATACCTATAAGGTATCCGGAGGGCTCCACGGTGTTGGTGTTTCCGTCGTAAACGCATTATCCGAGTGGTGTGACGTATTTGTTCATCGTGATGGCTCTATTTTTTATCAAAAATATGATCGGGGAAATCCCGAGAAAGATGTCGCCACTGTAGGTGAGACCACGCGTCACGGTACGATTACTCGATTTAAGCCGGATGGTGAGATCTTTGAAACGGTGGAATTTAGTTTTGATGTCCTTTCCCGTCGTCTTCGGGAACTTGCTTTTTTAAATAAGGGCATCAGGATCATCATAGAAGATGAGCGCCTTCCCCAGAAGAAGACGAAAGAGTTCCAGTTTGAGGGCGGTGTAAAAAGCTTCGTTAGTTTCTTAAGCGAAAGCAAAAAGCCGATTCACAAGGAGCCGATTTACTTCGAGGGAATCCGTGACGGTATCGATCTGGAGTGTGCCCTTGAATATAACGAGGGATACAGCGAGAATATCTTCTCTTTTGTCAATAATATCAACACAAGGGAAGGCGGAACCCATCTTGTCGGCTTTAAAACGGCCCTTACCAGGACCTTCAATGATTTTCTGAAAAAATCAAAGTTTGCCAAAAAAATGGACGAAACCTTTTCCGGTGATGATGTCAGGGAAGGTCTGACCGCCGTGGTTTCCGTGAAGGTTCCCGATCCCCAGTTTGAAGGGCAAACAAAGGCCAAGTTGGGGAACTCCGAGGTACGGGGTGTTGTCGAATCTCTTGTTGCCGAGCATTTGACTTACTATTTTGAGGAGAATCCCAAGCTGATAGAAAAGATCCTCGAAAAGATTACCATGGCGGCTCGTGCTCGTATCGCAGCGAGGAAGGCTCGGGATCTTACCCGCCGCAAAAGTGCCTTAGAGAGTTCAAGTCTTCCTGGAAAGCTTGCCGATTGCGCCGAGAAAGATCCTTCCAAAAGCGAAGTGTATATCGTTGAGGGAGACAGCGCCGGCGGCAGTGCAAAACAGGGCAGGGACCGTCAGTTTCAGGCCATATTGCCCCTTTGGGGAAAGATGTTAAATGTTGAAAAGACCAGGGCCGACAAGGTGCTCACCAACGACAAGCTGCAACCTATCATTGCGACACTGGGAGCAGGGGCCGGAAAAGAGTTTGACATTAGTAAGGTTCGATATCATAAGGTGATCATCATGGCGGATGCCGATGTCGACGGGAGCCATATCAGAACCTTGCTCCTCACCTTTTTCTTTCGCTATATGCCGGAACTGGTCGAGCGGGGGTATGTCTATATTGCAATGCCTCCTCTTTATAAGATGCAATTGGGAAAGTCAATTACCTACGCATATGATGAAAGGGATCGTGAGAAGATCATGAAATCTCTGTTTGCCGAGGAGACTGAAAAGGTTGCTATTCAGCGGTATAAGGGTCTCGGTGAGATGAATCCGAATCAGCTGTGGGAAACAACTATGGATCCGGATTCAAGAAAAATTATGCAGGTGCGACTTGAAGATGCTGTTGAAGCAGATCAGATATTTTCTACATTGATGGGTGAGGATGTCGAGCCCAGAAGAAAGTTCATTGAAGATAATGCTCTGATGGTATCGAACCTCGATATATAGCATAGTGATATAGTTAGAAGGATAAGGGTTGCTCGAGTGGAAGAGATAAAGGGACAAGTAATTCCTATTTCAATAGAAGAAGAGGTTAGGGGATCTTACCTCAATTACGCGATGTCCGTCATCGTCAGCCGTGCCCTACCTGATGTACGGGACGGCTTAAAACCTGTTCATCGTCGTATCCTTTATTCGATGAATGAGATGGGTCTTCGATCGGATAGAGCCTTTAAAAAGTGTGGACGTATTGTCGGAGATGTTCTTGGTAAATACCATCCTCATGGCGACCAGTCGATTTATGATGCCCTGGTTCGGCTTGCCCAGGATTTTTCCATGCGCTATCCGGTGGTTAGGCCTCAGGGTAACTTTGGATCGGTTGATGGTGATCCTCCGGCGGCAATGCGATATACGGAAGCGAAGATGGACCGTGTCGCGGAGGAGATGCTCAAGGACATCAAGAAAGAAACCGTCGATTACGGTCCCAACTACGATGATTCGATGCAAGAACCTCTGGTTCTTCCTGGGGCCTTTCCCTATTTGCTTACCAATGGTGCAAGCGGAATTGCCGTTGGTATGGCAACGAATATGGCTCCCCACAACCTACGCGAGGTGTGTGCGGCAATAGTTGCCTACATCAACGATGCCAATATCTCCATTGATGATTTGATGAAATACATCAAGGGGCCTGATTTTCCGACCGGTGGTATCATCTTCGGAAGAAGGGGCATTAAACAAGCATTTCGAACGGGAAAGGGTAAAATTACCGTTCGGTCTAAGTTTGTTATTGAAACAACCAAAAGCGGGAAGGATCGGATCATCGTGACCGAGATTCCCTATGCAGTCAATAAAGCGAACCTTATTGTTAAGATTGCCGATCTGGTAAAAGAGAAGAGAATCGACGGCATTTCCGATCTACGGGACGAATCGGACCGCGATGGAATGCGTATTGTTATAGAACTGAAACGGGGAACGGTGCCCAAGGTTGTGTTGAATCAGCTTTTCAGCCACACGGCGTTGCAGCAGAATTTCAATGTTACCAACCTTGCCTTGGTCGACGGTATGCCAAAGCAGCTCAACCTAAAGGAGTTGGTCCACTATTTTGTCCGTCATAGGGTTGAGGTCGTTACCAGGCGTACCCGTTATGATCTGAAAAAGGCTGAAGAAAGGGCTCATATCCTCGAAGGTTTAAAAATTGCTCTTGATAACATTGATGAAGTGGTTCAGATCATCAAATCAAGTAATGATGTTAATCAGGCTCGTGAACGTTTGATGGAGCGTTTTAAACTTTCCGAGCGGCAGTCTCAGGCTATTCTTGATATGCGGCTTCAGAAACTGACCAGCCTTGAAACAAAAAAGATCGAAGAAGAACTTCGTGAAGTTCTCGCCCTTATTGCCTATCTCAAGGACCTTCTTTCCAGTGAGCAGAAAATATTGGGTGTTGTCCGTGATGAAACGGAGGAGATCGCCCAGAAGTACGGAGATGACCGAAAAACCGAGATAGTTGCCGATGAGGTAGAGGAGATCAACATCGAAGATCTTATCCAAAAAGAGGATATGGTCGTGCTGGTCTCCAATAAAGGCTTTATCAAACGTGTTCCCGTTTCCAGTTATCGAAACCAGGGGCGGGGAGGAAAGGGCTCTTCTTCTGCAAAACTGATCAACGAAGATTTCATTAAGCACCTTTTCATCGCCAGTACGCACGATTATATCCTTTTTGTTACAAATGAAGGGAAAGCCTACTGGATGAAGGTTCATGAGATCCCCGAAGGCAGTCGGGCAAGTCGTGGGACTCACATAAAAGCCCTTCTTGAAATATCTGCAAATGAGGATATTACCACTATTGTGAGTTTGCAGGAATTCAGCGAGGAACATTATCTTTTCATGGCAACGGCCAGGGGTATTGTCAAAAAGGTAAAAACCAGTGATTTCCGTAATGCTAGGACACGTGGAATTATCGCCATAAAACTTGATAACGGAGATACATTAATTACCGCGGTTCTTACCCGAGGAGACAGTGAAATTGTTATTGTCAGCCGTAATGGAAATGCTCTTCGTTTTCATGAGGATCAAGTGCGTGCCATGGGGCGTGCCAGCCGGGGAGTTACCGGGATACGACTTCAATCAGATGACGAGCTTGCCGGTATCCTCCGTGTCGAGGATAACGAGAAGATGCTCCTTCTTAGTGAGAATGGACTGGGGAAGAGGGTGGAATATGATCACTTTTCTCTTCATGGAAGAGGTACACGGGGACAAATAGCTTATAAGACAAGTGAAAGAAGCGGTGAAATCGTTGGAGTTCTTTCCGTTTTGGAGGAAGACGATCTTGTCTGTATCACAAGTCAGGGAAATACCATAAAGTTACATGTTTCAGATGTTCCTGTTCAGGGAAAGACCGCACAGGGCGTAAATATCGTTACCATTACTGCTCCTGATGTAGTGGTGGATGTTGCTCGTGTCATGAATGATAAAGATGAGGAAGAGGATCAGCCTCAAGCATAAAAAAGTGTTTCACGTGAAACAATGCGCCCCAGAGATGGGGCGTTTTTTTATCTACTGTCCGGAATCGTGGTGATTCCTTTACCTTTAAGCCCATGCATAAGAGGGCAAATAGTCAATCATCCACCGTAAGGGTGTAGGAATACACCTGACCCACAGCTCCCTCCCACTCCGATTCATAGGCTGATTCCGTAAGAAAAACCTCCGCCTACTGTAAAGAGTCCTCAGCTCGGACGCTATCCTCTTCCCCTCTATCCCAGCCACCACCCCATGTGTCTGCCCCCGCTTCTCATCCTTTCCCCCAACCCGATAGGGCTTCATAAAGTTGTGATAATACCGGTAGATCTCAAGCCGCTCCAGCATGTTCACCGTACTCCTTGCAAACTGGACCGTCTGCCTCACATGATCCGAGTCATCCTTCCGTATCTCCCTGTCAAGATAATTCACACTAAAGAGGGGATTACACAGATCCCGAACCCTCTTCGAACTGATCCTGTGGTGCTCTATCATTCCTGCCACCCCTTCCGGTAGTCCCCTCATCACCCTTTTGTATTGCGTATGCTCATCGGTATACAACTTCACCCTATCCCTCTCCGATTGCTCGGTCAGGGCAAGCACCTTTGCCACGACATTCTGAAACGACTGATAAACACTTCCTCTATAGACCTTTAGCTTCTCCTTGATCACCCTGTTTTTCTTCTTCTGATACCAGGTCATACGTCCCTTTCTGGTCAGCTGTGCATAGTCGGAGAGGAACCAGAACTGGGAGTCTTTTCCTGCCATGATGTGGATGTTGTTGGGGAGGTACTGGGAACAGACGAAGCTTTCAAAGCCGTCTGCGACCAGGTCTTCGTGGAGGTTCATGTCTGAGGTGAGGGAAGCAGAAGAGGCAAGGCACTGGTGGGAAAGGCGACGGATACGGTCTGAGATGGTGGAGCATGAGACCTTAAGGATACGGGAGAGGTCTCTGATACCGGAGCTGGTGACGAGGTGAGAGAGGATGGTTGTGTAGGGGAGGTGGAAATGGGTCCAGTAGTCGATGCTGAAGGTGCGAGTGGAGAAGGAGAGGTGGCAGGTTTTGCATTTGAACTTTTGGATGCGGGGAGAGGTTTGGGTAGAGTAGGAACCTGTTCTAAAGAACCAGTGGCCTTTTGGAGAGAAGTGGTTGAGGCAATGGGGGTTGGGGCAGAAGGGGGGATGGAACATGGGAAACTCCTTTTTCGTATTGTTCTTACTATAAGTAACTACGAGAAAAGGAGATTTTATTCATTTTCCACCACGATTCCGGACACTAGGTAAAGCAACTACCCCTTCAGGACATCCTGGTCGGGAAACGATGCTATTGCTTTCTCTGCATTATTCCAAAGCCTATCCTGTTCTTCTTTGGAAAGGAAGGTTGCGTAGATCCCGTTTTTCATGATGGCGATAAGTTCCTGAATCGAAAACAGACCGTGCTCATACATTTTATAATACTCTTCTACAAGCTCAACACCGAAAATCGAAGGATCATCGGTATTAAGGGTGACGTACAAACCTTGTTCATAAAAAGGCCTAATCGGATGTTGCTCATAGGCACTGACATATTTTCTAGTGAAGACATTACTGGTCGGGCAAACTTCAAGTGGAATCTGGCGATCGGCAAGCAGTTTCATCAGTTTTGGATCCTGTATTGAACTGATGCCATGACCAATCCTTTCCACATCCAGGTCTTGCACAGCGCTCCATACGGACTCCGGTCCGACATCTTCACCAGCATGAGCGACAACATGTAAACCAGCCGTTTTTGCTTGGGTAAAAACATCAATATAATCCAGAGCAGGCCCTTGGCTTTCAGCCCCGCCAAGCCCGATTCCGATGATCGACGATTTCGGATTGGAAAGGGTCAGATTCAAATTCCGCATGGCATTTTCTTTTCCAAAGCTTCTGGAAACATCGATGATGAATTTCACCTCGATCTGCTTTTCTGCTTTCAGTTTTGCCGCTCCCTCGTCTAAAAGGTCTGCGATGCGAGAAAAGCTAAACCCATTTTGGACGAACTTGCTCGGAGCAAAAAATATTTCAGCATAGGAGATATTGTTTTCGATAAGGTAGCGGCTGGCATCGTCTATCAGATAAGCGATATCCTCTTCTTCTTGAAAGCAGTTTTGTATTACATTGATAAAAAGATCGATAAACTCATCAAGGCTTTCGACCTGGAAACGGCGCACCAACTCTTCATGGGTGGTAATACCGGGAAAATCAAGATGATTTTTTTCTTTTAGTTTCCAAACGGTTTCCACACCAGCCATACCTTCGAGGTGGAGGTGTATTTCTGTTTTTGGAATGGCACGAATCAGAGATTCCACTCGTTCCCGCTTAAGCCTGGTTGTTATCATGTGAAGTCCTTTAGATATTCTATCGGTCACTTACCTGATAAAGTTTATATATTTAGCTTATACCAGATTATACTATTTTCAAAGTAAAAGGATATAAAAAAAGCCCGCCGCTTTTAAGTGTTTCGACCGGGCTTTTGAGACGTAAAAGCAGATTAGACGGCATCCACCGATTTGATTTCGGGGATGGTCTCTTTCAGATAGCGCTCCACACCCTGCTTTAGGGTGATTTGGGCCATCGGGCAACCATTACAAGCCCCGGTGAGTCGAACGGAGACCTTCCCGTTTTCTCCTACCGTAACCAATTCAATATCGCCACCATCTGCTTGCAACGAAGGTCGGATATCTTGAATGGCCTTTTTTACCTTTCCTTCAAGTTCCAGTTCCATGGAAATCTCCTTGCATATATGCTTATGATAACGTAGTGTTTCAGTAGGATAAAGTCAAGAGGAGTTTCCTACACCGACGTTTTCATGTATAATCCCTTTCATGAGCGGTAAGATTATTGCGTATGCAAATCAAAAGGGCGGTGTCGGAAAGACGACTTCGGCCGTTAATATCGGGGCTTATGTAGCCGAGGCCGGTAAAAAAGTTCTTCTGGTCGATTTTGATCCCCAGGGAAATTTGTCCAGCAGCGTTGGTGCAGATAAGGAACGATCGGGGGCCTATGATGTTCTCATGGGTACAAGCCCTTTGGATGAAACCGTTCAGGAGACGACGGTGCGGAACCTCTTTGTCGTCCCGTCCAACATTGATCTTACCGGTGCCAATGTCGAATTGATTGAAGAGAAGGATCGGGAGTTTTTCCTTCGGAATGCCTTTGCCGCCTCAAAGCTGGAGTTTGATTATATCTTTATTGATTGCCCTCCCAGCCTTGGTTTATTGACCCTCAATGGGCTGACAGCGGCTTCTCATGTTTTTATTCCTTTGCAGTGCGAATATTTTGCCCTTGAGGGCCTAAGTCTTCTGTTACAGTCGATTCGGCGGGTTCAGAAGTCTTTGAATCCCAAGTTGGGTATAGGCGGCATCTTTTTCACCATGTATGACTCCAGAACAAAATTAGCCAATGAAGTGGTTCAGGAGGTTGCAGGTTATTTTAAGGAGAAGGTGTTCAAAACCATTATTCCCCGTAACGTACGTCTTTCCGAGGCACCGAGCCATGGCGTTCCGATCAACCAGTATGATACGAGTTGTATTGGTGCGAAAAGCTATCAAAAACTTGCCCAGGAGGTGATTCATCGTGTCTAAAAAAGCCCTGGGCCGAGGCATTGAGGCCCTTATTCATCAGGCTGATGATTCTCTGGAGCTTCCTGAAGAGCTCAAAGGGGATGTCTCAAGCCTCCCTTTGCGGAAGATCCGCACCAATCCCGATCAGCCTCGAAAGCATTTCGATGAGGAAGCGTTGCGGGAGCTTGCAGATTCGATTAGGAACCAGGGAGTCATACAGCCGATTATCGTGGATGAGGAGTCGGAGCACGGCCTTCATACCATTGTAGCGGGAGAACGGCGTTTCAGGGCGGCTCGCCTTGCCGGCCTGAACGAGATTCCGGTTATTATTCGCGCTTTCAGCGAAGAGGATAAGCTGGAAATCTCTTTGGTAGAAAATGTACAGCGGGAGGATCTGAATCCTATTGAGGAGGCTCAGGCCTATCGTCACCTCATGGAAGCGATGAATTTGAGCCAGGATGCGGTTGCCAAGAAGGTTGGGAAGAAGCGTTCGACGGTTGCCAATAGTCTTCGTTTATTAAAGTTGCCGGAAGATGTCCAGGATTCTCTGGTAAAGGGAGAATTGACAGCAGGGCATGCCCGGGCCATCCTGTCGGTCCTTAATCCGGCGGATCAGCGGATTCTCTACGGAAGAATCCTTCAGCACGGGCTTTCGGTCAGGGAGACCGAGGATCAGGCTTCTGCTTTAAACAAAGGCATGCGGGCGACGGAGCAGAAAGAGGAGAAGAATCCTGCCAACCGAGCACCGGAACTGCGTTCTATAGAGCAGAAATTTCTCGATGCCCTGGGAACCAAGGTAACTATTCGTGGTAGCCTCAAAAAAGGAAAGATCGAGATCGCCTACTACTCGATGGACGATCTTGAACGGCTATTCGATATTATCAGTAACCGAGATACCCTTTTTTAAGCGCCCCAGCTCTTTTCTAAAGCTTACGGCCTTCTCTTCTATGTTTTTGATAAAAGAGTCGTCCTCAATGGTTCCAAGCACCGCATACATCTCTTCCTGTGAGCCGTAAGCCATTTTCCTGAAGTTGTTTTGGTAATCCTTCTCTCTGCTTTGCCGTGTATTCCGGGCAATGAGCTCACGGATTTCAGCCGCCCGATCAAGAGCGTCTTCAATGGGACCGGAATAGAACGTCCTGAAGAGAGAGAAAGCATGGGCCGCTTTTTCATCGGGGTAGCTTATTCCAAGTTCTCGGTAACGTTGGTGGAGCCCGTACCAGCTATCGATATCGCCGCTGACGATATCTGATTGGAGTTTCCGCATTTGGGCATCACTTATGAGTTGTCCGCCGATATTGTGCCACACGGTCTGGGCCCCTGCGGCCTTTTTTTCCAAAATGGCGATTCCGTCCGAAAGGGAGAGCCTGTGCCGCGAGCAGAAGGCCGCCAGTTGTTCCATGCCGTAGAGCAGTATCATCTCCCTGTACCAGCGACGCCCTGTGAAAGCTCGTATGATGATCGTATCTCTTTTGCTCTTTTCGATGCCGTAAGCGGGAACAGGGATCTCGTCGGCCGCCTCCTTCTGGCTTTCGAACCAAGCTGCGCCCCGAGCTGCAATGGACCGCAATCCCGGAGGTATTTCCGGCAGGGAATGAAAAGCAAAGGTGTAATCGAGCAGTGATGTTTTGATATTGTCATCAGATGATATGCTGATATTATCAATATATAATCCCGCCCAGATTTCCAGAAGAGAAAGAGCTTTTCGCATCTCTTCGGCCGTGTCCGGAGCGAGGAAGTCAAATTCAATCTTCTGGTCCGGGTCCTTCCGCTTGTCCCTGACTCCGTACTTCCAGGAGTTTCTTGCAAGGGCATACATGTTGTAGCGGAACCAGTAACCAGGCATCATTTCGATCCTTCCCCTTGCTTCGTTGTTTGAAACCAGCGTAAAGGGAAGCGGAATATGTAACTCTGCCGGGTAAGCGCCCTTTGCCAGGAGGGTATAGCTTGCAAATTTGCTGTTATGTTTTAGACTTGTCGCAAGAGCCGGCCAGAATCCTCTTCCGGCGAAGAGCTCTCCGTCCGGACCTCTGCTGTTATGGTTTGAGCCGATGGTTGCCCCGGCGGCGATATTGGATTGGCCGAGGACCGTGGCTGCACAGAGAAAGCTGTTGTTGTGATGCTGCTCGTGGCCCGGAAAAATCAGGGCATTGAGAACCTCGCAACAGCTTATGGTTGAATTTTCACCGAGATAGCTGTTGATAAGTCGTGCCCCGTACTTCAAATTTGAATGGTTTGCAAGAATGAAGCGGACAGCCTTTACGCCGTAGAAGACGTGGCAACCATAACCGATGATACCGTTTACCAGCTCCACTCCCTCACCAATCTGGCTTGGGTACGCTGCGCTACTGTTGACGGTGAGGTTTTTTAACTTGTTTGCACCCTTGATGTAGGCTCCCTCGCCAATCTTAATGTCCTTGAGGATCCTGCAACTTTTTATGACCGATCCGGTACCTATTCTTCCGTAGGTGCCCCGGCGATGCTCAAAGGCGGCATCTGTCATGGCTTCAAAGGCTTTTACCAGTGGCTGGTTATCACGAAAGCGGGACCAGAGGTAGGCATCGGCGGAGAGCATGCCGTCGAAGGGATAGATCGCCCGTTTGCCATTCTCGTTTCCTATCTCGAGCCGGATCCTTACATTGGGATCTTCTCCTTCCATGACGATGCCGTTTCCGAACTTTGCGTGATTTGTGGTGACCATCTCCTCGATACTCATAAGGATCACCTGATCTTCGATAATGTAAAAAGCGAGGTAACCGAGGTTCCTGATGGCCACGTTGTCGCCAATGTCCGAGGAGATGATTACCGAATCCCTGATACCGATTGGAAGCTTGAGATCGTGATATTCGAGGTACCCCTCCTCGAGGGCTCCGATTCTGATCTTGCCGTGGAAGGTACACCGTTCCACTCGCTCGGGGTTGAACCCCTCGGCGACAAGAATGGCGTTCCAGTCGTCGGCACAATTGCCGTTTCGCACGAGAATTTCCACTTCCCGGGCCGAAAGGGCACGGTAGGAGCGGGATAGGCCTCCGGCATTCCTAAATCGATACTCATCCTCTCCTTCCCGGAGATATTCTTGGGGCACAAAGCCGGTCCCGATCGCTCTGTCGTTCTTTTTCCGTACCATGGTATGATACTATACCTGCCGGAACGACGGTGCAAGAAAGGAGCAGCAACAATGGCAAAAAAGCGGACCCTCTTTACCTGTGAACAATGCGGCCATCAGGAGCCGAAATGGTTGGGGCGGTGTCCCTCCTGTGGAGGCTGGAACACCTTTCGGGAGGAAAGCAGCAGCGTGAGCAGTGGAGGAAGCAAGGCTCACGAAAAAACAAGAAAGCTACCGGCATCGGAGATTGCTCTGGACCAGGTAGCGGCGACCGAAGGTTTTCGCTTTTCTTCCGGGATTGCGGAGCTGGACCGCGTTCTCGGCGGAGGGGTGATGCGTGGTTCTGCCGTTCTCATTGGTGGAGAGCCGGGTATTGGGAAATCAACCCTGATGATGCAGCTTGTGGCCTCGGCCCTTCCAGGTACCAGAGCCCTTTATATCAGCGGTGAGGAGTCGGCCGCCCAGATTAAGATGCGTTCCGATCGCCTGGGCCTTGATGCCTCCGCCGTTGATCTTCTTTGTGAATCCGACCTTGACCGCATCATGTCGGTTCTCCGTAAGACACGTCCCCAACTGGTGGTGATGGACTCGATCCAGACCCTTATCAGCCAGGAGGCGGGACAGGTCCCCGGTACGGTGAATCAGCTGAAGTATGGTTGCCACGAATTGATCGATTGGGCCCGGGAAGAGGATTCTGCTTTTTTTCTGGTGGCCCATGTGACCAAGGAAGGATCGATAGCCGGACCAAAGGTAATCGAACACATGGTGGATACGGTCCTTTATTTCGACCTTGCCGATGGCGGCCTGCGCATTGTTCGCTCGACAAAGAACCGCTTTGGATCGGTGGATGAACTGGGACTTTTTTCCATGGAGGCCGACGGTCTCCACCAGGTCGTAGATCCCGGGGAAATATTCCTGGTACGGCGGGGGGGCGAGATCCCTCCGGGCATTGCTGCGGCACCTGTTTATGAGGGGAGTCGGGTCCTCATGGTTGAGCTCCAGGCTCTGACGGTTCCTGCAAAGGGAGGCTACAGCCGTGTCTATTCGGACCGCATTGATCCGGGCAGGGTGAGCAGAATTGCGGCTGTGCTTGAACGCCATCTTTCCTTACGTTTTTCCGATCAGGATATCTACGTCAATGTTGCGGGGGGGATGAAGATCAGCGAAGTGGGAATAGAGTTGCCTTTGGCCATGGCACTCTACTCGGCGAGGACCGGGATTGCCATACCAAAGGGGCTTACCGTTGCCGGTGAGGTTAGTCTTGCCGGTGAGATTCGCCCCACCGGGCACATGGACCGTAGACGTAAAAGTGCCGCTGAGTTGGGCTTTCAGCGTTTTGTCGGTCCGGAATCGACAGGAAAGGGGAAGTCCCGTTCCGATGGCGGCGAGGTTCGGGTTGCCACCATCGGTGAGGCTGTCAAAGCAATATTCAAGGCTGGGGCCGCCAAGCCTTAGTGGAGAAGGCTCAGTAAAAAGGGAAAGGCCACAAAGGTGCCGATCGAACTTCCGATACTGGTGAGGAAGAAGACAATCAGGGCGTGGGTAAAACGGTTCCGAAAAAAGCCTTTTACCGAAAGAATATCGTCATGAAGGTGTTCAAAGTCGACAACCCGCGGCTTTCGTAAAGCTCCTTCCAGAATGCCCGAGACGATGCCGACGCCGATGGTCGGATTGAGGCTCGTAAAGGGGGCTGCCGCTATGGTCACCAGAATGGTAATCGGATGGGCCAGGGAGATGATTGCTCCAAGGCCGGCCAGGGCTCCGTTGACGGCAACCCAGTAGCCGAACATCTCGATCCCCTGGTCAAAACCAGAGTGAACGAAGCCGTAGGCGATGATTGCGATAACGATTGCCGGGATGATCCACGGCAGGGCCTTTGTTATCTTCGCTGGAGGAGGTACCTCTTCGATCGAGGAAAGGTCGCGGTCCATAGTTCCCTTGGCGAGTCCGTCCAGGATGCGAACGATTCCTTCCGCATGGCCTGCACCGATAACCGCAATGATTTTCTTTCCCGGTGCTTCAAAAATTTTTGTTGCAAGATAGCGGTCCCGCTCATCTATAAGAACTTCCTTGACCGAAGGAAGATACTCGGCCAGCTCTCCCATCATCTCTTCCAGTGCGTTTTTCCGCTTTAGCTGTTCTATCTCTTCTTCACTCAGTTTTTCCGAACCGAAAACGGATCCGAAAAGGCTGGCAATCATCTTATTTTTGTTCCAAAAGGAGCTTTTTGCCCAGGCCCTGCGGAGGGTTACCTGGATTTCTCGGTCGCAGAAGCTAAAATCGGCACCCACCGATTTTGCTGCCTCGATAGCCGCCATCATCTCCTCTCCCGGTTTGTTTCCCAGCTCGCTTCCAAGCTTACGCTGGAAGGAGGCAAGGGCAAGGTTTGCAAGAAGAAGAAAGCCCCGGCGCTGGCGCAGCACGCTTCCGATACTCGTGCTTTGCCAGTTCTGCCCCTCGGTCATAGAGCGATAGCGACCGGCATCGATCTCTACACAAACATGATCTGGGGATTCTGCCTCGATGGTTCCTCGAACCTCATCGACGCTTTCTCTGGAGACATGGGCCGTACCGAGGAGGATAATCTCTTTTTCTTCAAACTGTAGTCGCGTGATGGTATCGCTTTCGTCAATTCTTTGCATCTTCAGAAGGTCCTTCCTTTTCAAGCAGATTTTCGGCAATTTCGGTTTCGAACATTCCGAAGAGAGCATTGTCCCTGACCTCTCCGAGATAACGGTTTGCCAGGGTATCGCTTCCGGCCCAGCGGTAGAAGAGGCCAAGGTAGAAATAGGCCCTGATTTTCAAGGGCATTTGCTTTTCCAGATTCAACTTTGAAACAAGATAGCCGTCATATCCCCGTTCGACAAAAGTCCGTGCAATATCATAGTAATAGGTATCCCGGGGCAGCGTTCCCATCTTTTCTCTAAAATACGCTTTTGCCTCTTGTTCTTTTCCCGCTTCAAACAAACTGATCCCATGCATAAGGGCGTAGCCGTGTTCATCAGGCTCGTTTTCGTAGGCTTTCTGATACATTTCTGCGGCCCAGGTATAATCCTCCGAAAGAAAAGCCGCTGTGGCCGCCGGTTCATAGGCGTAGTAGTAATCGGGACGCCGTTCCATCGTAGCCTTGTAGTTGGCAAGGGCTCCGGACCAATTTTTCTCGTCACTGTTGATCCCTGCGAGGTAGACGTAGGAGAGAAAGTAATCGGGATCAATCTTCTTTGCAGAGGTAAAATCGGCTTTGGCCCTTTCTATTTCACCTCGATACAAATAAAGTTTACCCCGGTCGATATAATGCCAGTAGTGCTCGGGGTCGAGTTCTATCGCCTTGCTTAGATCGGTGATTGCATCCTGTGTATCTCCCAGCCCCGCCTTTGCCTTGCCCCTGTCCACATAGGAAAAGGGGTAATTGGGAAACGCTTCTACCGCCTTGTCGAGCTGTTCGACGGACTCTTCATATTTTTTCTGCCTCAGTAGCAGGTTTCCGTAGCCTGCCCGTGCAACGAAATTATCCGGTTCCGCTTCGATACTTTTTTCAAAGGAGTCTTCGGCCTTATCGTATTCCTTATCTTCCATGTACAACTCACCCAGGGCGGCAAGGGCTCTGCCATGGTCAGGAGCCTTTTCCACAACGGATTCCAGCAATGCTTTTTCCTGGTTTCGCTCACCGTCAAGTCCGGCAATCAAGGCTCCGGTGAATAGAGCATCGGGGTTATCAGGTTCTTTTTCGAGAGCCGTTTTCAGGGCCTCTTTTGCCTCATCGGTTTTACCGATACTTACTAAAAGCCCTGAGCGAAGCAACGCGGTTTCAAATGAATCGGGATCATTGGCATAGGCTTTTTCAAAGGCTTCCAAGGCCTCTTCGGGCTTTCCTGCTACGAGGAGGGAGCTGATACTTTCGTAAGGAGGGATCTCCACCTCAGGTTGGACCGCTTTTTCCGCCTCTTTTGTACCTGCACAAGCGGTAATAAAGAGAGAAAAAAGAAGCAACATCGCGATGGCGGCAAGGGCCGCCTCCATCATTCGGATTATCGGTTTCATTCCTCGTACTATACCCGCCGCGGGGTGTTTAAGACAAGGTTGAACAGGGCGGGCCTCATTGATACAATCATCTGAAATGAAGACAAAGCTGGGATTTCACTACTACCTTATACCGGTGATCTATCTTCTGCTCACCGGAGCCTTTATTCATCTTGAAACCTCCGGGGCCCGACAGGGGTTCAGTTATCAGGTATCTCAGGCCGCGGTATCGGGCACCAGAAGTGGCGGAGGGGTATCTGCCACGTTGAAACTTTTCGGCAGCACCATCGATCTCGACAGCCAGGTGTTCGGTTACATCGGTGATGCGGCGGAACCAAAAATCCTCACCCTTGCTGAGGTTATTGGTGAACAACAAAAGATTCGTGTTGAGTACAAAGAGGGACTTACCCTGGAAATTAGTTCATCTCTCCGGGAAAATAGTGATCCGCTCCTTATGATTCAGGCCCTTTTCCCGAAAGAGAGTGGTGTTAGTCGTGCCCTTATTACCCCGGAAAGCGATTGGACGCTTTCTTCCCTGGATTTTCTTCCCGCAAGACTTCTTGATCGTGAGCAGGGATCGGTGCTCATTGATTTGCAGCAAAGTGATATTGCTGAGGATGGTACCATCAGCTTTGAGGCCGAGGGAAGCCGTCTTGTTTTTTTCCAAAATCCAGGTGAAGATCCGGTTCGTTATTGGTTTTTTCAGGGAAATCCTTCGGTTTCCAGAGACAGTTATGAAAAAAACCTGCGTGATTATCTTGAAAAGGCCTATGTGGGCTGGAAGAGCGGACGATACAATCCGGGAAGCGATACCTGGAGCAGCCCCGACGACGGTCGACAGTTTCAGGAGTCTGCTTTGGTTGGCATGGTTGCCGAAGGCTTTCGTCGCAGAGATACCGTTGATCTGAATGCGATAAAGGGTATCAGCACTCGTCATGAAGAGAATGTCACCTACCTTTCAGCCCCTTATGTGGGGTCCCTTGTCATGACGGATGAGGCGAGGTCTGCAGAGGCCTCGACAATCAATACAAAATTAAGAAATTATGCACGCAGTTCCAACCCGGCGCTCTTTTCCGAGGTTGATCATCTTGCCGAATATCTACTCTTTTCCGGTGATAAAGCGCTGCTGCGGGAGGTTTCCGAGTGCTTTAAAACCGATGCCTTCGAGGGGAAAAAGATGACTGCGCTTCAGCTGGCGGGTATGGTGGAGGTTTATGTTGATGTGGGCAATCTTTACCCGGAACGGTTTCCCGGATACGAAGAGCTTTATGGGCTGATAGATTCTCTCTTACTGCCGCGACTGAGGCGTGCGGATGACGGTCTCTTTCTTTTTGATAACGACAAGGTTGATGTGAAGGCTACATTGGAGGCCGGGTACTATCTTCAGGAGATTGGTAGGGGGGAAAATAGAGCACTCTTCGAAGAGTTGGGGCGAACAATGGTGGTTTCGGTCCTTTCCCTTTCGGATGAGAACGGCGTGTTGCCTGCAACACTGAGTCCCTTACGAAATAACGAAAAGGAGCGGAAAGAGGGCTACCTGCTTCCCGAAATGGTCTATCCGCTTCTTGCGGAGAATCGCTATTATCCCAGGCATACCTTTCTTTATAAGGAATTGGGTTCCGATGTCGCGCTCTGGACCGTTGCACAAAGCATTTCGGCCAGCCGGTCACAGGACGCCTATACCATCAGCTTTTCTTTCCCGACGGGCTCCACCCATCATATGGTGATTAAGAACGTGCCTCCGTTTGCTTATATCGAATTGTATGGTATCAGATGGAACGGTACCAGACAGTTCCAGTATTACGATGCCGGTGGCTGGTACTACGACCGTAGTTCGAGGACCCTCTATCTAAAGGTGCGGCATAAAAGAAGCCGTGAAGAGGTAGTGATCCATTTTCGCGACGATACTGCCGGTGAGGTTTCCCCGTAGGGCCTTTTTGTAAGAGGTGCAAGGAATCCAACAGAAAAATGCTAAATTTATAAAAACTATGATATAAATAAAAGTCGAGGGATCTTAAAATTCCTGCGCTCCAAGACGCCCGGCGTCCATGCCGGGCATAGACGAGCAAGGGATGGTGTTAATGGTAAAGAAAAAATCTGGATCCAACAAGCTTGGACGAACTGATAAATATTTTAAAAGACATGCCCTCTGATGTACCGGTGCTTGTCAACGGCTATAAAAGCGACTATGAGAACTTTTGAAGCATAAGCCGGATAACTGGTTCAAAGACGGAGAATTTCAGCTGGTCGAGGAAGGGATATAAAGATACTTTTGACGCGGTTCTTTTACAGCGGATGGATCGGGATGATTGAGAAGGCGAAGTGATGAATATAGTCATAGTTTACGAAATTATTACAGGAGGCCTTTCATGCCTGACAGAGAAGTAAAAACGATACGTGACCTCATTTTTTATCAGTATGCCAAAATCATTGCAAAAAGCGCCATGGGGCCTGATTCAAAAAAGAACGCCTACGGGTTTATCAAGACAAAATTCCGCGAGCTGCGCGATAACGAGATGAAATGGTCCGATATCCTCCGGGAGGACAAACAGTTTGCCGAATCCGAAAAGAAATGCGCTTATTGCGGTTCCACGGAAAACCTTCAGTGGGAACATATCGTTCCCAAATCGCTTCTCATCAATGATAGTTGTCCTACCTGCGATCATATTCAGGGAATCCATAACCAGGTGTGGGCCTGCAAGTCATGTAACAGCAAGAAAGGGACCAAGGGCCTGTATCGCTTCATGAAGGAACTCCATCCGGATGTAAAACCCTTTTCCGACTGTGTCCCGCCGCTACTTGAAAAAAAGTATCTCAAGACCATTTGGTACTGTCACCAGTGTAAAGGCACCCTTGACTGGGACGGCGGAGGGAAGAAGCTTGAGGTTTTTGATCTGGATTTCCCGTGCGGAGAGGGAAAAAAATGAGTGAAAGGAGCTGTTGCTAACTGAGGGAACTTCAAAGATCGGAGATTCATAGATTTAAAGGTGGAGTGAGGGTGGAATCGACTGATGCCTAATGTCTCGCCGAATAATCAGAAAGTAGATGATGCCTCTCATGTTTATCGAGGATACCGAAAACAATTATTATTCGTTCTCTATAAAATATTAACGGAGGGGAAAACAAATATCTTTTGTCCTGAGGGAATTGAAGACTTTTCCGTGATCAATAATGGAGAAGTAAAATCAATTTACCAAGTAAAAGATTACAGCGATCCGATAGTTATATCAGATCTATCTTCAAATAAGCCGAATTCATTTGTTAAGAGGGTTATAAACTATATAAAGGAATATCCCGAGGCTTTAGTTTCGTTATCATATTTTGGTAAACTTGGTCCTGAATTACAAAGGATTTCCGAGAAAGATGAAAATACGATTCGTACAGTTGCCTTAAAAATATCAACTAAAGAGAAAATATCTATTGATAATGCTGAAGGCTTTCTGCATAAAGTATGTTTTCAACAATTATCAGAAAGTGAATTAAAAAGAAATAGTAAAGAAATTTTGTCTTCCTCAAAGTTAGGTCTTGATACGGAAAATTCTACTGATCTTCTCTTATGGTGGTTGTTTAGAGAGTCTCTAAATTCATTATGTGAAATACATACTATAATGGAAAGCAGATTTACAGAAGACAGTATATTTGTTGGTGCCTATAAAGAGCTAATTACTCATTATATGCTGAGCCCAGATTTGCGAACAGTTTTTAACAAGGAGTAAGGTGGAATCTCCGATGTATGATACCATATACAAGGAGAAGTACGTGAGACGAAAGTTTGATGAAGAGTTCAAGGCCGAGGTAGCTCTTGAAGCGCTGAAGGAAGAAAAAACACTGCAGGAGCTGGCAGAGGAGTATGAAGTCCATCCCAACCAGATCAGTGCCTGGAAGAAACAACTTCTACAGAATGCGAGTTCCCTTTTTGAGCGTAAGAACAAAAAGAACCAGGAACTTGACGAGGTGAAAAAGCGTGAACAGGAACTCTATAAAACAGCTTGGCCAAGCAAAATACGAGAATGAATGGTTAAAAAAAAGTACAAGCAACTGTACGGAAAGGATTACGAATGATTGATCCTTCTGACCGTCATCTCTCTATTGCTCGGCAAAGCGAACTGCTTGGTGTAAGTCGTTCTCACCACTACTACAAAAAACGTGCCCCACAACGGGCTGATATAGAAGAAATGATCAAGCTGAAAGAGTTGTTTATAAAGTATCCGTTTTATGGTTACCGTAAACAGATGCTTGAACTGGGCAATGAATCTATTGTCTCTACGGTAAAACGGGTCCGCCGTTTCATGAAAGAATTGGGCCTTAAAGCGCTGTCACCGAAGAAATTGACATCCATCCCGAAGAAGGAGCATCCGGTTTATCCATATCTGCTGAAAGGAAAGAGGATCAGATATCCCAATCAGGTCTGGGCGACCGATATTACCTATCTGAAGCTTGAAACAGGATATGTTTATCTGGTTGCCATTATGGATCTCTATAGCCGTAAAGTTTTAAGCTGGAGGATTTCACTCACTATGGATGCAGAGTTCTGCTGTGAAGCGTTAAAGGACGCCCTGAGAAACTATGGCACGCCTGCGATCTTCAATACAGACCAGGGAAGTCAGTTTACCTCCTATGGCTTTCTTCAAATCCTGAAAGATGAAGGTGTAGAAATCAGTATGGATGGTCAGGGCCGTTGGCGGGATAATATCTATGTTGAACGGTTCTGGCGAACTCTCAAGTATGAAGATATTTACTTGAAGTCCTATGAATCAGTGCGAGAACTGAAAACCGGACTTACCCGGTACTTCAGGTTCTACAACAGCCGAAGATTTCATCAGGGCCTGGATTATAGGACTCCGGAAGAGATGTATATATCATTCCAGGAAAAGGAGCTTAAAGCTGCTGCATAGTCAGATTATACCGGTAGGTTCCACCTTAAATAGTTTGCAAAACTGTTTGACAAACGGGCTCAGCATATTATAAGGATTTTTATCCCGATCCAGACCAAGAGACTGATGGGACTTTTGAGTGTATTGTTAAGACGGAAGACTTACCGAATTGGCAAAAAAGGATAGATGAAAATCAGGAATCTATTTTTTCGTTTTATGTGCTAATGGTATTTGATGCCTTGAAGGAGGAATCATGACCCAAATCCTTTCCCACCTTTACATCGGCGCCGAACAGGACTACGAAGCCACCGTAAGGCAGGAGAATTAATCTAGCATGACAACCCCTGAATCCCAAAACCTTGAATACAAAGAAACTTGGCATGATGAATACCTCAAATGGATTTGTGGGTTTGCTAATGCTATTGGGGGGCAACTGCATATTGGTAAGGATGATAAAGGAAACGTTATCGGTCTTCATAATGCAAAAAAGCTTATGGAAGATCTCCCGAACAAAATCAGGGATCTTTTGGGAATTATTGTCGATGTAAATCTGAAAACTGAGAATGGAAAGGCTTACATTGTCATCAAAGTAGAACCCTATCCCTATCCGATCAGTTATAAAGGGACCTATCACTACCGCAGCGGCAGTACAAAGCAGGAACTGAAAGGCGCTGCTTTGGATCGGTTTTTATTGAAAAGGCAGGGGAAAACCTGGGACGGGGTTCCCATCCCGAAGGTTAAGCCGGAAGACCTGGATTCTTCGGTGCTGGATCAGTTTCGAACAATGGCCCGGAAAAGCGGACGTTTGGATGAATCCGTTTTGAATGAAAAAAACAGGTCCCTTATTGAGAAACTCAGGCTTTTCGATGGACAATACCTTAAACGAGCGGCTCTTATGCTGTTTTATTCCGATCCCGAACAGTATGTCACCGGCGCTTATATTAAGATCGGTTTTTTCAGAACCAATACAGATCTGTTATACCAGGATGAAATTCATGGCAGCCTGTTTACCCAGATTGATCAAACCTTGGAAATTCTGACAACAAAATATTTGAAGGCCGGAATCCGTTATGAAGGAATCCAGCGGGTAGAAGAGCTTCCGGTTCCGAAGGATGCTCTGCGGGAAGCACTTCTTAACGCCGTGGTTCATAAAGATTATTCTTCCGGTTCTCCTATCCAGATCAGTGTTTATGAGGAAAAACTGATGATCTGGAATACAGGTTCCCTGCCGGAGAGCTGGACGAAAAAGACCCTTCTTGGAAAACATTCCAGCCAGCCCTTTAATCCGGATATCGCCAATGCTTTTTTTAGAGCCGGAGAAATTGAAGCCTGGGGTCGCGGAATTGAACGGATTCTAACGGTCTGCCGGGAAGCAAAAATTCCGACCCCGGAAATAAATCTTGAGTCGACAGGTCTCTGGGTGGTTTTCCCTTTCAGCCGAGGAAAAGATAAAACTACCCAAGAAACTACCCAAGAAACTACCCAAGAAATGATCCTTAAGATGATGCGGGAAAAACCGTCGATTACCCGTAAGGAACTTTCCGGAATTTTACAGATTACTCCCGACGGCGTAAAATATCATCTGGACATTTTGAGAAAGAACGGCGTAATTCGACATACAGGACCGACCAAAGCGGGGAAATGGGAAATCCTGAAATGAATAGAATTCTCACAGCCTTTACCAATTTCGTATATCGAAAAATCCAGCAATACTCTTCTTATTTAGCGGACAATTGTGTAAAGAACCTGTCCATCGCGTCAGAATGCTTGCCAGATAGTTATTCCATATGTTCCTTGGCATATTTCCTAACATCTACAAGCGTTGGCTGCAGCCAGTAAACTCTTTCCGGATGGCATCCTTTAGGCCCTGATGGGCATCAGAAATTGTTGGTTATATTCGCTTCAGCAAAAAAGTATATGGAAAAAACCGCTTCGCACATTGTTATACGAAGCGGCCTCTTATACTGGCATAAGCTGCAGTAAAAGCTGCGGAAATCGGCTATTTTTTTAGCGACGCCGCATTCTTTCCCGCGATTCTGCCGAATACGAATATATCCGCGACCGCGTTGCCTCCGCAACGGTTACCAGCGTGGATTCCTCCCGTGGTTTCACCAGCGGCATACAGTCCTTTTATGACGTTGCCGTCGGTGTCGAGCACCTGGGCGTTGCTGTTGATAGTTATGCCGCCCATGGTGTAATGGATGGCGGGGCGCCTTGGGCACGCATAAAACGGGCCGACTTCGCAAGTATGTACCATTTCGGTTTTTCCCAACGAGTCCACGCCGCTTTTTACTGCCGCGTTATAATTGTTCAATGTCTTTTGCAGCGCGTTGTAATCCACGTCGATTTTTTTGGCGAGTTCTTCAAGCGTGTCCGCTTTCACCAAAATACCCGCATCTACCTTTGCGTCGTACCAGGACTGATCATAGTTTCCATTGTCTATCATCTGCTGGTCCATGATCACATAGAAGTAACTGCCTACGGACAGCGCCGCCGCGGAAAGCGTATCTCTGCCTTCCGCCATCTCGTTAATGAAACGATTGCCCGTTGGGTCTACAAATATAAAGTCATACGGCTCGATCATACTCTTGAAGGTATCACCTGTTACGGGGCTGGAGGTCGGCATCAGCTGTACAAATCCCATGCCCGTCAGCTGCGCGCCGATTTTTTCAGCCATGGTGATTCCGTCGCCGGTGCTCGTTTTGCAGTTGGTGGTCAGCAGGTCGTCGGGAAGGTCCTTCCAATAATTGTTGTGTTTAAACACCATCTCGGAATTCGCTCCATAACCGCCCGTGCATAGGATTACTGCCTTTTTGGCATGGAGCGTAACAGGTGTACCGTCCGTTTTCTTGGCCAGAACGCCCGTAACGGCTCCTTTTTTCGTAATAAGATCGGTTGCGCGGGTTTCGTACATGATTTCGGCGCCGTTATTCAGCAAATAGGTTTCCAGCGCTTGAAGCATGGGCAGTCCGTTTTTCCCGGTTTCATTCTTTTGCGGCTCGCGGCTGCGATGCCAGGGACCGCCGATCGGAGTGTTGTAATTCCTGAATTCATCAATGTCGAAAGAGTATATCCATTGGCGCGCATCCTCGCTTTGGGTGCACATCGTTTTTATCAGATCGACATTGCCTGTAATTGTAGTGCCGTCAAGTCCCGTACGCGTACCCATGATGTAGGTCTGGAATATGAATAGCTCCACCGAATCGAACATATAAGTCGTATCGCCCGCAAGGTAATCTCTGATCTGCCCCTGAAGAACCTCAAGCACGTCGGCTACTGCGGGGTAATCCGCAGGCTTCAATTCAAGATAGGACTGCAGCGTTTCGATCTGGCCAGCCTTGGTCTCTACTTTCCCCTGAACTTCTGGGTTGACGGAGCACCAACCACAACCGCTCTGCAGTGTATTGCCGCCCAGGGTCGCATTTTTTTCAATGAGTATGACGCTTGCTCCGTTCTGCAGAGCGGTGACGGCCGCCGATAACCCTGCGCCGCCTGCGCCCACGACCACCACTTCGGCGTCCTTCTCGATGGGATCGCCTGCTTCGGGGGCATATGCGTTGGCATCAAGGTACGCCATGTTGCCGCCTGCCTGAAGAACAGCGTTCTTTGTGGCGGCTATGATTGCGTTGCTGGTGACTGTCGCGCCGGATACGGCGTCAAGCGTCAGCGTCTGGTGTTCCACGATTTCGGAGGGTATGCGCTCAAGAGCCGGCACGGATAAAAGCGCCGTCTCGTTGTTTGAAACGACCTCAACGCTTTCAATTTTATCCTTACTTACCGTGACCTCAACCTTCAGCGGACCATTGTTGCCCTGGGCCGTGCCCGTGTACGTCCCTTCGGTATATCCGTCGAACGCCTCCTGTTCGGTTCCACGGGCTTCGTTCAGGGCTTTCTTTACCGCCGTCTTAATGGCGTTGCTCGTCATGGTAGCGCCGGAAACGCCGTCCACATCCGCGTTGCCAGCCGCCACAATCGCATCCGGGAGCTGGTCTATTGCGTTGGAGCCTACACCAGCGGTTTCAGAAGGGCCTTCCGCAGTCACGGCCACAATCACGCCGTTTTCCAGCGTAACCGTTACGTTTACGTCGCCACCGAAGCCCTTTGCCGATGTACTGTATTCGCCGCTGGGGCCCGATGCTGATTTTGACTCCTGCCCACAGGCTGCCAGACTCAACAGCATAACAATGCTTAGTAAAAGAGTAGGTATTCTGCTTTTCTTCATTACAAAAGATTCCTTTATATTATCAACGATTTGACAGCTATCAAACTATGCTAACAAATATAAAACAATGCCGTTGATATTGGAAATGCCAAACTGCGCATTACCGGGGAAGTATTATGCTGTTTTGTTATAACCAAACGCTGCTATTCCAATGGACAGTGGCGCTCTACCCCTTGAGAATACGGCAGAAAAGTGGGATGCACGGGTTTTGTTCGCCTTTACGCCATGCCAGTATGATATTAAAAGAACCCTCCAGCCCCTGAAGAGGCACAATACTGATGCCCGGTGTGCACGGGTCTACAGCTGCCTTGGGTAACAGAGTTACCAGGCCAAGCGCCCCCACAGAGATGGTGGCGGCCTGGGCGTTTTTTACATGTTCGACAATATTTGGCACAAACCCGGCCTGGGCACAGAGCTTTAAACGCGTATCGTAGATTTGCGGTGCGGTTTCACGGATAGAGGACACAAAGCGTTCGTTTTTCAGGGCGCTTAACGGTATACTTTTGTTATTGGCCAGAGGGTGATGTTGGGGCAACACCGCGTCAAATTGCGACCTTGCAAGCGTTATCCACTCTATATCGTTGTCACCCTCGATGCACGGCTCGAACAGGATGATTACATCGTATTCCCCGGAACGAAGCCCCCTTTTCAGCCCTTCAATGTGATTGCAGCATATGCGGGCCTTGATATGCGGGTACCGCGCGTGAAGGTCCCGAAGCCCTTCGAAAACGAGCTCTATATGGCTCCGGCCGGCGTACCCGATCAAAATGGTTCCCGATATTTCGTTGCTCGCCCTGTTTGCAGCCTCAATGAGCTTGTCATATTCACGCAGCACCGAGTTGACGAATTGCAGACAGGTTTCCCCCTCGGGTGTAAGCTCGACCTTATGAGTATTGCGCTTGAGTAAAATGCACCCCAGTTCCTTCTCCAGATTTGCGATTTGTCTGCTGAACGCAGGCTGAGAAATAAACATGCATTCCGCGGCCCTTGAGAAATTCAGAGTCTCTGCAAGTGTCGAAAAGCACATCAATCTTTGGCGGTTCATATGATTACTCCAATCTCATTCGTTTTTGTAGAGCCTTATAAGGTGATGCAAGCATCATTATACAGTCATAGGATATGCTGGAAAGAACAGCTTCATGCTAAACTTTATGTCTCATTGTTTCAAATCGTATAGAATTGTAACATACAGCAAAGGGAGATAGTTAAAATGCAATATATAAACAAGATAGAAGGCGTGGTCCTTGTTGCAATCTCAGCAGTTTCTTTTGGACTTATGCCTGTATTTGCTAAAATAGCGTATACTGCGAATACAAGTACTTTAACGTTGCTTTTTCTTCGTTTTTCAGTAGCAGCAATTTTTATGTTTTTACTAATATTGATGAAGAGGCTTGTATTTCCATCAAAAAAAGAAATATTAATCTTTTTGCTAATGGGTGCTGTCGGATACACTGGACAATCTTTTTGTTATTTTACAGCACTTAATTTTGCTTCAGCAAGTGTTGTCTCTCTTTTGTTATATACCTATCCTGTGATGGTAATGATAGGCTCTGCCTTATTTTTGAAAGAAAAGATTACATTTCGAAAAATATTGGCACTTGGTTTTGCATTAACAGGTGCAGTTGTAATTATTGGAGCAAAAGGTTCTGCGAACTCTATTGGTATTATTCTATCAGTTGCATCAGCGGTTGTTTATTCAGGATATATACTAATTAGTTCAAAAGTAATAAAAGCGGGAATGGAAGTTCAATCATCGGCATTTATTATGCTTGGAGCATCGATTGTTTATGGAATTGTGAATTTTACTTCAGGGTTTTCAGCCCCACAAAACATCAAAGGAATCTCTGCGGTAGTAATGATTGCACTGATTTCTACAGTACTTGCTTTTTGGTCATTTTTTAGTGGCTTGGAGAAGATAGGACCTTCCTCGGCTGCACTTGTTTCAATACTAGAACCTGTTGTGACCGTATTTTCTTCAGTCATGATTTTATCAGAAAAAATTACCCTCAATATTATTATCGGCGGTTTTTTAGTTATAGTATCATTATTAGTGATTTTAACTTCTGCAAGTGAGAGTGACGAAACTGAAACCATTAGCCTAACAAAAAATTCCACCTGATGTTTCTGATGTATGTACTTTCCATCTACGCTGAGGGTTAGTTTCTTATCCATAAGCTCATCCACATATAATAATAAAAATAAGGATAACGAAAAAAGCCGTCCGGGAAAGCCCGGACGGCTTTTTCTTATTTTTACTATGGCCTACTTTAGCATTTCCGCAAAGGCCTTTGCGGTAAAGCCGATATCCTCGGCAACGGCTTCACCTGGGCCCGATTCTCCGAAGCGATTGATACCGAAGACCCTATCCCGGCAGCCGGTAACAGCTTCCCAGCCGTCGCTGACTCCCGCTTCGGTGGCATAGACCTCCGCTCCTTTCGGCAGCAGCTTGGCCTTTTCGTCGTCGGAAAGAGCTAGGAATCGCTCCTTGCAGGGCATGGAGACGACCCTGATGTCCGTGCGCTCTGTTAGATCGACCGCTTCAAGGGCCATGGAAAGCTCGGAGCCTGTAGCCACGACCACAAGTTTCGGAGCACCGTTGCTTTCCCGTACGATATAAGCACCTTTTGTAGCCATTGAATCGCGCCATGAGCCGTCCGCTTTTTCCACAACCGGAAGGTTTTGACGGGTGAGCAGCAGGGCCGAGGGGCCGTCGTCTCTCAGAAGCGCAAGTTCCCAGGCCCTCACCGTCTCTTCGGCATCCGCAGGGCGGAAGACATGAACGTTGGGAATGATACGCAACGCCGCGGCGTGTTCGATAGGCTGATGGGTCGGGCCATCTTCACCCACAAAGATCGAATCGTGTGTAAAGACATAGACGACCGGTTCCTTCATGATCGCCGATAGCCGGACCTGGGGCCGCATGTAATCGGAGAAAACCAGAAAGGTTGCGGCAAAGGAACGGAGACCCCCGTGGAGTGAAAGACCGTTTGCCAAGGCACCCATGGCATGCTCTCTGACGCCGAAGTGAAAGGTTCTGCCGGCCCTCTCCTCGGCACTGTAATCACCGTAGTCGGGAAGAGCGGTGTTATTGCTTGGGGCGAGATCGGCGGACCCACCGACAAGATTTTCCATGGCGGCTGCAGCGGCCTGGAGGGCGGCGCCTCCTGCCTTTCGTGTAGCGACGGAATCGCCAACCTTATATTTAGGCATCTTCGCCGCGGCAAGGGCTGCTTCGGCAGCAGCTTTTCTATCGCCTTCGAACCAACGGTCCCACTTTTTCCGAAGCTCGGGATGAGCCTTGCTCCAGGAATCAAAGAGCGTATTCCAGGCGTCGAAGGAGGCCTTTCGTTCTTCCAGTTTCTCCGTGAAATACGTTTTTGCCTTCGGAGCGATATAAAAGGATTCGTTCTCAGGGATACCGAGATTTTTTCGGGTTGCAATGACCTCATCGACACCAAGAGGGGAACCATGCACTTTGGAACTGCCCGCCTTGTTGGGACTGCCCTTGCCAATAATGGAGGCAAGAATAATCAGGGAAGGCTTTCCCGTTTCCGCCTTAGCCTCTTCTACAAGGGCGGCGGTTTTTTCCATATCGTACATGTCGCCGGAAAGCACCTGCCAGCCATATGCACGGTAGCGTTCGGCAACATCTTCGGTAAAGGCGAGAGATGTGGAACCTTCAATACTGATTTTATTCGAATCGTAGAAGACGATAAGCTTGCCAAGTTTCAAATGTCCGGCAAGGCTGCTGGCCTCGGAGCTAATTCCCTCCATCATACAACCGTCTCCGGCAAGGACCCAGGTGTAGTGATCAACCACCTTTGCATCGGCGGTGTTAAAATTGGCAGCCAGAAAGGTCTCCGCCGCCGCCATCCCGACCGCTTCGGAAAGGCCGGCGCCGAGAGGCCCGGTTGTGGTCTCGACTCCGGGGGTATAGCCGTACTCGGGGTGTCCAGGGGTCTTTGATCCTATCTGACGAAAACGCTTCAACTCTTCTAAGGGAAGGTCGTATCCTGAAAGATGAAGGAGCGAGTAGAGAAACATCGAACCATGCCCGGCAGATAAGACAAATCGGTCACGGTTCGGCCATTGAGGATTCTTTGGGTAGTGTTTCATGATTTCGCCGTAGAGCAGTGCTCCCAGTTCCGCGCAGCCCATGGGTAGTCCAGGATGTCCCGAGTTGGCTGTCTGAATGGCATCCATCGAGAGCGACCTTACCGATGTGGCGGCCGCCCGTAAAGCTTCAAGATTCATATGTCCTCCTGATTTTTGATGACCTGTAGCGCGGCTTCGAGTCTCCCGAAGGGGGGACTTACCTGTACGCCGGCGACACGGCCTCGTATCTTCGCAATGATTTCCCTGGCGATGAGAATTCCTTCTTCCATCGCCCCTTCTTTTGTATCATGTTTTTTCATCCGTTCCTGAAGATCTGCGGGAATGGAAATACCGGGTACCTCGTAATGGAGGAAGAGGGCGTTCCGGTAACTTGCCAGAGGCCATATACCGGCAATAACAGGCTTTCCCGTTCCCTTGATCTTATCCAGAAAGGTTGAAAGCAGTTCGACATCGAAGACAGGCTGAGTAATAAAATACTCTGCTCCTGCTTCTGCCTTTTTCCAGGCCCGTTCAACCTCCCTCTCCAGGACCTGGGCGGCGGGATTTGCCCCTGCTCCTGCGACGAAAGAGGTTTGACCATGCAGGCGATTTCCCGCAAGGTCGATCCCCTGATTGAGGCTGTCTGCAAGGCTGAGTAGGCCTATCGAGTCTGTATCGAAAACGCCGGTGGCGTCGGGAAAGTTTCCCACCTTTGGAGGATCTCCGGTAAGGAGAAGAAGATTATGTACACCGGCCGTCTGTGCACCGAGAAGTTCGGACTGTATTCCTATGAGATTCTTATCCCGGCAACAGATATGCTGGATCGTTTCCACCCCGCTGTTCCGCTGTATTTCCATACAGGTCACCAGGGTACTGATGCGACTGCTGGCACGGGGGCCGTCTGGTACATTGACACAGGTGATACCTGCATCCCCTAACGTTTTGGCCTTTGCGATGGCCTTTGAAAGGTCGATACCCATGGGGGGAACCAATTCCACCGTGGTAATCCATTCTCCCTTTGCAAGGGCGGCACCGAAAGCACTGCGCTTTTCCAATGCCACCGGTTCCAGCCTTTCGATTTCTTTGCTTGAAACCTCTATGCTAAGACCCTTATGGCGGCTTGAATCGAGATGGAGAATTGCCTGTGCCATCTTCTGTATATGCAAGGGCGTCGTCCCGCAGCATCCACCGATCACATGTACCCCTGCATCAAGGAATTTCAAGGCGTACTCGGCAAAGTAGTCTGGGCTTGCCATGTAGAGTTGTCTGCCCTCATAGTCCCTGGGATAGCCTGCATTGGGCATGACCGAGATCGGTTTGCTGACAACTCCGCCCGAGGCAAGAATGACATCGAGCATGTGCGCCGGACCAGTTGAGCAATTGATTCCCAGCACATCGACATGTTCCGATTCCTGGAGTCGCGCAAAGACAGGGGTGAGATCGTTATTGTACTGCTCACTTCGTAGCGGGCGAAAGCTGTATTGCGCCTGCACCGGGATTTCCGGGGCCGTCGCCTTTGCCGTTTCGGCGGCCAAGAGCAGCTCGTCGATATTTCGAAAGGTTTCGAGAACGAAGAGATCGATCCCCGCCTCGGCAAGGGCCTCCATCTGTTCGCGAAAGACACTGCGAGCCTCTTCGCTGTCGATTTTGCCTACCGGTCCGACCCGTTTGCCCAGGGGCCCTACCGAACCAGCAACGTAAACCTCTTTTCCCGCAGCCTCCCGGGCCAGGCGGACCGCTTCTCTGTTGATTTTCCCGGTAAGCTCGGAAAGACCATAACCGTCAAGCCGTAATCTGTTTGCTCCGAAGGTATTGGTGGTGACGGCCTGTGCCCCCGCCGCTATCATTTCCCGGTGGAGCTCCGACACCTTTTCCGGAGAGGTAAGGGTCACATGCTCAAAGCATTGGTTGAGAAAGACCCCCTTTTCGTAGAGCATGGTACCAACGGCCCCGTCAAAAAGGAGAACCCCGTCGGCAAGTCGTTCAAGATATGGTTTCAACATTACAGCCTCATGCCTCCGTGGGAACATGACGACGGGCAAGCTCTTTTTCGAGGTCGGAAAAAGCGATCCCTTCGTCTGCAAGCAGGACCAGCAGATGGTACATCAGGTCCGATGCCTCGTAGATAATATCCTCCCGCTTTCTTGCCAAAAGCAATTCCACGGCCTCCTCGCCCATTTTTTTCCTGATCTTTTCGTTTCCCTTCGAAAAAAGATGGGTGGTATAACTGCCTTCAGGCATACTCCTTTTTCGTTCTGCGATAAGGAATTCAAGTTCGCCGATGATACCGGAAGCCTGGCCCTCCGAGGCATTCGATGGAGCCGTCATTTCCCTTTGCTCCTGCTGCGTGTCACTTCCCAGCTTCGCATCAAGAGCGGTATAGCTATCGGCAACCACCGCTTCAAACCACTTTCTTTTACGCTGTAACGAGAGAAAGGAAGCCCCTCCCTCATGAAGAGGCAAAAGCCTTCCTGTTTCAGGAAACAGGTGCCAAATTTCCCCCCGCTCAATGCTTTTGCCGAAGCCCTTTTCATTCGTTTTCAGGATATCCGCTATGGTGCCGTTTTCTCGTATCAGGACTAGCGGCATCACTTCTTCAACCATTGTTCACCACTCCTCTTGCGCTTCTTCCACTTCGCTCTGGTAAAGGGCGAGGACCCGTTTCAGATCAAAGCGTTGTTCATACAAGGCCTTGCCAACGATGATGCCAGCAATGCCTTCCGGTTTGTTTCCAAATATTCGGCGAAAATCTTCTTCGCCTCCGATTCCTCCGGAAATAATGACGGGCAGGCCCGAAGCCTCGGCGATCCGAACACTGTTTTCTATATCCGGCCCGGAAAGCGTTCCGTCTCTTTTTATGTTGGTATAAATGATGGAGATCGCACCATTGCCCGCAGCCATAGCCGCCAATTCAACATCGCTGATGCCCGCATCCTCTTCCCAACCGGAAATCTTGGCTGTTCCGTCGGTAGCATCAATACCTGCGATGAATTTTTTGCCGAAACGCTCGGTCCAGCGACGGATGATGGAGGGATCTCTTGCAAAGGCTGTACCGATAACAAGGCGATCGACTCCGGCGGCTGTGAGCTCTTCTACGTCGTGGTCGTTCCTGATACCGCCTCCAACCTCAAAACGGGCCTCGACCTTTTCACAGAGTTCCCTGATGACCTCTCTGTTGTGTTTTCCTTTGCCTCGGGCGGCATCCAGATCGACAAGATGAATCCTTCTGGCCCCTGCCGCCTTGAAACGCATTGCCTGTTCAAGGGGGTCAGTATCGTAGACGGTACTGCGATCATAGTCTCCGCGGTAGAGACGGACACAATGGCCGTCGAGAAGATCGATGGCGGGAATAATGGTCATGGTAATCTCCCTGTTATGTTGCTTCTAACCATTATACTCGTTGCGCCTGATAGGTACAAGAAAGTGGCTCCTCAGAAGCGGCTCTTCAGAAGGTGATACCGGCGATCAGTGAATAGTCGTGATACATGGCGTCCATATCCCGAAGATCTTTGTAAAAACTTTCTTTATGATACAGACGACCCTGGATACCGAGAAACCAACTATCCGACATCATCAGACGTCCTAAAAGCGATACATTACCGATGAATTCTTTACCTGAAGAGCCTCCTTCCGGGACTGAATCGTCGATGATCGAGAGTCCGTAAAAGGAGTAATCAAGGTCAAAGAAAAGACGTTGTCTACGATTGAGGCTGAAACCAAGCTTTATGTTAGCCCCAAGCCCAAGGCTGTAATTTCGTCTCTCATAACTGGGCGGGCTGCCATAAAGATCCTGATATTTGAGATACATGAGGTCACTTGCTCCCATAAACACAAAGGCGGTATGGATGTCGGATGAGAAACTCCAGGCATCATTTAAAGGGCGCTGCTGTAGCCATCCAAAACCAATCGCGTTGGAGCTGAGGTTGATGAAACGGTTATAGATGACATCATAGTGAAGAAAGATGCCTATGGTGTGGCGATTTTCTATCTCTTTTCCATAGAGGCGCCATCCCTTCAGAACACCTTCCGAGAAAAAAGTAAGGAGAACGCGGTTCCCAAGGTCGCTTCCGAAACTTCCCTTGAGTGAAAAGGTGCTGAAGGGCTCGGCAAGCGTGCCGTAAAAAGGATCGCCGTAGTGAAGATCTACCTGATAGTTTGTCTCAATGCCGTCGTCGCTGAGATAGTTTGCCCGTGGGTCAAGCTGGTCGACATGAATCAGAGAATAGCCGGCTGAGAGAAAGAACGATCCGCTAATAGGCGCAATGATCGGCGTCCTGTCGGGAAATATCGACTGATTTATGGATTTTGCCGGATTCATAACAAAGGCCCCGATTTTCCGGGCAAGATTGGGAAGGTGAAGTTGGCCCTCTTCCCCAAAGAGAAGAAGGTCGGAGAGACGGTAGAGCATCTCGCCTAAGGTTGTCCCCCCAATAGTTGTGACAATGAGATCGTTGAGAGATGGGCGTTCGTTTTCCATAAAAAGTTCCCAGGAAAGACTACCCAGCATGCCTATCGAGGCAGAGGTGAAAAAGTCATTGCCGGCCGATCGAGCAGAGGAAAAATAGACCGAGCCCTGGTAAGGATGGCCCAAGTGATTGACGGCAAAGGAGTCCTGGTCCCACACCCATGGTTTTGTAAAATTATCGGAAATCGAGGCAGAGCTGATCATGGCATAATCTGCATGATGTACATAGCGATTGAAGCCCCAGAGCAACGTATTGCTGAAAAGGGTTTCCCCGATGCCGACTGCGAACGAGATGGAAGCCTGTTCTTCTGCGAAAACGCCTGCCGTTGCAAAGAGAGTACTCAGAAGTAGTATCAACAGTTTATGACGATATTTCACTTGATCCCTGTTATAAAGCAAATTTGCCTCTGGTGAGCGTGCGAGTAACCGGTTATACTATCGTTTAATTCAGTAAGGGCTCTCAGTTCAAAAAATATTTTTTTCCCTGAAAAGGGTAGTTCCACACCGATACCTCCGACGGCGGAAAGGCCAATAAGGGTGGGATCGGTTCCCGGAAAGGAGTGCATTGAAAATTCGGCCCCGTCCTGAATGAATGCTTTGTTGATCAGGAGAATAGAAAAAGAGGGCCCGGCGATGAAATAAAGTTTGTTGTTGTCGCCGATGCTAGTCGTGTAGCGTATGAGAAAGGGGATTTGAAGGTTGATTTCGCTTAAGAGTGTCGATGCTTTCCTTCCATCCTCGTATTTCAGTAGATAGCCACCACCTCTGGCGCTAAGTGCCAGTTCGCCTCGCGTCGAGAGACTATTGCTGAGCTGCTTTTCCGCTATGATTCCGAGGGATACTCCGATAATCGGATTGTTTTTTGCCGATTCTGCACCTTCCCTGCTCCGCATATCATCCAGATAGTCATCGAATCCCGGCCCGGCATAGGAGGATATGGTAAGTGCGGAATAATAGGCGATCTCATTACCGTGGAGAGCGGAGGAGACGAGCATAATGAATACGCAAAAATATGCGGCTTGCTTTTTCATCAAAATAACTGTGCCAGATGTGTTGGAGAATATCAATTATGGAGAATAAAGGGAAGCATATTCTTCTTGTCGAAGATGAAGCTGTTATTGCGCTTGCTCAAAAGCAAACCCTGGAACGATATGGCTTTCGGGTAGACACTGTTTGTTCCGGTGAGGCGGCGCTCAGCCTCATTAACGCGGAACCTTCTTTCGATCTCGTTTTGATGGATATTGATTTAGGCTCCGGAATGAGCGGAACCGAGGCGGCAAAGGCCATTTTGCAGAAACGCTCCCTGCCTATTGTCTTTCTTACGAACCATGGTGAGGCCGACATGATGGAACGGGTGCGGGATATTACCCGCTATGGGTATGTGCTGAAAAATTCGGGAAATTCCGTACTTCTCTCTTCCATCGAGATGGCTTTTGAATTATTTGAGGCAAACCGAAAGGCCCAGGAATCGGCGGAAAAGCTAAAGACCATCTTTACGGCTCTCGGTGATCGGGTCTTTGTCATTGATCGGCAGGGCCGTTATCTGGAAATTGCCGATGAAACGTTTACAAGTACCGTTCTTTCCGATGTGTTTGACTCGAAACTCACCGCTTGGTTTATTGAGGTCATCGCAAAGGTCCTGGAACGCCATGCGGTAGAAATGATCGAGTATCCTCTCATGGTTAATGGCCAGGAGGTGTGGTTCCTGGCGACGATCAGCCCCTTGGATAGTAAGAGTGTGGTCTGGGTGGCAAGGGATATCAGCAAACGAAAGGCTGCGGAACAAGAGGCCCAGCGCCTGGTAAAAGAAAAAGAATTGCTGTTGAGAGAGGTCCACCACCGCATCAAAAACAATATGGCAACCATTGCCGCGGTTCTTGATTTGCAGGCTTCGATGCTTGGAGAAAACGATACATCCGGTGCCTTGCTGGAGGCGAGGAACAGGGTTCACGGTATGATGGAGCTCTACCATCGTCTCTACGGTTCCGGAGATTACCGAAGTGTGGATGCCGCCGGTTACCTGCAAGCCCTTTTTGATGAAATTAAAGTTTCCTATTCTCTTCGTCGGGATGTCGAATACAAAAGTACATTGGAAGCGATTACCCTTGATGCAAAAATTCTTTTTCCTCTGGGGATGATCGCGAATGAGCTTGTAACCAATGCCATTAAATACGCTTTCCCCTGTCATGGGAAAGGAGGTTCTATTTTTCTCGGTCTGGAACAAGCCCGGGAGGGGGTACTTCTTCTCACCGTTGCCGACAATGGCATCGGGATGGACCCCTCGATAGATCCTAAGACTTCACATGGGTTCGGCCTTTCTCTCGTTGCCAATCTGGCCATCCAGCTGCGATCAAAGTGGTCGTTGTCCCGCGAGGGGGGAAGCTGTTATCGTTTTGAAATACCGATAGGGGGAGTGTGAGTCAGGGGAGTTCCTCGGCATCAACTGTATCGATCAATTTTTTCAGTCGTCTGGCTTCTTCCAGAGGGAACTGGGCTCCCCAGCGCTGGACAATCTCTCCGGCAAGGAAACTCGCAATAAGCCCTGATTCAAAAAGTGTACGCTTTTCGCTGAGCCCGAGAATAAAACCTGCCGCATACATATCACCGGCTCCCGTCGTATCGACAGGTTCTTTACCCTTGACCGGAATACGTAGGATTTTTCCATCACAAACGACGAAACTTCCTTGTTTGCCGTTTTTTACCACGCCGGAGGTTCCCAGCTTTCCCAAACTGCGGGCACATTCATAGGCATCATAATTGTCGAAAAGGATTCTTGCCTCTTCTCCGTTTGCAAAAACCAAATCTGCCTTTTCCTCGATCAGTTTGAGGAAGGCTTCTCTGTTTCTGCTCACGGCAAAGGGATCTGCTACATCGAAGACCACTTTTTTCCCCGCCTTTTTTGCAATTTCAATACCATACAAAATAGCTGCTTTTTGATTTTCGGTATCCCACATATAACCGGTGAAATGGAAAAAATCGGCACCGGCGATGGCATCGCCGTCAACATCCTCCGGCCCGTATTCCCGGCAAGCCCCGAGGAAGGTATTCATGGTTCGTTCGCTGTCCGGGGAGATCAGGATAATGCTGCTGCCCGTCGGCAGTGCTCCATTTTTAAGGTAACTGTCGACTCCTATCTCATGAAGCTTATTACGATAAATCTCTCCGAAATGGTCCTGGTTTATCTTTCCGGCCAATGCGGAACGAATTCCAAAAGAAGCCAAGGCTACCATGGTATTGGGGCAGGAACCCCCGCAGCCATAGATTTTTTGCTTTGAATCGATGAACCTCAGCAATTCATGCCGTCGTTCCTCGTCGATTAGATGCATGGTTCCTTTATGAAGGCCGAGTTTTTCTAGATCCTCGTCTTCCATCTCCACAAAAATGTCGATTAGAGGGTTTCCGATGCCGTATACCATATTGGGAAGTATAACTGTCCTCGATGTGCTGGGAAAGAGGAGAAATCGCTTCCGATACCGCTTGAAAAAAAAACGGGATGTGTTACACTCACTTTTGTTCATAATATGAACAAATCAGAACATATCCGAGGGGGTCGATCAGCCTGTTTCGGCGGCGATCGAAAACTTTCGGGAGTCGGGACAATTGTCCCGCGCACCGGTCGGGGAGCTCCGGATGCGCAGCATCATGCCGAATCAGCAGGACCGGTTCGGCGAAGCTCTACCCTCTCTCTTACATTAAACGTCCCTAAACAATATTCGCGAACATCGAAAGGAGCACCGTATGGAGAAAGAAGACTCTTCGGTTTTTATTAACGACGAGGGGGCCCGCTACCGTCTTGAAGAGATGATCAGCAACGAAAAAGTGCATGGCATTGTCCGGGGCTTGGCAGATGATATCAGCAATCGCTACCGGGAAGCCGGGTCGGTTCATCTCGTGGGATTGTTAAAGGGCTCTTTTGTCTTTATGGCCGACCTGATCAGGGCCATATCCATCCCCGTCACCGTTGATTTTATGGCGGTGACCAGTTATCTCGGTACCGAAAGCACCGGCGAGGTCAAAATCCTCAAGGAACTTAACGAGCCGATCCACGGTTTGAACGTAGTGATTGTTGAAGATATCATCGACACAGGTCTCACCCTGTCGAAAACACTCGCGTTACTCGAAACCAGGGCCCCTGCGGATCTGAAGGTTTGTACACTCCTCGACAAGATCGACAGGCGGAAGACTCCCATCGACATCGAGTTCAATGGCATTGTCATTCCTGATGAATTCATTGTCGGCTACGGAATCGATTATCAGCAGCGCCATCGGGAACTTGACCGCATCGACCGGGTGAAATTTCTCTGACTATCTGAGATTATCCGAAGAATCTGAAACATGGACAAAAACCAGGAGCTGCAACTCCTCGAAGCCATCTATAACAACTCCCCTAAGGTTCGCCAGCGTGATCTTGCCGAGATTGCCGGACTGAGCCTCGGGATGACCAATGCCATCCTGAAGCGACTGACCGAAAAGGGCTGGATCACCATACGCCGACTGAACAGCCGCAATGTGCGCTATGCGGTGACCCCGGAGGGGATGGAAGAGATTCTCAGACGCAGCTACGGTTATTTCAAACGAACCATCAAGCATGTGGTTCGCTATCGAACGACACTCGAACAGTTTACCGCTGAACTCAGCCGCGAAGGGTACCACCGCCTCATCCTTGTCGGAAAAAGTGATCTCGATTTTATCGTCGAGCATGCCGCGGTTAAGGCCGGTCTCATGCTTGAGAAGCGTCGTGATGTCCCCGACCCCGGAGCAACCGGCGACGATGTCTTTCTCCTTTACGGAGAGGAAACGCGTCCGGATCCCCTGGCCTCTGTGCCGGGGGTGGACTATCTGGGGCGGCTTCTGATGAGGCATCCCGGAACTTTCGGGCAGAGGGACGTTGTATGAATGGTGCACTAGGGCACAGGATCTCGGCGGCTGTGGAACGCTGCTTTGCAGAAGATGATCGTCTGCTTGCCGTTTATCTTCTGGGAAGCGCCGTCAGGGACGAACTCCGTCGGGAGAGTGATATCGACTTGGCTCTCATGCCAAAGCCCGGAACATCGATACCCGCCATTGAACGCTTTAACGTTGCAGGCTGTCTTTCCGCGCAGCTCGGCCGGCAGGTTGATCTCGGGGAACTTGGATCCCACAATCTTGTCTATGCACGGGAGGCCATCCTTACGGGGGAGAGGATCTACCTTCGGGATGCTTTTGCCGCCGATCTGCGGGCCGCAACCCTTTTGGGAATGTACTTTCGTTTTAACGAGGAGCGGGAGGAGGTATTAGATGCCTATCGAGCCGGATGATGTTGTTTTGAACAAGGCGGCAATCATTGAGCGTTCTCTTCGTCGGGTCAGAGAAGAATATGCGGCCGATCCCGAGCTAAGAAATTTTACCCACATCGATGCCATGACGCTCAACATCGAGCGCGCATGTCAGGCCGCCATTGACCTTGCCCTCCATGTCGTTTCTGTTCGGCACCTTGGAATGCCCCAAAGCAGTGGAGATGCCTTTAAGCTTTTGAATCGTGCGGGCTTACTCTCGGTGAAGATTTCGGCTGCCATGTCGTCAATGACCGGCTTTCGAAATATTGCGGTCCATGAATATCAGGACCTGAGCCTGGAAGTATTGCATAGCATTGCCGAAGCGGGGTGGTTGGATCTGGTTGCCTTTTGCAGGGAAATGGGAGTAGAGATCAGGATCTAAAGCGTTTCGGTTACAAAAAACGCATCATTTGATCATAATCTAAGCATAAAACGGAGAATTCACATGAATAACATTGCAGTTGTCGGTACCGGCTATGTAGGGCTGGTGACCGGAACCATCCTGTCCGATTTCGGACACAACATCATCTGCGTAGATAACGATGAAAAAAAGGTCTCGCGGCTGAAAAACGGCGAGGTTCCCATCTACGAGCCAGGCCTCGATCCCATTGTCGAGCGCAACGCCTTTTACGGTAGGCTCTCCTTTACCACGGATACCGCCGAGGCGGTGAAAGCGTGCGATGTCATCTTCATTGCCGTGGGCACCCCCCCTGCAGAGGACGGCTCCGCCGACCTGAAGTACGTGGAGCAGGTTGCCCGCCAGATTGCCCGAACCATGGACAGCTACAAGGTCATTGTGGACAAAAGCACCGTTCCCATCGGCACCGGCCAAAAGGTAAAGGGATGGATCGCCGAGGAACTTGCCGCCCGGGGACTGGATATTCCCTTCGACGTGGTTTCAAATCCCGAGTTCCTGCGGGAGGGAAGCGCGGTTCAGGATTTTACCCATCCCGACCGGGTGGTCATCGGCGCAGAGAGCGAGAAGGCCATGGAGATCATGAAGGAGGTCTACCGGGTCCTCTATCTTAACGAAACCCCCTTTGTGGAGACCAACATCGAGACCGCCGAGATGATCAAGTACGCCTCCAACGCCTTCCTGGCCATGAAGATCACCTACATCAACGAGGTGGCAAACCTCTGCGAAAAGGTGGGCGCCAACGTTCAGCACGTTGCCTCGGCCATGGGACGGGACGGCCGCATCAGCCCCAAATTCCTCCATGCAGGCCCCGGCTACGGTGGAAGCTGTTTTCCCAAGGACACCCTTGCCCTGGCCGAGATCGGCCGGGCCGCCGGAGCCCGTATCGAGCTGATCGAACAGACGGTAAAAAGCAACGAAAATCAGAAGAAGCTGATGGCCAAAAAGATCGTGGACACCATGGGCGGAGTCGAAGGGAAAACCCTTGCCATCCTCGGTCTTGCCTTCAAACCCAACACCGACGACATGCGTGAAAGTCCCGCCATCACCATTCTCGAAGAGCTCGCCGCCGCCGGTGCATCCCTCCGCGCCTACGACCCCGAAGCCATGGAAGAGGCTGCCTGGAGGCTCAAAGCCCTGGGCGACAAGCTTGCCTTCGTTTCCGATGAGTACGAGGCCCTCCAAGGTTCCGACGCCGTGGTGATCCTTACCGAATGGAACCAGTTCCGTAACCTCGATTTTCCCCGGGTCAAGGCTGCCCTCTCTTCGCCCTTCTTTTTCGACCTGCGCAACATCTATCCCCGCCATCTGGTTGAGGCCGAAGGCTTCACCTACGTTGGGGTCGGGGTATAGGTTCCATAGATCTTTTGGCGGGGGAGGTCTCCCCCTCGCTGCAAAGCCGCTTTTCCCCGGCGCTTGTTCCGGCTCGCTACCGCTCCGCCGGGCGCCGTGGGCGGCTTTTCCGCTCCCCCCTCAGGGGAGCCGGGGGAAAAGATTGGCTTCTGAGTGTGAAGAGGGTATAATAAGAACATGGAAGATATCTATTCGATACATCTGAAAATCTCACGGGTTGAGAACGGCGAATATCTTGCACAGTCTGAGGATATGCCCGGTCTCATTGCTCAGGGGAGAACGGTAGCAGAAACAGTTGAAATAGCCCAGGATGTTGCAAGAAAGCTTATAGATTCATATAGGGAGCATGGTGATCCGTTACCTGTACTGAAACCTATTTCTGATCGGGCAGAACTTGATGTTGCTATAGGAGTATAATGGGCCAGCTTGCAGGTTTTAATTATAAGAAGTGTACAAGAAAATTAAAAAATTTAGGTTTTGAATTTGATCGCCATGCGCGAGGAAGCCATGAAATATGGTGGAACCCAAAAACACGAGTAAGAACAACAATTCCGCATCATCCTGGAGATATCCCTGAAGGAACAATGAGCGCTATTTTAAAACAGGCTCAAGTTGATGTAGATCTGTTTCTGGATGCATAGCGATGAAATGTGGAGTTAGTCTACAAAAAGTAATGCTTTTCATTACTTTTTGTAGACCAATGGGCAGGTTGCTATGCAGAGTATAAAGCGGCTTCGAGAGGTGCTTGAGGCTCTTTCCGACAAAGAACATTATCTGTTTCCCGAGCTTAGGGGGGCTGCTTTAAAGGCCTTGCTCAGCAGGGCGGCAAAAAGCGGTGTGTTTGTGCGGGTATGCAGGGGAATCTATGTAAATCCCAGAGCCGCTTATCCTCGCGGATTAGTGCTGTATCATACTGCGTCAAAGCTTCGTGCGGGCAACAGTTGCACTTGCCATTCAGGATATGAAAACAACACAACGTCCCCTTGATGTAATTGATTGGAGTGTCGTCTGTGAGTTTTGCGTTACGACCGAATCGAATAAAGCAACGGGATGTGTGGGATATCATCTGCTTGACACATCAGGCCGTTGACATCAAATTCGATCTGCTATTTCAAAAGTTAGAAGAACGGCAAGTTCGACCCGAAACCTTCATACAAACGTTCTCTGAAAGAGTTTCAACTCTTACCGGGGGACAGCGCGATTTCCTTTTTGAAATCCGGCGTTTCCTTCCTTCCAATGTTGTGCACAATGGACCGGGGCACCTTGAGTACTGGTCCATTGTCAGGGCGGAATTGGAGGATATTTCTCACCGGCTTATGCGTTATGTGCATGAAAAGGCGTGAAAATTGGAATAGTATCCCATAAATTGGCGTAAATTATGGAATACTATAACATGAATTGATATACAGACAGCAACAATTATTAATGCTTCAACAATTACCGTTCACTTAGGGTTGAGTATCAAAACTGTACAACGATATATTCACTATTTCGAGCTAAGCTACCAAGCTCTTGTTTTAGTCGCCTTTATATTCGTTTCTTATTTCAACGATGCAAAAACGCAGCAGATAGGAACCGAGATAACGGCGGTACATGCAGTATATTTCTTAAGTTAAAATTGTCGCAAGTTCATATAATTTCTGTGCTTATAAGGCAAATGAACAAAGTAAGAATATGAGGGTGAGATATGAAAAAGGCTTTGATTACCGGAATCACCGGTCAGGACGGATCCTACTTGGCGGAGTTTTTGCTGGATAAAGGCTATGAAGTGCATGGTATCAAGCGAAGAGCATCATCGTTTAATACTGACCGAGTTGACCACTTGTACAAAGACTTACATGAACATGAGGTTCGCTTTATTCTCCATTACGGAGACCTTACGGATACTGGAAACCTGATTCGGATTGTCCAGGAAATCCAACCTGATGAGATCTACAATCTTGGAGCCATGAGCCATGTGAAGGTCTCCTTCGAGTCTCCGGAATATACCGCCGATGCCGATGGGATTGGGACCCTGCGGCTTCTTGAGGCCATTAGGATTCTCGGCCTTGAAAAAAAGACTCGCTTCTATCAGGCTTCCACTTCGGAGCTTTATGGCCTGGTACAGGAAGTGCCGCAAAAGGAGACCACTCCTTTTTATCCCCGCTCTCCCTACGCTGCGGCCAAACTTTATTCCTACTGGATCACGGTAAATTACCGTGAAGCCTACGGTATCTATGCTTGTAACGGTATTCTCTTTAACCATGAATCCCCACGGCGGGGAGAGACATTCGTTACCCGGAAGATTACCCGCGCGGCTGCTCGAATTTCCCAGGGGTTGCAACAAAAGCTTTATCTAGGAAATCTTGATGCAAAACGGGACTGGGGCTATGCCGGGGATTATGTTGAACTGATGTGGCTGATGTTGCAGCAGGAAGAGCCGGATGATTTTGTTATGGCCACCGGCGTAACAACAGCGGTACGTGATTTCGTAAAGATGGCTTTTGCCGAGGCCGGTATCAAACTGAGGTTTGAAGGTTCCGGTGTTGATGAGAAAGGGATCGATGCAGCTAGTGGTAATGTGATAGTTGAAGTAGATCCTCGCTATTTTCGACCTACTGAAGTTGAGTTATTAATCGGTGATCCTGGTAAGGCAAAGGAAAAGCTTGGCTGGATACCGAAGGTCGATCTCCAGGAGCTTATTTGTATGATGGTGACAAAAGATTTACAGGATGCGAGGCAGGATGTCCATCTCAAGGAGGGCGGATTTACCGTAAAAGAGTATAATGAATAAGAACAGCAAAATATATCTTGCCGGACACCGTGGCCTGGTCGGTAGTGCTATCTATAGGGTTTTGCAGAAAAGTGGATATACGAATATCGTAACCCGGACACATAAAGAGCTGGATCTTACTCGGCAGGCAGAGACTGAAGCGTTCTTTGCCGAAGAGAAGCCTGAGTATGTTATCCTTGCCGCGGCCAAGGTTGGCGGAATAGGGGCCAACCCTGCCTATCCTGCCGAATTTATCTATGAGAATAGTGAGATAGCACTGAATGTTATTCATTCATCCTATAAATTCGGGGTTAAGAAGTTGCTCAATCTGGGATCATCCTGTATTTATCCCAAGATGGCTCCACAACCGTTGAAAGAAGAATATCTATTGACCGGTCCGTTGGAAGTGACCAACGAGGCCTATGCCGTTGCCAAAATCGCCGCCATTCGGATTTGCAAGCACTATAATCAGCAATATGGGACTAATTTTATTTCTGCGATGCCTACTAATCTCTATGGCCCTGGAGATAACTATGATCTTGAGACAAGCCATGTGTTGCCTGCATTAATTCGGAAATTCCACGAAGCAAAAATGAACGGAGGTCCTGTTATTCTATGGGGTGACGGCTCTCCTAAACGTGAGTTCCTCTACAGTGAAGACCTTGCGGAGGCTTCTCTATTTTTGCTGGAACATATAGATGCGGAAAAGGCAGGTGAGATTGTCAATGTCGGTACGGGCGAAGACCTCTCGATTAAAGAGCTTGCAAAGCTAATTTCGACGATCGTTGGGTACAAAGGAGAGATTCGCTGGGATACAACTAAGCCGAATGGGACTCCTCGGAAATTGCTGGATGTGTCGAGAATACATAAGCTTGGGTGGCAGGCAAAGACATCACTTGAGAAGGGGATTAGAAAAACATACCAGCATTATGTGGAGCCTAATAAGGAGTCTGCTTGAAGCCAATTAAATCATTTTTTGCATTGCATAAAAGGGTCCATAGAATAAAATCGCTTTTTTCACGAGGCGAAAAGATTCGCTATTTCATTGTTCTCGTGGTGCTTGTATTTACGGCTCTGGTGGAAATGGCAGGGATTGGAGCGATATCTCCTCTTGTGGCGGTGGCGTCCGATCCCGGCTTAATAGAGAGAAACCGCATACTGGCAGAATTATATTCGATGAGTGGGCTCCATACCCATAAGCATTTCATTTTACTGATGGCGGTCGGATTTGCTCTTCTGATAATCGGAAAAAATTTACTTTCCCTCTTCAGCCTTGGGCTTTATACGCATTTTACCGAAATGCGTAAGCATGTGTTTGGATATAGACTGATGGAGGAGTATCTCTCTCGAGATTATCTCTATTTTAAACATCAGAATAGTTCTGATTTTACGCGTAAACTGATCAACGAAGTAAATATTGTTGCGCGGAATTTTTTATACACGTGGTTAAGCTTAGTAAGTCAGCTTTTTATTGCTGGTGCGATCATCTGTTTACTGTTTATCCAGAGTTGGAAGATTGCTCTTTTGGTCATTAGCGTGCTTGGCTTGCTTTTTGGTGGACTTTTTGCTTTCAGTAAAGATCAACTCAGAGGTTATGGAAAAATTGATTACGATTACACTGAAAAGCGTTATAAATTGCTAAACGATGCTTTCGGAGGGATTAAGGAGGTTAAAATCCTCCATGGGGAAAAATATTTCACCGGACTGTTCAGAAAATTTTCCTTTATTATTTCGGTTAACAACGTAAAGAAGGATGTGATGTCGGTTTTTCCGAAACATGTTGTTGAAACGGTGGTATTTTCTGCCACGGCCTTGTTTGTGGCCGTCATGGTCGGAAGGGATATAGATATTTCTCAGAGCCTACCCTCTTTTGCCCTTTATATTATGGCTGGCTACAAGCTCCTGCCGACGTTGCAGAAAGTTTCTCAGTTTTTGGGGCGTATTACCATAAGTATGGTAAGTCTTGATAGGTTGTATGACGACTTGAAAGAGGCATTGTCGGTACCGAAAAAAATCGAAGAGACACCGAGAATTATGTTTGACAATAGGATTCGCTTTGACGGAGTCACGTATCGCTATCCTGATGCAACCGAGAATGTGCTCTCCAATATTGTTTTCGATATCCCAAAGAATAGTTGTATCGGTATTGCCGGCTTTAGTGGTGCTGGTAAGACTACGGTTGTAGATCTTCTTGCTGGTCTGCTGTTGCCCACTGAAGGTCGGATATTGGTCGACGATATTCCGCTGCGGTCGAATAACCGGAGATCCTGGCAAAAGAATATAGGGTATGTCCCTCAAAATATATTTCTTACCGATGCAACAATTGCGGAGAATATCGCTTTTGGCAAAGATTTGAATCAGATTGATCTGGAAGCGGTGAAAAGGGCGGCGCAGGCTGCAGAAATTGATCGGTTTATAGAAAAAGAGCTTCCAAAGGGGTATCTGACAGAAGCTGGAGAAAAGGGAATACGCTTGAGCGGGGGGCAGCGCCAACGTATTGTCATTGCACGGGCGTTGTTTCGGGACCCCGAACTGCTGATCTTTGATGAGGCTACCAGTGCCATGGACAACAAAACAGAGGCGGCGATCATGGAGTCGATTCACCGTCTTTCGGCAAAGAAGACGATTGTCATTATTGCCCACCGACTTACCACTATCGAGCACTGTGATGAAATCCTGGTTTTCAAAGAGGGACACTTGGCGGCAAAGGGTCGGTATGAAGAACTGGCCACAGAAAATACTGTTTTTAAAGAATTAAATGCATTGCAAAAATAGAAGCAACTATCAGAAAAAAGGAGTGCTTTCGTGTCGAGTGATGTAGCAACTGAACAGTGGACTACTATTATAACATCGGAAAAGAAACGGTTTCATCTTGGTTTGAAGGAACTGTTCAATTATAGGGATCTGGTATGGTTGTTTTTTAAACGCGATTTTACCGCGCTCTACAAACAAACAATCTTGGGCCTTGCATGGTATATTATTCAACCGCTCTTCACCACGATTGTATTTTCTTTTGTCTTTGGGAATCTTGCCGGTCTAGGTACAGAAAATGTACCATCGTATCTCTTTTATTTGAGTGGAATTATTCTATGGCGTTTTTTTGCAGATTCTCTTCAGAAGACATCGAATACTTTTTTGACAAATGCCAATCTTTTTGGGAAGGTCTATTTCCCCCGTTTATCGGCTCCTGTTTCCATGGTAATGTCGAATATTGTGGCTCTTGGAATTCAGCTGTTTTTATTTATTCTATTTTATGTTTATTATTTATTTCTTGGGATGAAGCCATCGCTTCACTGGTCATTTGCTTTATTTCCTGTGCTTATTCTTCACATCGCGCTTTTAGGTACCGGATTGGGATTGATGGTTACCTCGATGACGACAAAATACCGTGATTTGAAGTTTCTTGTTACCTTTGGTTTGCAGCTTTGGATGTACGCAACACCGATAGCATACCCGCTGTCAGAGATACTGGAAAAATTCCCAAAGTACATTGAATGGTTGTTTATTCTCAATCCGATAGCCTTTCCTATTGAGCTTTTCAGATTCATGCTGTTCAAAAGCAATAGTTTGAACTGGATTCAGGGAGGAATCAGCATAGGTATGACTTTGTTGTTTTTTCTCTGGGGTGTTGCTAGTTTTAACCGCGTTCAGCAAAATTTTATGGACAGGATATAGCATGAATAGTATTGCACTACGAGTAGAACATTTAACCAAGGAGTATCGGTTAGGAACGATAGGATACGGAACACTGCGGGAAGACTTACAAAGCTGGTGGGCTCGAGTACGGGGAAAAGAGGATCCTAATTCCCTTGTAACGGCAATCCATCACAGTGATTCGGAACAAAAACACTTTCTTGCACTTGATGATATTTCTTTTGAAGTGAAGAAAGGTGATAGACTGGGTATTATCGGCAGGAATGGAGCAGGGAAATCCACCCTTTTGAAGATCTTGTCCCGGATTACCTCCCCGACAAAAGGAAATATATATATAAATGGACGAGTTGGTTCTTTGCTGGAAGTCGGGACGGGTTTTCATCAGGAATTAACCGGGCGTGAAAATATCTACCTTAACGGTGCTATTTTGGGAATGAAACGCTGGGAGATCGATAAAAAGCTAGATGAAATTGTTGCATTTGCAGGTGTAGAACGATTTATCGATACACCGGTGAAGCGATATTCCAGTGGAATGTTTGTTCGTTTGGGATTTGCTGTCGCGGCCCATCTGGAACCGGATATTCTCATTGTTGATGAAGTCCTTGCCGTTGGTGATGCCGAATTCCAAAAAAAAGCAATTGGGAAGATGGAAGAAGTTTCAAACAATCAGGGAAGAACGATACTCTTTGTTAGCCATAATATGAAAACAATAACAACTCTCTGTAATAAATTTTTATGGCTTGAGCAAGGCATGGTAAAAGATTTTTCATCAAATGTTGAGATTATTAATCAGTATCTCCGGAATGGACGTGTTGAGAGTAATATATCCTTTCAATATAAGGAAAGCTTATCAAAACCTTTTCAATTAATGACTGTTTCAATTAGAAATAAAAAAGGTGAAGATGCCCTTTTCCATTGTGATGAAGATATACATGTTTTGTTTGATTATATTAGTCGAAGACCTCTTAAAGGATTATATGGACATTTTAGGATATTTAGTAGTTGGGGAGATGTTGTCTGGGTTAGCGATACATATGATTCGGAAAAGAGTTCTCTTGATAGTTTGCCTGAGGGGACTGGTACAATTGATATCAAGATTCCCCGCCGGTCCTTATCGCCTGGGAAATATCAAATTGAATTTTCATTTGCATCAAAACTTAATGAAACTGGTTTTTTTGTAGATGTTCCTGGTATCGTAGGATATTTCAGATTGGTTGATAACAATACAAGAAGAGGAAATGATAGGGCTGGATTTTTTAGTACTATTTTAGAATGGGAAAAGATTTCTACGTAAAAAAATTTAATAACTTATACCATAAGCAAACAGCGAACTATTTATATATATTTTATAAATGATGCACAAATATGCTGTCAGAAAATGATTTACTAACTTTTTAGTAATCCCACAGCCACGAGATATGAAAGAAATATGGAGGAAACATGAGTATTATAGCTTTGGTTCCAGCAAGAGGTGGAAGCAAGTCAATACCTTTAAAAAATATCAAAACGTTTTGTGGAAAACCTTTGATTAATTGGATACTTGAAGAACTTGATCAGGTTGAAAAACTTGATCAAGTATATGTTGCAACTGATTCAGAATTGATAGAAAATGAAGTCGAAAAATTAAATGGTAAAAAAATTAGAATTTATCGACGACTATCGAAAAATGCAACAGACACTGCTTCGACAGAAAGTTTGATTCTTGAATTTCTCGAGAAAAAAGAGCTCTGTAATGATGACATTTTATTAATAGTACAAGCAACAAGTCCCTTTACAACAAGTTTTCATTTCAGTGATGCCCTTAGAAAATATGAAATAGATAATTATGATTCGATGCTGAGTGTGGTACGTTTTAAACGATTTTTATGGGGAGATAGTGGCGCTCCTATAAATTATGATTATCATAATAGGCCACGAAGGCAAAAATATAAGGGCTGTCTATTAGAAAATGGTGCATTTTATATAAATAAAGTAGCAAACATTATTAAATATAAGAATCGGTTATGTGGTAATATTGGATACTATCTTATGCCTGAATATACTTGGTTGGAAATTGATGAAGAAGACGATTGGATATTTGCAGAAAAAATAATGAAAAAGTATAGATTAGATGGAGAAACTAAAACAGAAGAAATAAAAATAGTATTTTCAGATGTTGATGGATGTTTGACTGATGCCGGTATGTACTATTCTGAGAATGGTGAAGAACTAAAAAAATTTTCTACTTATGATGGAATGGCCGTTGAGCTATTAAAAAATAAAGGCATACGAACAGGAATAATTACGGGTGAAAAAACTGAATTGGTTAAGCGAAGAGCAGAGAAGATAAAATGCAACTATTTGTATATAGGGATACAAAACAAGTTGAAAATTATTAAGGAAATCTGTAATAATGAAAATGTAAACATGGAAAATGTGGCATATTTAGGAGATGATATAAATGATATTCAAGTTCTGAAAGCTGTCGGTCATCCATTTTGTCCGATCAATGCAAGGAATGATATTAAACGAATTCCTGGTATAATTATATTGAAATCTGCTGGTGGTGATGGTGCATTTCGGGAGATGGCTGAAAGAATAATAACTTCTTTGTCAGGAGAAGATTATGAATACTGATCTTATAGTCGTTGCAGAAATAGGGTGTAACCATAAGGGAAGTATGGATATTGCTAAAGAAATGGTGTTAGTCGCTGCAACTTTCTGTAAGGCAGATGTTGTAAAATTCCAAAAACGGACGAATAAAGAACTTTTATCACCAGAAATGTATAATGCACCACATCCGAATCCCATAAATGCATATGGAAAAACGTATGGCGAGCATAGAGAATTTTTAGAATTCAATATTGATCAACATAAAGAATTAAAGGAATGGTGCGAGATTAATAATGTCATATATTCATCATCGGTTTGGGACTTAACAGCCGCAAAAGAAATAGTTTCCTTGCAACCAAAAATTGTAAAAATCCCTTCAGCGTCAAATTTAAATTTTAAAATGCTTGAATGGATTTGTGATAACTATGAAGGAGAAGTACAACTTTCTTTAGGTATGACTTCCCAAAAAGAGGAAGAGCTGATAGTTAACCTTTTTCAAAAAAAACATCGTGCTAATGATTTAACGCTCTTTGCCTGTACTTCAGGATATCCTGTTCCTTTTGAGGATATTAGCCTTTTAGAGATAACAAGATTGAAGAGTAAATTTTCTGGTATTGTAAAGAATATAGGTTTTTCTGGACATCATCTTGGGATAGCCGTTGATATTGCTGCCTTTACCTTGGGCGCAAGGATATTCGAGAGACATTTTACGCTTGATCGTACCTGGAAAGGCACTGATCATGCAGCCTCGTTAGAGCCTCAAGGGCTTAGAAAGCTTTGCCGGGACTTGAGAAATGTCGAAAAGTCTTTGACATATAAGAAAGCAGAAATATTAGATATCGAGAAAGAACAACGAAAGAAACTAAAATGGCACAAATAAAAAGAATTTTGAAAAACTGGGTCATCCCTCCTGGTTATTTTAACATAATAAAAGGACATCAGAATCGAAAGAAGTCTGCTACACCTCAAGAAGTATTGAATTCTGCTTTAGAAATTAAAAATAAGAAAAATACTCATAAAGATGAGAAATGCTTTATTTTAGCAACGGGACCATCAATAAATTCGATGGATTTAAGTCCTTTAGAAGAAAGAAACTGCATTTCTGTTAGTCATTTTTATTTACACAAATTAGCATCTATAATAAAGCCTGCTTATCATGTGCTCGCTCCGTATCATCCTCCGTTTGATTTTGATTCATTAAAGAAAATCTTTGATGGATTAGCCAGTACCTATAATCACAGTATTCAATATTTTTTCGGATACCAAAATTATGAATATTCTATTTATAATTTTTTTGAGCAATACAAAGAATATAAGAAGTTATTTACTTATTCTTTTATTAATTATTCGGAAAGTGAACCTTTAAATGATAAAAATTATATGCAAAAGAATATCTGGGATATTTCACTAAATCCTTTTCTAATACGTACAGTTATTTATGAAGCAATCCAAATTGCTTTTTATTTGGGGTTTAAAAAAATATATTTACTTGGGTGTGATCATAATTATTTATGGATAAGAAATTATAAAAATGAAATAAAAGATCACCATTTTTATAAAGAGGCACAAGGAAGTGGTGAGAAGGAATACCAACATTTAAATAGTTTTACTACAGAACGCTGGTTTGCAGAATACTATGAACGATGGAAACAATATAGATTAATTAAAGAATATCTTCTTGCTAATAATGTCTCAGTTATAAATCTTACTCCTAATAGTATGTTAGATGTATTTCCTTCTGAAGATTTTGAGAGTATTATTCATGAATAGGGTGAAGAGAAAAATAAAAAAAAAGATTCGTACAATTTTCTTTCAGTTTTTTCCAGAATTTAAAACATTTAATTTTTCTTTTCATCAGAAAGAAGCATATAGCTCGATAATAAATTCGCTTGCAAAAATGTATGCCCCATATTATATTGTGAATTCACAGATTGATGAATATACTTATATAGCAAAGAATTCTAGTATTATAAATACGCATATTGGAAAATTTTGTTCTATTGGTCCTAATTTTTGTTGTGGTTGGGGAATACATCCTTTAAATGGAATTTCTACATCCCCTGTCTTTTATTCGACTAAAAAACAAGTTGGAGTTTCATTTTCTTTGAAGGATAAGATAGAAGAACATAAAAATATAATAATAGGTAATGATGTTTTTATTGGTATAAATGTTACAGTTTTAGATGGAGTGAAAATTAATGATGGTGCAGTTATTGGTGCAGGTGCTGTGGTTGTTGATGATGTTGACCCTTATTCAATTGTTGCCGGTGTTCCTGCTAAACATATTAAATATAGGTTCGACTTGAATCTTGTGAAAGAGTTACATAAGATAAAATGGTGGGATTTTGAAGAGAGTAAACTAAAAGATGTTGAAAAGTATTTTTTTGCTATAGAGTCTTTTATTCTAAAATATAAGGAAAATAAGTAACATTTGAATGTGCTAACCCTTTCTATAAGGATCATTGAAAAGCAGCAAGAATTTATATAAGTGTTGTTATTAATATCTCGAATAAATGCGCAAAACAAGTGCTGTGCGGGGTTCTTTTGTGTTGTAAACAGGTAGATCTGGTTGTTTTTGACAATCCCGTGGGGGTACTCAATGAGAGTGTGAACTTCTATTCCCTCTTTATCGAATTGGGAAAGTTGAACGGGAGAAAATGTTTGACAGGCAATCCCTGTATATTCTCATGTGTTGAAGGTATATGAACATGCCACTGTTTTCAATCATTACAGTTTGTTATAACGCCAAAACAACAATCTCCAATACAATTAATTCTGTTCTCAATCAATCGTTTACTGATTTTGAATATATTATTGTTGATGGTGGTTCTACGGATGGTACTCTTGATATTGTAAATCCATATGCCGAACAAAGGAAACTTGGGTTAATCTCGGAGTCAGATGATGGTATCTATGATGCAATGAATAAAGGTATACAACTGGCTAATGGGAAATATTTGAATTTCTTGAATGCCGATGATACATTATGTGATGAATCTGTTCTTATGTCTGTGGCCGATCAAATTCATAATATGCCCAATAAACAAATATATTATGGAAATTTGCTCTATCGTAACAGAGATGGGAATATAGATCAGTATTTTAGGCCCAACCAGGATATCAGAAACTTTCTTCGTGATAATTGTATAACACAGCAGGCTCTTTTTTATGATAAAGAAGTTTTTAGCGTTGTTGGAAAATTTAATTCCCGTATAAGAATTGTAGGCGACTATGAATGGTTGCTTCGTGCAGTATTCCGAAAAAAAATAACTTCTTACTATATGAACGTTAATATAAGTAATTTTACAATTGGTGGCGTTTCGACTGGCAGAATGTATAAGAGGATTCATAATAAAGAAAGAGAAAAGCTTTATTTAGTTTATTTTCCAGTTAAATATATTCGAAGAAAAATAAGTAATCTCAGAAGATGGGGAAAGAAGCTACTTTGTTTACAATAGGAATGTGTCCGGGACCGAAAGACTCCCTATGGGATCGGGAAGCTAATCCACACTTACATCGGCTTTCAGAAGAATTCTTAAACCACCAAGCCGTGGTAAAAACAATTACACAAAAAGATTTGGAATCCCCCTTTCGAAGTAAAGTGCTCAGAGATATTGATATCCTCTACTTTCATTGGGCGCCAAGTGTGTATGACACTTGGCGATATAAACATGTTGGAATCAGTAGTTCGTTGCATTGCCGGCTAAGGAAAATAGCAAAAGTTAGAGGTACTTATAAAATTTTCTTGCACTTCTATATGCAAATGGCTAACTCTATAGTCCGATCGCGAATTACAAAAACTGCATATGGCGAGATAGATGCTTGGTGCCGGGATCTTCGAGATCTTTCTGTCCCAATTGTTTGGCATCAGCATGATTTACTATCTCACAATGTTAAAGATACAGATTCTTTTTTGTCGGATATCGATGAGTATCTTCATCGCTCTCTATATTCTTTGGCTAGCGGTATTATCGTTCATGAAGAATCTTGTGTAAAGTCTATTTTCGATTTCTATGGTTCCCCAAAGCCATATGCAGTCGGCTATATGGGGCATTTTAATAGCAATGAGGCAGTTGACAAGCAGGTAGCACGATCCAGACTGCACATAGGTCAGGAAAAAATAGTATTATTGTACAGTGGAACATCCAGACGTAATCGTAATCCAAGAGTGGTAATACAAGCATTTAACGCATTAAAGAAAAATCACACTAACTTGGAGCTCCTTATTGCCAGCCGAGGTTGCATAAAATATATAAAATCAGAGAAGACGAAGGATATTCGCATTGTAGAACGCTATCTTGCTCCTGCGGAGATGCGGGATTACTTTTGTGCTGCTGATTATCTGGTCAGCGATGCAGAACAATATCTTACATCTGCCGTAATACGAAGTTGTATGCAGTACGGCTTGCCAGTTATAGGTAATACGTTCGGCACCACCGCTGATCTGGCCAAAGATGCGATAATTCCCATTGACGGAAGTGTAGAGGAGGCTATACAACAAGCCTTATGCATAGATGAAAAACAATATGTGTTGATGAGAGAGGCGGCCTTCAGGAATGATGAATATCGGACGTGGGAACGTGGTGTATCGAATATACTTGTATTGTTTAATGAATTGATCCATGAAAAAGAGGTTACATAAGATGGTGGATAAGAAGCATTATGTTGAGGAGTTAAAGAATAAATTTCTAAGTAAAGAAGCTTGTATTGGTATATTGGGACTTGGCTACGTCGGCCTTCCCTTGGGGTTGACCTTTGCTGAAAAGGGTTTTTCCGTTCTTGGTTTTGACATTGATCAAGAAAAGATACATCTGATTTCTGCCGGTACATCTTACATTAAACACATCGGATCTGAGCGGGTGAACAATGCTGTTAAGGCCGGTCGTCTTTCTGCTACATCTGATTTTTCTCGTACGACTGAACCTGATGCTCTCATTCTCTGTGTCCCTACTCCTTTGGATAAGTACCGTGAACCTGATTTGTCATTTGTTATCAACACCTTTGAAGCCATGCTGCCCTATGTCCGGAAAGGACAGCTTATCAGCCTTGAAAGTACAACGTACCCTGGTACCACCGAAGAGGAACTCCGATCTCGTCTTGAGGAAGACAGAGGATTTCAGGTAGGAAACGATTTGTTCCTTGTATATTCTCCGGAGAGGGAAGACCCCGGTAACAAGAAATTTAATACCGCGACCATACCGAAGGTCGTTGGCGGAACAACACCATCATGTTTGGAAGTGGGAAAAGCACTGTATGGGGCCGTCATTGAGAAGGTGGTCCCTGTCTCTTCCACAAAAGCTGCCGAATTAACCAAACTTTTGGAGAATATTTATCGGGCTGTTAATATCGGCCTTGTGAATGAAATGAAAATAATAGCGGATCGTATGGGCATTGATATTTGGGAGGTTATTGAGGCGGCAGCTTCAAAACCTTTTGGCTTTACTCCGTTTTACCCTGGACCCGGGCTTGGTGGACACTGCATTCCTATCGATCCTTTTTATTTAACCTGGAAAGCAAGAGCGTACGAGGTAAACACTCGTTTTATTGAGCTTGCAGGTGAAGTAAATGCCGCCATGCCTGAGTGGGTTATAAATAAAACCATGGAAGCCTTAAACGAACAGGGTAAGGCGATGAAAGGATCAAGAATCTTGGTATTAGGGCTTGCTTATAAGAAGAACATTGATGATATAAGGGAATCCCCCTCTGTCCGGTTGTTGGAACTTTTACGGGACAAGGGGGCGGATTACGGCTATATTGATCACTTCTATCCTAAGTTTCCAAGGATGCGAGAGCACCATTTTGATTTGGAAGCTACCCCCTTTACAATGGAATACATTCGGGCGGCTGATTGCATCATTATTGCAACAGATCATGACGACTTTGATTATGATTTGCTTCAGCGAGAGGCAAAGTTGATTGTTGATACCCGTGGGCGGTATAGGAAAAATTTCTCGAATGTAGTAAAAAGTTAAGCCATGGTTATTTTGATGAATAAGCCGGGGCAACTTGCAAACCGGCTTTTTTTGTTTGCTCATTTTATTTCATCCGCTATGGAGCATAAGTTTACAGTCCTTTGTCCTTCGTTGGATGAATATGCTCTCTATTTCAAAAATTTTGCTGGTTCTCTCTGCCCCCGTTTTCCGTGCACATTTGTAAGAAGGTATAGCCAACAAAAAGCACATCAAAGGAATTTCTGTTATGTGCTATTAAATAAATTGGGAAGAATGGTTTTGAAGAACAAATCCCGCTATGGAATGTTGAGAACTGGACTTATTGCGACACATAGTGAAATATTTGATATTTCCCAAAAAGACATTGTTCGGCAGCTAAAAAAGCCGTTCTGTTTCATTCGTAACTACTTTTATCATGATGTGAAAGGACTGAAGAAATATCGAAATGAAATTGCTCCATTATTCGTTCTTTCCGATGAGTATGCAGAGAAAATCAAAAGCTTTAGTAAAGGCATGAGAAAGGATGTAGAGATTGTTATTGGCGTCCACATTCGCCGTGGTGACTACAAAACATGGCGTGGAGGTCAATATTACTTTGAAGATGATGTGTATACTCGGTTTATTGCCCAGGCAAAAAACCTATTCAGTGGGAAAAGGGTTCGCTTCCTGATCTGCTCGAATGAGTCGGTTGATGTGTCTGTTGGGGGCGATGCTGATTGCATTATGGGCCCTGGTTCAGAAATAGAAGATCTCTATGCATTGGCTGAATGTGATTATCTTATAGGTCCTCCAAGTTCATACTCTCGATGGGCATCGTTTTTATCATATAGCCCTCTTTTTGCGATTGAAGATCCTGATCATGTTCTTTGTTTGGAAGATTTTAAGGATGTCTTTGAAAGTCCTTGGATGACACATTCTACAGTGCAGCCGACCAAAGCAGGCTGATTGTGTTTTTTTCTGTTGTTATTCCTGTTTATAATAAACGTCCGCATATTCATCGTGCAATAGCATCCGTACTCAATCAGACCTATACAGATTTTGAGCTGTTGATAATTGATGATGCTTCGACAGATGGTAGTAAGGCAGAAATTGAAAACTTCTCTGATAGTCGTATCAGGAAGTTTTCAAGGGCAGAGCCCGGTCCCGGCGGTTATGCAGCACGAAATCTTGGTATTCGTGAGGCACGCAGTGAGTGGATTGCTTTTTTGGATGCGGATGACCAGTGGAATCCAGAATTTCTTGAAACGATTGCTGATCTTATACAATTCTTTCCAAGAGTTCATTGCTGCTGTGCTCATTATGATTCGATGGAAGTCAATGGAAAAAAATATGAATGGCCTTATGGAAAGAAGTATAAGAAGAATGGGAAACATGTTATTGGTTTCTTGACCTATATGAAGGAAACTTGTGCAAGGCGATCACCTCTATGGACATCTGTGGTTGTCGTACGAAAGGAATTATTTCGGCGTGTTGGTATGTTTCCTGAGGGGCGGTGTCGACGTGGTGGTGATTCTGATCTTTGGCTTCGTATTGTTCGTAATACCGATGTTGCCTGGTCTCCCTATATTGGGGCAACCTATTACAGGAATTCGGTAAATATGGTTACACATACTGTTAAAAAATGCATGGAACATTGCATCGATTCAACGATTGGTGATTTCCTATTATCGTCATGGAATAGTAAGAACTATGTAGAATATTACTGGCTTTTACGTCTAAAAAATCATTATAAACGCGGCGCTGTGAAAGATAAAATTCGTGGTGGAGAACTCAGCCTAAACGACCTTTCCGCCCTTTCGTTTTTTGGGAACCCCTTTCGTTATTGTTTTTACTTTCTTGTTGTCATGTTCCCCGGCTGTATTATTCGAGGAATGATTCGTATTTTTCGTCGTATAAAAAGAGCGTTTAGCAAACATGAAAAATAAGACACCACAGTATATCCTTCGTTTGGATGATGCAAATCCCTGTATGGATCGAAGCAAATGGGGAAAAGTTGAAACAATTGTTAATGCTTGTGGCATTAAACCTTTGGTTGCGGTGGTTCCCGACAATCGAGATCCCAAGCTTGCAAAAGAGGCGGAGGACCCTTTCTTTTGGCCGCGTGTCAAGGGATGGAAGGATAGAGGATGGGATATTGCGCTTCATGGATACCAGCATGTATTGCACCAGTCTTTCGGAGGCCTTGTGCCTATCAACCGTCGTTCGGAGTTTGTCGGTAAGGATCTATCAGAACAGAAGCTAATGATCGGTACCGGATATTCGATTCTGGCTGAAAAGGGTGTAATTCCAACCGTGTGGGTCGCCCCGGCCCATGGCTTTGATCGTGATACGCTACGGGCGTTAAAGGCTGAAACGCCAATAAGAGTGATCAGCGATGGACTTGCTTTGCAGCCGTTTATGTATTTAGGCTTTAGCTGGATTCCACAGCAACTATGGGGACCTGTTGAACGAAATTGTGGGGTTTGGACGATCTGCCTTCATCCGAACAATATGAATGGTGATGAGTTCGATCGTCTGGAAGATTTTTGTAAACAGCATGCTGAGCAGTTTATTTCAGTCTCAGATATAGTACCTGCTTCTCAACGGAAGAGATTGATCGATATATTATTTACTTGGAAATTTTTTTTACGTCGAAATGTAAAGGCTTGTCTACGGAGGTTGAAGTGATACAAACGATACGAAAGAAAGTTGGTATGACCTTTACCCGAAAATGGTTTGCTCGTTCTTGGTCGTATCGTGACGCCTTCGGATTTACTTCCTTACGACAATATCTTGGAAATGCGGTTCCGCCTTCTCTCCTTTTTTCCTGTGATCGGCGTTTCACTTTACTTATTGACCTAACGCTGGATACAGAGATTATTCTTAAAGCCATGCATAAAAATATGCGATATCAGCTTCGGAGAGCCGAAAAGGATGATTTTTCCTGGCGAGAGACAAAGGATACAAAGGCTTTTCAACGGTTTTATAATAATTTTGCCCAAGAAAAGGGCCTTCCGACTCTTCGTGATAACGTGTTGACGGCAGAGAAAACTCATCTCAATATATATGAAGTGGTTTTACATGATGATGTTGTTGTGACCCATGCCTACCTTATCGATCTCGAAGAAAAACGTGCTAGATTTTTATATGGAGCTTCCGTTCGATTGAATGAAAAGTTCGATCAAAACCTTATTGGGCGTGCAAACAGGCTTGGGCATTGGAAAGAGATGCAACACTTTAAAGAAATGGGGCTCCAGGTATTTGATTTCGGCGGTTACGCAAAAGATACAAATGATCCCGAAAAAAAGGGAATCAGCAATTTTAAATCTGCATTCGGTGGAGTAGTCGTTCAGGAAAATTCTTATAATTCACGGCTTTATCGACTCTACAGGAAAATAGGTAAATGAAAAGCGATATTTGTGTACTCTATTTGGGTGATGACATAACGCTACTTCATAGCCTATATCCGATATTGAGATCTAAACGATACCGTAGTAGATTTTATTTTACGGAAGATCTTGATTACATTCTGAATAAATCAACACAACCAACATTGCTTCTTATCCGTTATTTTAAACGAAGAGATATTGCTCAGAATACAGAGATTTGGAAACGCTTGCGAGATCGTTTTAAACGCATAATCTATTTTGATGATACGGCCAGTGCCGATGAAGTGAATCCTATTGCTTTTGATTACGTTGATCTCTATTACAAAAAGCAACTTCGTAGCAATATAGAAGACTATGCAGTCCCGGTTTACGGAAAAAGGATATATGCTGATTATTATCATCACCAGTATAAAGTTTCCGACAGCGTGGAATCTATTCGGCCTGCATTAGACGATGGCCAGCGGAGAAAACTTCGCCTTTCTTGGAACCTTGGTGTTGGTTGCTTTCCCAAAATGCGATTACGAAATGCCATTATACGCCGTTGGCATCCTATATTCGGTCTGCATGGAATACGGCAGATGTATAATGATCCGCGTCGATACAGACCGACAAAAAAAACTATCAACGCGGTAAGTGCACGCCTTGGGATGAATTTTGATCGCGAGTCTGTTGCCCAGCATCGTAAGATTTATCAATCTGTTTACTCCGGCAGCCCTTTGTTCCTCCAGGGAAGAATTTCTCTTAAAGCGTATAACCGTGAACTTCGGCACGTGCGTGCCGTATTTAGCCCCTTTGGCTGGGGCGAAATCTGTTTTAGAGATTTTGAGGCTATCTTGAACCGATCAATTTTGATTAAGCCTAACATGGATCATGTGACTACTTGGCCAAATGTATATATAGCAAATAAAACGTATATCCCAGTGGACTGGGAGGGGCATGATTTATATGCCACTGCAGAAAGAGTCATCAATCGGCCCCATGATTATGTGCAAATAAGCAGTTATGCTGCTGAAGCATATTTAGATGCATTTGACCATCTTGATTCTCGTTTAGGAGAAATCCTGAAAGAAATTGAGGGGGTGAGATGAGAATTCTTGCTATTATTCCCTCTTTTGCCGGAGGAGGAGCTGAAAGAACCTTCATACATATAATTGAGTATTTAAAAAAAAACGGACATGAAGTCGTTGTAATTACCCTCACATCAAAAAAAAACGATGCCTATACGCTTACACCTGAAATTAATAGATTTGATTTGGGATTTGAAAAACGAAAATGGTATAAGTTTAATATCTATATTGACATAATTCATCAAATACGGACCATTTCGACTGAGTATAAACCGGAATGTATTCTTTCGTTCTTATTAAAAGCAAATATTCTTTCAATTTTGGCATTAAAAAGGATTCCGATTGTTATATCTGAACGAAGCATTGTAAATCGTAGTGATAACTCTTTTCTTGCAAGAGGATTGAGGAGGTTGCTTTATTCCAAGGCTACTGCAATTGTAGTCATGACAAAGGCCGCTGTGGATGATATGGCTCATATCCTACCAAGAAAGAAAATACATGTTATAGCAAATTCTGTTATGGTTTCTCGCCCTCTAAAAGAATGTGAAGATACGCGAGCAACCATAAAAACGATGTATCAGGATCCTGACCATATCAAAGGTATAATTGTTTCTGCTGGGCGACTGCACCCGGTAAAAGGCTTTGATCTCCTCATCAAATCTTTTGCACAAATTGCAGAAAAATGTACCGGTTGGAATCTGCTTATTTTAGGTGATGGCGAACAGCGAGAAAAACTCTTAAAACTGATTGAAAAAGAGGGATTAACACATAGAATTGCTATGCCTGGACGGAAAAAAAACATTTATGATTATTTTCGTGCCTGTGATTTGTATGTGCTTTCTTCACGGTCTGAAGCATTCGGAAATGTATTAATTGAAGCAATGGCATGTGGGCTGCCCGTTGTAAGTTTCGACTGCCCATACGGGCCTGGGGAGATCATTGAACATGAGATAAATGGTATCTTGGTTCCTGAATTAGATACAGAAAAGCTTGCCGTTTCGTTGGAACGTATTATCAAAGATCATAAGAAAAGGGAAAGGCTTGCTTTTGCAGGAAAAAAATCTGTTGGCCGGTTTGATGAGCATAAGATAGATGCACAATGGGAAAATTTGCTTATTGAGTGTGGAGCAAAAAAGAATAATGCAAAAATCAGTTATTAAATCGAATCGCTTAGCGTATTACTCTTTAGCCATTCTTCCCCTACTTATGCTTTTCTGCTGGGTGATAAGGGGTTCGACATTGCCGGGCGTACATTATGAGCCGGTTTTTCCTTTCCTTTGGATGATAGGAACCGGAATGGCAAATCTTTCTCCTGTTGCATACACCATTGCTTTCATAGTAGCAATTCTGGCTGGGTACGTTTGTATCGTTATTGTTTCTTTCTCTGTAAACAGAGATATTGCTTCTCCTGAGGCTATTATCATTGGGATATGGGTGGGCGGTATCTTTTTCTTTGGAGGGTCTTGCTTCTTTTCAGTTCCTGATATGCTTACGATGGTAACAGCCTCGATTCTGCTCTATCTGTTGCTTCGTTCATCGAATACAGAACGTAATATGTCCTATTTATTTCTGTCGGGAATGATCATCGGGATGGCTACAGGAATAAAAATCGTAAATCTTGCTTTCGTACTTGCTCTCTGCATTCCGCCTTTTTTCTTTCGCTCCAAGCCTTTGGGGCGACGATTGCTTCAAAGCCTCATAATGCTTTTGGGGCTGTTTGTTTTTTTTGCGGCAGCCGTCGGGACCTTGGCACTCTTAGAACGTTTGCCTGATTTTCTTTCCGGTCTGGCAAACTGGTATGGTGAGTTAGGGGATAAAAAAGCGGTTTTTGGATGGTATATGACACGAAAACGTTTCATAGTGGATTGGGGCCGTTCCCTTTATATGGGGCTTGCCTTCTGTTTAGGGATAACAGGCGTTGGTTTCCTTGCCGATCGGCTACCCCGTCGTGTGTTTATACCTTTTTTCATTTTCTTGTTGGCTGCCCTAGGCTTGGCTATGAATGAGTTTCATATTATCTATGCAGACACGTTGCTCGGCTTTGCTTTGGTTCTGTTCTGTTTTACCTTGATAGCGGAAACGCGTCACCATCCGGAGTACCGTAGGCTCCTCGCCGTACTCGGTGTTTTTTTCCTGCTTGTGCTTTCCATATGGTCTACTCGTGATAATAAATACGCCTTATCGGGAATGATGCTTTTTTTCCCATCGATGATTTCGATTATAGAAAATAGAGCCCCCATGCGTTTTACCTCAGATACATACGCGGGAGACCTATCCGGGCATGTTACCTGTATTTTGAGTGAACAGTGGTTTAAAAGCGTGTATGGCTATGTTTTGATATTCTTCCTTGTTGGCCATATGATGCTGTTTGTAAAAGGCGGAACAATATGTCACTGAACCGTTTGCAAAATGCAGGGGGGCTTTTGGCTCTCGCTGCCGTTATCACAGTTCCTTTGGCTTTAATGTTCCAGGGCCTTGATTTTACCGATACCGGTTGGCTGCTTGCTAACTATCGAAATATTTTTTCTGCACCCGATTCTGTTTCATACTGGTTTCATCTCTGGTTGACAAATATTCTCGGTGGTCTTTGCATGAAGGTATTTTCGGGCCTTGGTCTTTACGGAATGAAGCTTGGAGCGGTGCTTCTTTTTTGGGCTTCGGCCGCCATTGTTTATTATACTTTACGTGATTATTTGACTCCGAACATGCTTTACCTCGGGTTGTTTCTCGGTCTTTGTTATGCGTTTGCCGGAAAAATCACCATTGTCCATTATAATAATACCTCGGCGTTCTTTCTTATTGTTTCCGGCGTGGCGCTTGTAAAATCGATAACATCCGGAGGCTTTGCACGGGCTTTAACTAGCGGAATGGCCGTAATTCTTGCTACCTTCGCACGTTTATCAGGAATACTTGGCATTGGCATGCTTATGTGCATTCCTTATGCGATTTTTTCCCTTGGTCTTGATCAACGTAAGGGGGTACGGATTTTTTTAGGCTATTGTATCGGTGTTCTTGCCATGCTGCTTATCATTGTTGGTATCATGTATTTGATGGGTCATTTGGAATTATATCACGAGTCTTTGTCCCTTCTTTTTCTGAAGTCTTCAGTCCATGATTCCTATGGTCCATTTCGAATGTTTACAAGGTTTATACGTCAAAATCTGCAAGCATTATTAGTTGGTATCGGCATTATTTCGGTTGCTGGACTCTTTTCTGCTGTGCTGGCTACTATTGATGATAGCAAGCATGTGATAATAAAATATTTTTTCTTCGCTTTGATTATTACTACCTCCTTTTTCGTTGATAGCAGGCTTTCGGTGCGGACTGGTATTTGGGGCCTTTCTGGGGTGTGCTATCTTATTTGTGGGATTCCAATATTTTTCCCGAAGCGTTTTGGTTCGGAAAGAACACTTTTGGCTATGGTTTCTATCTGTTTACTTCTTGCTCTTTCTGTAGGTTCCGACACTGGCCTCAAGGTTTCTAGTTATGGTTTTACCTTATCCATTCCTGTTGTGCTTGCAATTTTATCCACTTCCGACAGTGTTTTTTTTCAGACCGAAAGTCGTGGTAGATCGGTATGTGCCGTTGTTCCTGTAATCCTCATAGCAATAGTTTTACCACTTGGGGGGATCGATTTATACAATGGTATTTATCGTGACTCACATAACCGTCGATTGCTTACTACAGGGATGACAGATTCCTCTTTGAGAGGGGTTTATACCACGAAAACACGCGCTCATCTTATAGATGAAGCCGTTGCACAATTACATAATTATGTGGCACCTGGTGATGAATTGATAACTTTAGAGAGTATCGGAATCTTTCATTATATATTAAGAACGCGCCCCTATTTACATAACCCTTGGCCCGTTCTTTATGAACCGGACTATTTTCGCCAATTATTGCAAAAAATTGAAGCGACAACTACGAGCTACCCGCCAATGATTCGTGCTTTGCATGATACCCGTAAAGGTTGGCCGAACAATGGGCCATTATCTTCAAAAAGGGAGGCCGTTGGCGTTCGTAATCTTATGAATGATTTTATTCAAAGGAACCGCTACGAGGCTGTCTGGAATAATGATATGTTTGAGATATTACTTCCGGCATCAACTCAATCCAAGCATCCTCGATTTTAGAATCGTCTGGAGAATTGTAATAGTAATCTATAGACTTTTTGTGTTACTTTTACACTATGAAACAGCAACACATTAACATTGGGTATTCCGTTGTCTTTTTTTCTCTGATTCTCTTTCTTGCAATGGGAACTCCCCTTTTCGCGGTCCCTTTCTCTTTACTATCCGATCATCCTGATGGCGATTATCCTCTGCATGATACGATTCGTTGGGAAGAAGGAGAGATACCTATCCTGACATTGCTTCCTGATGTGCCTGGTGCCGATGCCCTGCGAGAGCGTTTTTTCGACTACCGGCCGGAGGTTACGGTTCAGAAACTGTATCGTATAAAGCTCCCTGCCCAATTGGATCTTTCGGATAGGGAACTTTTTACCGCAGTGGTGAACGTTCTTGGCACTCCGGAAACACAAGTAGGTTATACCTACCACAGTTCCAGGCGGGATGAGGATGTCGTTTTGTTTGAGGAGACATATATTTCGGATAAGAAGGGGAAAAGGAAGGATTCTTTTTCCTACACGCCTGAGGATGTACCTCAGTCAATTTCATACTACCAATATGTTGACGAGGCGAATTTTTCCGGAACCGTTTTGAAGGAAGAAATTGAGGTTGGTGACGACTTTCTTAGTTTTCGTTCGACAAATATTGAACGGATGTGGTACGCCATTGTCCCTGTTCTGAAAGCCGGAGGAACTCGAAGCGAAATGTTGATGTTCACTGCCGATGGATATCTGTATGTGTACAGTGCAAGTCAAGTCGAAGAAGAACCGGGAGCGAGAAAGCTTGGTGTTCCCATTCATTTGCCGAGTATGTTCGGAAAGCGGATGGATGTGATGGCAACATGGGTGGAAGACCAATTGATGAAGAGGCTGAAGTGAAGAAGATACTTGTAACGGGAGCGGCGGGGTTTATCGGTCATGCAACCGTCTGTACATTGCTTGATGCAGGATGGACGGTTGTCGGTATTGATTCGATTAATGACTATTATGATACAGCTTTGAAATATGCACGCCTTCATACGACCGGTATCGGGGAGGAGGGTGTGGAATATGGAAAAATGATAGGTTCTTCCTGTTACCCCGAATACCGTTTTATGCAATTGGCCCTTGAAGATAGGGATGCTGTTGCCCGTCTTTTTCGGGAAGAGAATTTTGATGTTGTCTGTAACTTGGCGGCACAGGCCGGGGTTCGCTATAGTCTGGAAAATCCTTTTGCTTATGCGGATAGCAATTTGACTGGGTTCCTTTCGATCCTTGAGGCGTGTCGTCATGCCGACGTTTCGTATCTTGTGTACGCATCAAGTTCCAGTGTCTATGGAGAAAATCGTTCGGTGCCTTTTCGGGAAAGCGATCGGGTCGATAATCCGGTCAGCTTGTACGCTGCAACTAAAAAGGCCAACGAGCTTATGGCATCTGCCTATAGTCGCCTATACGGCTTTTCTACTGTGGGGCTCCGCTTTTTTACCGTATACGGTCCTTGGGGGCGTCCCGATATGGCTCCGACGCTTTTTCTTTCCGCAATGTTTGAAGGCAGGCCCATCAAGGTATTCAATAATGGTAATATGAAGCGGGATTTTACCTATATCGACGATATTGTCTCGGGAGTTGTACAGGTTATTTCTTCTCCTAAAAATGATGGTTCCCACACTCTCTACAATATAGGGAGGGGAAAACCTGTCGATCTCTCGGAGTTTATCGACCTCCTTGAAAAATATTCCGGACGTAAGGCCCAAAGGAATTTACTTCCCATACAGCCAGGCGATGTTCCCATCACCTGGGCCGATACCTCCTGCCTTGAACGGGATTTCGCCTACAGGCCCTCTACGCCTGTGGAAGCGGGGATCGCGCAGTTTGTTGAATGGTATCGAGAGTTTTACGGTGAGTAGCGTGTCCATAATGAATCGCAAAGCGGGATAGCAATCTTGGCACGCAATGTCGTATATACCGCAATCTTCGATAATTACGATCGTTTAAGGCCCATCAAATTTCATACGGCTCATTGCGATTTTGTATGTTTTACTACATGTGATAAAAGGAAAAAATATCAGGGGTGGACGCTCATACCTTTTTCTGACGACAGATTTGATGCTGTTATGCGCAATAGGTTTCTTAAGATTCATCCGCATGTTGTACTAGGACAATATGAGAAATCATTATATATAGACGGGAATATTGAACTTTTGCAGGATCCTTCCCGCCTATTAGATACTATTTTGTTACAAGAGAGGATTGCTGCACCCCAGCACCGCATGAAAAACTGTGCTTATGAAGAGGGCGAATATTGTATCAAGATCAATAAGGCTCCTCAAAAAGATGTTCTCGATCAATTGGCCTACTACGAGGCTGCCGGATTTCCTCGGAACTGGGGATTGACCGAGAATAACCTTTTAATGCGGAGGCATAATGATCCTGCGGTAATAAAGCTCATGGATTGCTGGTGGGAACAATTGCAGAGATGGTCAAAAAGAGATCAAATATGTTTCCCTTTTTGCCAATGGCAAACAGGTATAACCGTGAAAGCAATTGCATTGGATATACGATTGCCCAATAGGTATTTCAGATGGTGGCAACACGATACTAAAGCAATTGGTATAATAAAAAGACAATATCGAATCCTGAAGAAAAGAATTACGTGGCGATTATATCGTTTTAGAGAAAAAAATTGCAGCATTTTATGACGGGGGGATTGTAATGCCGTTTGAATTCAAAAGGTTGGCCATTGAAGGGCTTGTCGTTGTAAAACCACATGCCTTTGTGGATGAGCGGGGATTTTTCATGGAAACGTATAAAGCATCTGCATTTCAGACGGCCGGTATTCATGAGATATTTGTGCAAGATAATCACAGTCGATCACGAAAAAACGTAATCCGAGGACTACATCTTCAGAAGAACCCTTATAGTCAGGGCAAGTTGGTCCGCTGTGTCGCTGGGGTGGTGTGGGATGTTGCCGTTGATTTGCGGGTTGGGTCTCCTACCTATAAACAATGGTATGGCCTGGAACTTTCTGCAGAGAACAGGCTCATGTTTTTTTTGCCGCCAGGCTTTGCTCATGGTTTCGCTGTATTAAGCGATACCGCAGAGTCGGTCTATAAAGTAACTGCTGAATACGCTCCAGAAAGCGACGGAGGGATACGGTGGAACGATCCTGACATAGGTATTAAGTGGCCTATTAGTGAAGACGAAGTTTTGATTTCGGAAAAAGATAGAGGGCTCCCATGGCTTAGCGACTTGGAAGAACCATACGTATGATATGGTTAGTTGGATGCAAGGGGTTACTTGGTCGGGAGGTTTCTGATGTTCTGGAAAGGAAGCAGCTGCAATGTATCGGTACCGATATTGAAGTTGATATCACTGATAGTGAGGTCGTAAAAAAATTTGTAGCACGACAAAATAGCATTGATTGGATTATTAATTGTGTGGGCTACACCGCTGTAGATAAGGCTGAAGATGAACCTGAGGCTGCGGAAAAATTGAACGTTTTAGGACCTCGCTATTTAGGAATGGCAGCTGAAGAAATCGGTGCGAGGATTATTCACGTCTCAACCGATTACGTATTTGGTTCTACAGGGGATTCGATTGACAGGCCGCTGGAGGAACGTGATCCTACTGCTCCTGAGTGTGTGTACGGCCGGACCAAATTGGCTGGGGAGTTTGCAATAAAGAAGGCAACTCGACGTGCCTTTATAATTCGTACAGCCTGGCTCTATGGTACGTGGGGAAAGAATTTTGTATTCAGTATGCTGCAGCTATTCAAAGAACGCAGCATGGTCAAAGTTGTCCGGGATCAAATTGGCTGCCCGACTTGGAGCCGTGTAATGGCCGAATTCCTTGTCGAAATAATCGAAAGGAATTCCGATAACTATGGGGTATACCATTTTTGTGGGGGAGGGCAAGCTAGTTGGTATGAATTCAGTTTGGAAATTGCCCGTTTAGCGCAAGAATTGGGTATCCAAAAAAAACGAGTTTTAATCGAACCTTGCACCAGCGATGAATTTGCTTCTCGGGCGAAACGACCAAAATGGTCTGTATTATCGACGGTTGCAACTGAAGCGGCTTTCGGTATAAAGACAAAACCATGGCAAGAGAGCCTTGGTGAGTTCATGAGCATGATAAACGAACAACATTAGTATTATAGGTAATGTTTCTATGCGGAGAATAATATGTATATTGATATGCCTTGTTTTTTTTCATCCCCTGTTTTCTTTTGCAGAAATCTTGCCTGCAACGATACAAATTGAAAATAGCTTTCTTTGGGGATCGGACGATGATCTTCCCCATTGGCTTACTGCCAATAGCTGGGGTACAACCGAAGATACGGATATACAGGATGTAATAGACATCTCATTTGCTCAACTTTTTACAATAAACGACATAATCAGCTTCATCTACGGTTTTGATGTCGCGACTAATGTATCTGAATCTTCGAGTATATCGATCGAAGAATTATACTACCAGTTCAACCTCTACGGCTTTTCGGTGTATGCCGGAAAAAAAAGGCAAACCTTGGGCGACGTGTATGAACCTCTTTCCACTGGTTCAATGGTGGTAAGCGAACATGCATCACCAATACCACGCATAAGTGCCGGTTTTTTCGACTATGTTCCTGTTCCCTTTACACGCAATATCCTTGAGGTAAAGGGATTAATCTCCCATGGTTGGTTTCAGGGAGACCGTTATACGGACGGTATTTTGCTGCATGAAAAGGCTTTTTACGGGAAGGTAAATCTTCCCTTTGGAATTTCACCCTATGTCGGCTTGGTTCATGAAGCCATGTGGGGTGGTTCAAATGATATAGGAGAAGACGGCGGTATCACCTGGGAGAATTTCTGGCGTATCTTTTTCGCAGACGAAGGGGGCGACGATGCCCCTACAAATGAACAGCTCAATAGGTTGGGCAATCATCTCGGTATCTGGGATTTCGGAATTTATGGCGAGATCGCAGGTCTTGACCTGCACGCCTATTACCAGCACTTTTTTGAAGATCGTAGCGGATTGAAATTCTTTCAGAATGGAATTGATGGCCTATGGGGGCTTTCGATCGAACATCTGCCCTTTCCTTATGTTGATACGTTCCTATATGAGTATGTACAAACTACTGACCAAAGTGGTGATGTTCATAATATTGGTGATGAAATCTTAGGCGGTTTTGATCGTTACTACGACAACTGGTTTTATCAGAATGGTTGGACCCACCTCAATTCGGTGATTGGAAACAGCTTCTTTTCTACTATTGGGTCTGATGAAGATCTAAAAATTGCCAACAACCGTATGAAGATCCATCATGTGGGAATACATGGGAGCATCGCAGCCCTTCTTGAATATACCGCGCTCTGTTCTTTTGCCCGCTATTATCCGGCATATGTTCTTGATGCTGACAATAATCTTGTAAGCTTGTATGACAGGGAAGAATATCTCATACATACCTATTTCGAATTGGAGCGTAAGAGTTTGTTTAATTATGGCTATCTATCCGGTCGAATAGGCTTGGGGTATGATTTTGGATCATTGAAAGATTCCTTTGGTCTTCTGATTTCGGCAGAATGGAATTTCTGACCCAAAAGCTATGACTATGATCAAAAAATGGTTCAGCGATACATTTTTTAAGCGATTAATAAAAAATGTATCCGTTTTAATATCGGGTAATGTTGTTGCCTCGCTCTTTGGGATTATCTCCATGACCATAGCGATGAAATCCCTAGGGGCCCTTGCGTATGGATCCTTTATCCTGATTCAGACCTATATTCTTTCGATTGATGGATTACTGAATTTTCAATCCTGGCAAGCACTTATAAAATATGGATCTGATGCAATTTCGGAAAATAATCAATCCGAACTAAAAAAATATATCAAGTTAGGTTTCTTGCTTGATATTGCCAGTGCTGTATTAGGCCTTCTTTGTGCCCTCTTGTTAGTGAAATTCGCCGGTAGGTGGTTCCGTTGGGATGGCACAACGCAACGTTTAGCCACGATCTATTCGCTCTTTATTATTTCTCACATTTACGGTACGCCAATCGGCATATTACGGCTTTTTAACCGCTTTTCGTTGATTTCCGTACAAAAAATTGCAATGTCGATAACAAAAGTAATAGTACTGTTACTTTTGCTGATAAAAGGAATCAATCTTTATAACTACACGCTTGCGGTTTTGGCCATTGAAGTGTTCGGTAATTTATTGTTGGTTGCTTTCTCGTTGTATACGTTGAAGGCCGAGGGGCTGGAGGACTGGATGTATGGCTCCATAAAGAAGAGCAAGCAATTCCTTCTGTTTTCTATCTGGAGTAATCTCAATACCACCATTGCCTTGCCCGTGAAAGAATTCGATAAAATTCTTGTAGCAAAACTGATATCCAAAGAAGCTCTTGCTGTATACGATTTATTTAAGAAGATATCTCAAATCCTTTCGAAATTTGTTAATCCGATATATCAGGCGATCTATCCCGAATTGGCAAAGTTGATCGCGGATGGAAAGTTAAAAAAGGCTATCCATAGTTTCTTCAAGATTGTTATTATAATATTCAGCACTTCCATTGTTCCTGTGATAGTATTTACTTTTTTATCCAAAAATATTCTGGCCTATTTGTTTAGTAAAAATTTTATTCACTACTGGTATGTTCTAAGTATGTATGTTTTTATTCGTATGATAGGAGTTTCTTTTACGGCCCTTGATCCTTTGGTTACAGCAATGGGCCTTATACAGCATAGGTTCTGGATTACCTGCATTGCAAATTGCTTGTATTTGGTGGTCGCTTGGTTTTTAGGCTCCCAGTACGGCCTTTTGGGCATTACCATTGCTTTGGGCCTACAGTCGTTTATGACAATTGCGATAAAATTAATCATTGTTCAGCAAAAGAGTTCCAACAGTAATGAAAAATGATAATATGCTCATATCGGTAATGATTCCGACGTATAATCAGGAACACTTTATCGCTCAGGCCGTGGATGGAATATTGAGGCAGGATTATGAGAATATTGAGGTAATCATATCGGATGATTGCTCTACCGATGGCACATTTGAAAAGATAAAACCGTTCCTCGATGATCCTCGTGTCAGGTACTATAAGAATAATATTACTATTGGGAGTACTGAGAACTACAAGAAAACCTTGTACGAACGAACACACGGAGATTGGGTTATTAACATCGATGGCGATGATATTCTTACCGAGTGCCATTATTTCTCGCATGCGATGAGGATAGCTATGAAAACTAGAAATGTTTCCATAATCTATGCTGATAAAGGAATCATAAAACCTGATCAGCCATCATCGTATAAAAGGACGCTTTCTAAAACTGATTTTAAGATTTTGTCTGGGGAGGAAATTCTTCTTACTTATTGGAAGAAGCATTATCAACTAAATCATTTAACGGCTCTTTATGACCGGAAACTAGCGGTTTCTATAGATTTTTATTGTTCTGATATTATCAGTTCCGATTTGGAATCTCTTTTACGCTTACTTCCCGGGCATAATGTTGTATATATTCCGAAGATAGTTGGCATGTGGAGAAGTCATGGGGATAATGCAAGCAGAGTTCAGGATGTGGATACCCGCTTGGAAAACATCAGCTATGTAATGACCGTTTATCGATATTTGGAAGAACATAATTATTATTCGCGAATCAAAAGAATGTATTGGAAAAATAAGATGCTCTATTATCGTATCAGATCTAGTATCGCAATTTTGCTGGCAAAAGAGGGTGTGAAGGGTGGATTCGAATTCTGGAGAAAATCATTATCGCTATATCCTTTGCTGACACTTTTGTCTGCATTTGATGCGCGTACGATATACCATCTATTGCAAAGATGGCTTCCCCTATTTCGAGCGGAACATGAAGAAATATAAGATATTAGGCCTCTTATTAAATAATGAGCTCCGAACCGGCGGGCATCGTCGCTATCTGGAGCTCCTTTCGGGGCTTGCGGCAAAGGGGCACAGCGTCCATGTTGTAGTGAATCAGGATATGCAACTCCCCTTTACCGTGGAATGTACGCTGCTGCCAATTTCCGTAAAAATCGGCCGTAAAAGGGCCATAGCATTTCAAAAAAGCGTGCATAAAAATGTCGAGGAAATCACTGAGCGTGTTCCGGCTATAGATCTTGTTGTGGTCTTTGGTGAAACACACTATTTTGCAGGGCTATTCCTCAAGAAATACTATCATGCGAAGCTGCTTTTCTCTTTTCGCAGCAATGTAATTCAGGAAGATCTTTACAAGCTAAAAAGTGAGAACATGAACATAGGCGGCCGGCTGAAACTGTGTGTGGAGATGGGAAAATATTGGTGGTATGAAAAGCTAATCGCCAAGAATGCCGATATGATCGTATTCCAAAGCAGATATGATCAAGGCTCTTTTCTGTCGAGAAATGGCTCTGTGGCTGAAAAGTGCAGGATAATCGGTGGAAATATCTGTACGCCGTGGTTTGCCGCAGAATTTTCTGGAGCAAACAAGAGCAGATTACTTCGTAATATCCTTTATATCGGCAGCATCAACACACGTAAGGGAATTCGCTTTTTACTGGATGCCTTTGAATCGCTGTGTACCAGGAACGATGGCCTTACACTGACTATAATCGGCTTCGGTCCCGATGAGGAGAAGTTACGAGATCGCGTTTTGCATTCTACCGCTCGCAAGCAGATTAATGTTGTAGGGAGATGCAGTGACCCCTTTCCCTATTTGCAGGACACGGATGTGCTGGTCGTCCCATCATTGTTCGACAGCTATCCCAATGTCGTATTGGAGGCGATCTTCACGGAGACGGCGCTCCTTGCCTCACGAACCGGAGGAATTCCGGAGATGCTGGAATACGACGAGCTCCTATTCGAGCCCGGATCGGCCGTGGCGATTCAAACTCGAATAGAAAGGCTGTATGATGAAAAAGCCTTTTCCCGTAATAAGGCCTTGGTAAAAAAACTTCGAGCCAAATTCGAATTCGATTGGGTCGCGGAATTCGAAAAGCTCATATATGCTATTCTGTAACCCCTGCCAGCTTTTCCCAGACATCCAGCATCTTCCGGGCACTTGGCACCCAGCTTTTAAAGCTTTCTGCATGCTGAAGCCCGCGTCGGATCAATTCCCGTCGTTGTGTCGTATCGGAAACAAGCTGTTCAAACAGGTTTGCCAGTTCGTGGAAATCCTGGGGATCTTTCATTACCAGAGCTGCATCCCCTACAATTTCGGGAATTGCAAAAATCGGTGAGGTGATGACCGGGCAACCACAGGCCATTGCTTCGATATTCGGCATACCGAATCCTTCGGCCAATGAAGGAAACACGAAAAGCTTTGCACTGTTGTAAAGTTGGACAGCCTCTTCTTCCGTCACAAATCCGGCAAGAACTACCCGATTTTCTATGTTAAGACGTTGTAGTTCGGCACGAACCCTTTCGTTTTCCCATTGCCCTCCACCAATGACCAGCTTTATCCCGGTGTCGGCCCGTTTTTTTATAAATTCGGCAAAGGCACGTAAAAGGATCCAGGGGTTTTTCCGCTCTGAAAAGCGGCTTAAATGAAAAATAAATGGTTCTTCGGGTCCCAGAAGCAATCGTTTCGGGAGCAGTCGTCCGTCTTCCGGCAGCAGCCTATATGCACTGTTAACAGCGTTATAGCAAACGCTCACCCGTTCCGGACGTACTCGAAAGTGCTCGACAAAGTAATTCTTACTTGTTTGTGATACGGTAATAATATGATCCATTTTTCGGGCATAGTACGGTACAAGTATTCTTTCGTGCAGCATTTCGGCATGTCCATAGAATTGGGGGACTAAAAGCTGCTCGACCCCGTGGATGGTTGCCGTTTTCTTGCCCGAAGTGGCCCATATAGGGGCGAAGATCGTCAGTGGGGTGAAATGAAGGACATCGAAATGGTGTCGGCGGAGGATTGCCGCCGCACGCAGGGGATTGCGGGGAATGAGGATTTCTTCGTCCACTTGCTTGTAGATCGGATTATCGCTTGCTTCGTAGTGGATGAACACAAAGCGGAGTTTGGTATTCAGTTCCAGGATATGCTTCATCATTTCATGCAAATGATGGCCGCTCCCGCTTGTCCAATTGTCAAGTTGCTTTGAAAATACACCTATGGTAGGGTGGTTCATAGCTTACCCTCCGTCCGGGTAGCTTAGCGTATCCGGAGACAGAGAGCAAGCAGAAAGAGGTTAACGCAATGGCTAATATTACCGTGCTTTCTATCTATGATCGTATTGCCTGCTTTCACACCTTACGGCCTTTCCTTCTCTATCATGATCAAGCCCTCTTCGATTACACCAATTCCGTCGATTTTTGCTTGCAGCGTGATCGTAATCGGATTCTCGTTATGGTTCGCTGGTTTCTTAAACCCGATCGGGTCGATATGGAGGTGATGCGCCGCCTTCGTGATAAGTATGATCGCATCATTTTTTTTCACGATGATGCCGGGGGAGGGATACCCCGTGCACAGGTGTTGCCCTATGTAGACCGCTTTTATCAGAAGGCATTATTCCGGGATCGTTCTCTATACCAGCATTCTCTCTACGGAAAGGAACTGTACTCCGACTATTTCCATCGTGAGCACGGTGTTGATGATCCGAACCCGATAACAAGGGCGGCGGTAGAAGATACCGAACAATTAAAGAAACTAAGGCTTTCGTGGAATATCGGTATCGGTCAGTTTCCCAAGAGAAAGTATCGACAACGTTTTGCCGTGGCCATAGCACGTCTGGTGGATCTCAAGCTTGTAAGAGCCTTTCATTCCCCTGTCCGCCGTGTCGCTTTTTCCAAGCTTTTTTCTAAGGCCCGTGATATCGATGTGCACGCACGCCTGGGATTGGTAAAGCAACCCAGCCTTGCGGAGCAGCGCCGACTTATTTTGCAAAAGATAGAGGGGGATCCTCGTTTTCTCACAGGAGAGGTGGGGCAGCGCCAATACAATCACGAATTGTCCAGGTCCCGAATAGTCCTCTCCCCCTTCGGCTGGGGTGAGCTCTGTTTTCGGGACTTCGAAGCGGTTCTTTCCGGTGCGGTGTTGCTAAAACCTGATATGAATCATTTGGAGACCTGGCCCGATATATTTGTTGATGGTGAAACCTATGTCCCGTTTGCCTGGGATGCAAAAGACCTGTTGGAAAAAGTAGATGCAATACTGACGGATGATACCTTTTGTCGACGTATTGCTCAAAACAGCTATACTGCCTATCATGATCAGCTGCAAAGACTTGATGATCGATTTGAAATCATACTCCAAGATATAGTATCCGGGGAGGGGTAATTTTCATGACCCATATTTCAATGAAAGAGATCAGAGATTCGCTCCCGGAAGAAAAGAACCGTGCCGATTCTCTTTGGACTCGTTATATTCTTAGGCCGCTTTCGGTACCTGTTGCCTGGCTTTGTCTACGTTGGGGGCTACGAGCCAATACTGTTTCGTATCTTTCTGCCCTTATTTGTGTGTTTGCCGCCCTTCTGTTTGGATCGGCTTCTCTGGGGGGGGCGATTATTGGGGCTCTTCTTTTTAATATGTTTGCTGTTCTTGATTGTGCCGATGGAAACATGGCGCGAGCCACCGGTACTACCGGACCCTATGGTGCATGGGCCGATGCAATCGGCGGATATGTGGCCTATGTTACGGTCTTGTTAAGCCTCGGCTATGCTGCTGCCGTTCGAAACGCGCTTTTTTTCGCGTGGGAGCCCGACGGTAATGTCTGGGTATTACTTGGGGGAGTAGCTGCAGCTTCTAATATCCTGATGCGGCTTGCCTTCCAAAGCTACCGAAATATTGCTCCTGAAGGAAAGGCGGAAGCAAAAAAATCAATCGGTTTGGAAAAGCTCCTGAGTGAAAATCTGGGTGTCACCGGGGTGTTGATGCCAGCGCTTTTTGTGGCCCTTCTTGCCGGAGGGCTGGGATATGTTATGATTTTCTATACGGTTTTCTATGGGTTGGGATGCGTACTGGTCCTCCTTAAATTGATTCGGAAGGTAGAGCATGTTTCGAGAAAGAAATGAGACCTACATGCTGCTTTTTGTGGTGGTCGATACCCTATCGACCATCCTCGCCTTTTGTGCCGCAGTTGCCGTTCGTTTTATCATTCAGGAAGCAAATCTATTCGAGTTCTATGCCATCGATCTTCGGGAATATATGTATATAGGCCTGGTCCTTGCCTCTTCGCAGGTGATGGTCTTCTATTTTATGGATTTGTATCGTCCGGGGAAGATTGGCTTAGTAACTGATGAGTTTAATCGGGTAGTGCTGGGGACAATCGTCACCATCTTCATGGCGCTGGGGGTTATTTTCTTTCTCAAGACCCATCGATATAGCCGTCTGGTCGTACTCTATTTCGGAATTCTGAATGTCGCTTTTGTTTCCCTCGGTAGGGCAATTGCCAGATTCTTTATTAAGAAAATGCTCTTGAAAGGTCGGCGTATACGTCTTATCCTGGTTCTTGGCACCGGCAGAACCGCAAAGCAGTTCGAAGAGGTGATTCAACGAAACCGGCTTTACGGCTATCTGGTCAAAGCCTTTGTCCGCCTCCCTGAAGAGGGAGAAGTTAAGGTCGAAAGTGATAAGATTCTTGGTTCGTTTGAGGATCTTCCCCGACTCCTAACCGAAATCAGGCCTCATCACGTTATCTTTGCATGTGATTCCACCAGCAGTGATATGCTCCAAGGGGCAATACAGATGTGCAATCATGAAGGAATCCATATGCATGTGATACCCAGTTTCAGCGAATTGATTACTTCAAAGGGCCGGCTTGAGAGCCTTGAAGGAATCCCTCTCATCACTTTGCGCGATATCCCTGCTCGAAGGGGCTTTAATCGTTTTTTTAAGCGTTTGTTCGATATTATCTTTTCCCTGTTGTTTATCATCCTTTTTTCTCCCTTTTATATTCTTATTGCTCTGGCGATCAAACTTACATCGAAAGGACCTGTCTTCCTTTCACAGGAGCGGGTCGGACTCGACAACAAGTTATTCAAGGTACTGAAATTTCGTACCATGTCTGTGCAGCAGCCGGGGGATTCCGATATCATCTGGACTACCAAGAACGATCCCCGAGTAACACCTGTCGGTCGAATCTTGCGAAAATTGTCCCTTGACGAAACCCCGCAGTTTTTTAACGTATTTACAGGAACGATGTCGGTCGTCGGCCCCAGACCGGAGCGCCCCTATTGGGTCGAACAATTTAAAGAGCGCTATACCGGATACATGCAGCGTCACGGCATGAAGGCCGGTATCACCGGATGGGCTCAAGTCAACGGCCTTCGCGGCGATACCTCCATCGAGGAACGGGTAGCCGCCGATATCTATTACATTGAGAACTGGTCGATTCTGCTCGATCTAAAGATTATTCTGCTTACCCCTTTCAAAAGTGTTATCGACAGGAATGCCTATTAGATGAGAATGCACATTTGTTTTATCATAACCCGCGGAGATTCCATCGGCGGTGCCCAGATCCATGTTCGTGATATGGCCATAGCCTTGCGTAAAGATGGCCATGATACCTCGGTTTTGGTTGGCGCTCCAGGGGATTTGACCGACCAATTGGAGCGTGCAGGGATTCCCTGGGAACATGTTCCTCTCCTTGTTCGTCCCATTCGTCCATGGAAGGACCTTCTCGCCGTTTTCTCCGTCGCCTCGAGGCTTCGGCGTCTGAAACCGGATTTGGTTTCCTGCCATACTGCCAAAGCGGGTATGGTTGGGCGGCTTGCCGCTTTCGTTGCGGGCCGGCCTTCTATTTTTACTGCCCACGGCTGGCAGTTTGCCGATGGAATACCCGGCAAGCAGGCAAAAGCGGTATTACTTATCGAAAAGCTTATCTCGCCATTGTGCCGCAAAGTCATTACGGTCAGTCGGTATGATTATGATCTTGCTGTGCGTAAACGGGCGGTGAATCCTAAAAAGATGCTTACTATTCACAACGGCCTTCCGTGGATGGAGGATCGGGACACCTTTGGGGCGTCCCTTGCCGAAAGGCCCTGTCGCTTACTCATGGTCGCCCGGTTCCAGGAGCAGAAAGATCACGCCAGCCTTTTGGCCGCTCTCGGCGGTTTAAAAGAGCTTTCATGGGAGCTTGATCTGGTCGGAGACGGTCCCGGTATGGAAACCGAGAAGGAACGTGCCCGGGACTTGGGATTGGAGACGCGCATCGAATTTTCGGGTCAACGGTTGGATGTTCCCGAGCGGATGGAGAAGACCGATATCTATCTGCTTATCAGCAATTGGGAGGGCTTTCCCCGTAGTATTATTGAGGCAATGCGCGGGGGACTGCCGGTGATCGCCAGTGATGTCGGCGGCTGCAATGAATCGGTTGCCGAGGGGGAGAGCGGCTTTTTGGTTCCCAGAAGCGATGCAGAGCTTTTGCGGAAGCGGATCGCCACACTCATCAACGACCCCGCCCTGCGTCGGCGCATGGGTCGGTCCGGTCGTCGGCGTTATGAAGAGTATTTCACCTTTCAGATCATGTATGAAAAAACACTCGAACTCTATCGGGAGGTTTTGGCGTGATCCGTTTTCTCTTGTGAAATGGCCTGCCATACGATAAGATGCCGATAAGGAATAATGACATGAAGAAATATTTCAGTGCCCTATGTGCGATTTTTTTCTGCTTGATTCTCCTGCCCTCAATTGGAGCGATGGATTTTTCCATGATGGGAGAGGATGAGGATTGGCTTCCCCCTCCGGGAGAAGAATACCTGGCCTTTAACTTCGCCGGTTTTCTCACGGCGGAGACGCGAGAGGAACTTTTGGATGATCAAGCTGATCTTCCGAACTTCTTCGATGAAGAGCGTCTCAGTTTCGATTATCGTACCCAGTTATTTCAGATGTTCATCGACGGATCGCTACTCGATGACGGAACGTACAGCGAACAGGAGCCCTATCTGGGGGGAAGATACTTCTACCTCAATGATGCCTATCTCAAAACCGAGCTTAATCGGTTTCAGCTCAAGGTTGGTCAGGGGCCTCACCACGATGTGGTTGATACCCCCTATAGCCTCTTTATCTCCTCGAATGATTTTTCCGTGCTTCATGCCGAGATCGACTACGACGGAGATTTCTTCTTTTACAAGACCCGCTGGGTCAGCATGAACAACGACAGTTCGCAGATCTATTATGGAACGGATGAGATTGATAATACTGCTGTGTGGCCAAACGGAAATGAAGATGTCGGTGAGACCTACTGGCTCGACAAGGGAATGAACTTCAAGGTCTACGGTTTCAACCTCGGCGAAGGGTGGCGGGTCGGATTCGAGGATGTGGTGGTCTATCTTGGCCGCTCCTTCGATGCCAACTATTTTTTCAATCCCATTCCGCAGTATTTTCTCCAGCTGATCACCACCGAGGACGGGAATCCCTGGGTACAGGCCGGGAACACCAAGAGCATGATGGGCTTTTTTGTCGATGTAACCCGCGATGATTGGGGGGCGGAGACCCAGCTTCTGATTGACGATATAAACCTAAGTTTTCTTCCCTTTGTGCCCGACCGCAGCTTCAAGGACAAGATTGCCTGGAATATAGGGGGATGGAAGGACTTCAGTTTCGGTACCATGGGTTTCCACCATGCAGGTGCCACCAAATACACCTTTGAATCGACCCGGACCATTGAAAGCGACGATAGCTGGGGAGATGTCGGATACGTGGATGTTCCTTACAGCATTCTTCCCTACGAGTATACCTACTATCCGGTAAACGAATACTCCCTGAAGAACGGAGACCAGATGGCCATTCCCTACGAGGACCTCTACGCCGGATACAAATACGGGGAAAACAACCTTGCGTTTCTTGTCGATTACGAAAATCTGATGTTTGCCGGCACCCCTCAGGAATTTAAGCTATATACCTCTTTCGAGTATGTGATGAACGGATCCAAGTCTCCCTCCAACCCCTGGCATGAATACGATAGCCCGCGCAATTCGGATATCGAGGATTCTGCCTGGTGCATGTTCACCGGTGCCCCTATCGAGTATATCTTCAGGGCAAAGGCGAACGCCCGTAAGCCTATCGGCGACTTTACCGTACTGATGGAGGTGCAGGCCGGCTATGTCATCAATGGTGCAGAACTGATCGAGGTTGATGCAAACTATGAAGATTATGACACGATCTATTGGACTGAACCGAAGATCTATGTACCGCAGAATGGAAACAATTTTCCGATTTTCGGGGTCACCGTCGGATTCAATTATTCCTGGCGGCTCAAGTAGCGGAACGGACGACAGCGCATGACATTAGCGGGGTTATTTCGCGTTCTTTTTGTCGATAAAAGCTCTCATCGGTTTGTGGAGTTTTTTCGTTACTTTTTCGTGTCTGCAATTTCTCTTGTCGCCGACTTTTTGCTGCTTTTCCTGTTGACCAGTGTGGCAGGTATTCACTACCTGATCTCCTCGGTCTTTTCTTATATGGCAGGTTTGGTCGTCAACTACCTTTTGAGCACCTATTGGGTCTTTGCTAAGCGAAGAGTTTCCAACCGTGCCGTTGAATTTTCGGTGTTTGCTCTTGTCGGAGTTATCGGCCTGGGGGTCAATGAATTCCTCATGTGGCTGTTTACCGATGTTTTGATGCTCTACTATATGCTTTCACGTGTTTTTTCAGCGGGGATTGGATATGCCTGGAAATATGTCGTTAGAAAAATCATCCTTTTCAGATAAGCAGACGGACCGTTTATTATTAGCGGTCCTGATTGCTTTTACCCTTTTTGTTCGGCTCTACTTTTTGCAGATGATCAATGTCGGGCCGGATGAGATTGATTACTGGTTTAGTGCCAAGCGGCTGATAGGGCCAGGTGTATACCCTGATTTAATGCACAGGACGATACGCTGGGCTATTATTCTCCCTACGGCCTTTTTTCAGCTCCTTTTGGGGACGCATCCTCTTGTCTACTACGTTGTTCCTGTTTTCAATTCACTTGTACAGACGGTGCTCCTCTACCTCTTAGGAAGGCACTTGTTCGGCAGGGGGGTATCGTTTTATGCGGTGCTGCTTTTTACCGCCTGGCCTTACATGTGGCGTACGGGAAGCCAGATTCGTCCTGCCGTTTTTTCTCTTACCTATGTCCTTGCCGCGCTTTGCTTGCTTTTTTTCTACCTCGAACACGGTCAGGATGATTCCCGGCGAAGCAGGCTCTGCTTTGTCGGATCGGTGCTATCTTTATTTCTGGCCTATGAAAGCAAGATAACCAATCTCTATTTTCTTCCGGGAATTCTCATTATTCTCCTTCTGCGACACCGTCGGATGGGACCGGCAATACGTTATGGGCTCTATCTTTTGGGACTCTATGTCATCGAGCATATTGCCTACTTTCTGGCTGTGGGTGATCCTTTGGGGCGGCTCGGCATTATTGCAAAAAACCATCTTGCTTCTTCTTATGCCGATAAGTTGCCGAAATCGTTCTGGGGACTCTTCGAGCGTTATACGATCTATCTTGAGTTCCCGTGGCATCTGTTGCTTATTGCCTTTGTTGTCGCTTCCATCTACCTGCTTGCCAAGAAAAAGCCGTGGATTCGGGAATTGACGATTCTTCATGCCAGTTTTTTCTTTTTCCTTACCTTTATGGTGAAGAGCGTAAAGCCGATCGTCCCTGTAGAGGCATTTCTTGACCGTTATTTCATTGCCTGCCTGCCGACGATGTCTCTCGTTATTGTATATGCTCTTTATGAGCTTCTGCCCCTATCGATAGTAGGTGAACTAAATCGACGAGGTGTGTTGATCTCTCTTACTGCCGGGCTTTCTGTGGTGATGTTGCTGATAACGGCTCTTCCGATGCCGAAGTCGATCGAACGCTTCTATACTCCGTTACAGCAGATTCATGATCATCCCATTGCCAAGACCTTTGAATTCCAGCATCTCATTGCCTCTGCCATTGAGGAGAATATTCCAATTTTAAGTGTCGATACCAGAAAGCCGTTGGATACTGCCAACCGCGTATTTTTTGATGACCCGAAAAAGGGTAGATGGGCTCGTCCCATTGGTAGAATGGAAATCGAGGACCATGTTGTATACTACCTCGATGGTATCGGAAATGTCCCTTTTGCCTTTGATGTTCAGGAGGGAAACACGAACGTTTTATGGTGTGATCGTTTCAACTTCGATATGACTATGTTGAAGTTGCGAGAAATACCCAATTTAGGTGATATATATGAGTGAAGCATCTGAAATGAATGGACTGTCGATTGTCATCCCTGCCTATAACGAGGAAAAGGCCATAGTAGAGACCATCGAACACGTAACAGGGGTTATGGAGCCTTCCCAAACGCCTTATGAGGTGATTCTGGTAAACGACGGCTCTACGGATAAGACTGCGGTTATTATTCAATCGTATCTCCATGATCATCCTCAACTTGCCGAGCGGGTTCGCCTTGTCGAGCATGCGCACAATCGTGGATATGGGGCTAGCTTGAAGACCGGTATTCGAGCAGCAAAAAATGAAGCAATCTGTATTACCGATGCCGACGGAACCTATCCAAATAACCGCATTCCCGAACTGTTCGGAATGTTCCGTGAACGGGGATTAGATATGGTGGTAGGTCGGCGTAGTTTCAAAAAGTTACCCACGCTGACCAAACCGGCAAAATGGTTCATTACCAAACTTGCAAATTTCCTTGTTGACGATAAAATCCCCGATATAAATTCGGGATTACGGATATTTCGGCGTTCGATTGCCATGAAATTTTTTCCGATCATCTGCGATGGTTTTAGTTTTACAACCACAATTACCCTTGCGATGTTTTCAAATGGATATCAGGTTCATTATGAACCAATTGAATACTTCAAGCGGAAGGGAAAATCGAAAATAAGGCCGATTCGGGACACCATTAATTTTATCCAGCTTATTATTCGTACCGTTGCCTATTTTAACCCGCTGAAGGTGTTTGTTCCTGTGAGTCTCTTGCTTTTCCTTGTTGGGTTCTTGCTTTTCATCATCGGACGGATGGGAATATTCTTTGCCGAAACGCCGAACGATACCATCACGATACTCTTTGTGGGTGGTATACAGGTTCTGGCTACCGGAGTGATTGCCGATATGATAGCCAAGAAAAAAGATTGATGGAATGAGAGATGAATCGTAGACGCAGGGTTTTTGTCCGTAATGCTCTTATGGCCATAGACGGTATCGTGACCTTTTTTTCTTTCATAGTTGCTTACTATGTCCGCAACACACCGTTTTTTTTCGGTCTTAAGGCCCTGTTTCCCTTTTCGAACTATTTCCCTTATCTTCTCATTTCACTTGTTTTTTGGTTGCTGCTCCTTCGCTTCTTCAATAATTATGCCTTTCTCGGAGGAGGAAAGAAATCGTGGCGTAGGATTTTTGTCAATTTGCTGCCGGTGGAATTGGTTGGACTTGCTCTTCTTACCATGATCCTTTTTTTCCTTCGGGATCAAATCATCAGTAGAACCTTTCTGCTCTTTTTTGCGGCCATTAATTATCTTATGCTTCTGACGACCAAGATATTAACCATGGCCTATTTTCTGCGGGAAGGAAAGATAAAAAAGTACCATCGCCGGGCTTTGTTGGTTGGTAATAGACGGTCTGTCGATTACTTCCTTTCCACTGAAAGGCAGATGCCGGAGCTGTTGTTCGACATTGTCACACAATCGGATTTCATTATCAACGCAGATGTCGTTCTAAACGAGAAGGAGCAAGAGGAACTGTCCGAAGCAATTCTTGATTTTATCTGGAACAATGTGGTCGACGAGGTAATCTTTGCCTATTCTGATTTGAACCTTGCCTCCATAAGTTCGCTCGTTACCGAATGCGGCCGAATGGGAATATCGGTCAACGTTGTTCTGAATACCTCCAACATTGAGTTTCGCAAAAGTGAGGTTGATGTTGTCGGACCATTCAATATTATCACGTTCCAGACCTTCGACTATTCTCCGGTTCAACGTTTGGTAAAGAGACTTACCGATATCAGCAGCGGTATTATCGGAACTCTTATATGTTCATTGCTTTTTATTGTTATTGCGCCTCTGATTAAGTTGACTAGTCCCGGACCCATACTTTTCAGGCAAGTAAGGAAAGGAAAGAACGGTAGAAATTTCGTGCTTCTTAAATTTCGGACCATGTGTCTCGATGCGGAAGAGCAGAAGAGGTCGCTACTAGATAAAAACGAGATGCAAGGCCAAATTTTCAAAATGAAACATGATCCGAGGATAACCCCCTTGGGAAATTTCCTGCGTAAAACAAGCCTTGATGAATGGCCGCAGTTCATCAATATTCTACGCGGTGATATGTCTCTTGTTGGGACTCGGCCGCCAACGGTAGAGGAGTTCGGCTCCTACAAAAATTACCATCGTCGACGGCTCAGTGTGAAACCCGGTTTGACTGGCCTTTGGCAGGTGAGTGGGCGTAACGATATTTCCGATTTCGAGGAGATCGTTAAACTTGATACCTGGTATATCGATCACTGGTCGATATGGCTTGATCTTAAGATTATTCTAAAAACGTTTCTGGTCTTGTTTCGAGGGAGATAATCCTCCCCGTCTGGATTATTACATCCGGCCGGGGTATACTCGTTACCTTGATAAAGAAAGAACAACAGGACTATGTCATGACAAGGAAAACCACACAATTTCGGAATTTGCTGAATTCAGATCGGCTTGAGTTTATTCTTGAGGCGCACAACGGTATCAGCGCGAAGATCGTCGAAGAGGCCGGTTTCAAGGGGATCTGGGGAAGCGGTCTTTCTCTTTCGGCTCAGTACGGGGTACGGGATAACAACGAAGCAAGCTGGACTCAGGTCCTGGACATGCTTGAGTTTATGTCGGATGCCACCACGATACCCATTTTGCTTGATGGTGACACCGGTTACGGTAACTTCAACAATATGCAGCGGCTGGTGCGTAAGCTCGAACAGCGTGATATTGCCGCGGTCTGTATCGAGGATAAGCTTTTTCCCAAGACCAATAGTTTCATTAAAGGGACTGCCCAGCCTCTGGCCGACATTGAGGAGTTCTGCGGTAAGATTAAGGCCGGAAAGGATGCCCAGGGCGACGATGATTTTTCCATTGTTGCACGGGTCGAGGCCTTTATTGCGGGCTGGGGGCTGAAGGAGGCGATGCGCCGGGCAGAAGCCTATCGGAAGGCCGGAGCAGATGCCATTCTCATGCACAGTGCTCTGTCGGTACCCGACGAGATCCTTGCTTTCAAAAAGGAGTGGGGCGACCGGCTTCCGGTGGTCATCGTTCCGACAAAATACTATGCTACCCCTACGGATCAGTTCAGAGAGGCCGGCATTTCCATCGCTATCTGGGCAAACCACATGATACGAACGGCCATTGCCTCGATGCAGAAGAATGCGGCTACCCTTATGGCCGAAGAGTCTCTCATGGCCATAGAGGATTCCATCGCTCCGGTAAAGGAAATATTTCGCCTTCAGGGTGCTGCGGAGCTGCAGGAGGCCGAAAAGCGCTATCTTCCCAAACGGGGAAAGGCGGTCCGGGCCGTGATCCTTGCCGCCAGTCGCGGTAAGGAGCTTGGTGAACTTACCGAAAAACGGCCTAAGGCAATGGTACCGGTCTCCGGCCAGCCCCTTCTTGCCCATGTGGTGGACGGTTACAATTCCGTCGGCGTGAAGGATATCACCGTTGTCAGGGGCTATGCAAAAGAGACGGTCAATCTTTCCAATATCGATTATGCGGATAACGACAACTTTGAGAGCACCGGAGAGCTTGCCAGCCTTTCCTGTGCCCTCAAGTCCCTTGCCTCGGAAGATGCCGGCAAAGAGTTGGTCGTTTCCTACGGGGATGTCCTTTTCAAAAAGCATATCCTCCAGCTACTGCTCGAAAGTCATGCCGATTTTTCCATCGTGGTGGATACCAACTGGAGTGAAAGTGTCAATAAGGGCAGGTTTGCCGACTATGTTCAGTGCAGCCGCCCCTACGGCCGCGATGCCTTCGGCCAGGAAATTTCATTGACCGAGATGAGTGAACATCTGCCTGAAAAGAGGACCCACGGCGAGTGGACCGGGTTTCTTAAGGTCTCATCCGATCACCGCCTTCTCCTTGACAAGCTTGTCGAGAGCCTCACGGCGGCAAATCCGGATGCGCGGATGAGTGATCTGCTCAACGCTTTGGTTGCCAACGGCGAGCGTGTGAGGGTTATCTATACGACTGGTTACTGGCTCGATATCGACACGCTGGAAGATGTCGTGCTTGCCGGAAACCTCTTCTAACACCGGAGGGCTGTAATGATTGAAGCCGAACTTTTTGTGCGCCAGGCTTTAGAGCGGGGTTTTGGCCTTTGGAGCGGGGTACCCTGCTCTTACCTGAAACCCTTTATCAACCATGTTATCGATGATCCTTCCGTTCGCTATATCCCGGCGGTCAACGAGGGGGATGCCGTTGCCATTGCTTCCGGAAGCCATCTTGCAGGAATTCGGGGTGTGGCCATGTTCCAGAACTCCGGGCTGGGGAATGCGGTAAATCCGCTGACCAGCTTGAACAATACCTATCGTATTCCGGTCTTGCTGATCGTTACCCTCCGGGGAGAGCCTGGGGCTCCGCCCGATGCGGTACAGCACGGTCTCATGGGGCCGATAACCACCGCCATGCTTGATGTGATGCAGATCCCATGGGAGTACTTTCCTGACGAGGAAGCAAAAGTGGGTGAGGTCCTTGATCGCGCCATTGCCTCCATGGACGGCACCTCTCTTCCCTACGCTTTGGTGATGCGAAAGGGATCGGTGGCAAAGAAGGCGCTGAAAAGCAGCATGGAAATTCGTGTCCCAAAGGTTAGCCGGCGTGGTGGTGCCTTCTTCGAGACAGATGCGAACGCAAGTCGCAGCGACATGCTCAAGGCTATTCTCGATGCCGCCGGCGATGATGTACCGCTTCTCGGGACCACCGGTTATACCGGACGAGAGCTTTATGCACTTAATGACCGATCAGGCAATTTTTATATGGCAGGTTCCATGGGCTGTGTTTCGAGCATCGGCCTCGGTATCTCCACGGTACGATCGGGAAGGGTTATTGCCGTGGACGGCGACGGAGCGATACTCATGCGTATGGGAGCCCTTGCGACCAACGGTTATCAGCGTCCCGAAAACCTTGTGCATATCGTCCTCGACAACGGCATGCACGAATCTACCGGCGGTCAGGCCACCGTTTCCGCTTCCGTTGATCTCTGTGCCGTAGCCGCCGCCTGTGGTTACCGTAATGTTTTTGAAACCAGGAGTCCGGAAGAGCTTCGGGACCTATTGTCCCAAAAGGATCTTTCCGGCATCACCTTTATCAGGGCCCGGACGATTCCCGGCAGTCCGGAAGACCTGCCCAGACCTACACAGCGGCCGGAAGAGCTTTCAAAGCGCTTTGCCGCTTTCTTACAAAACCGATAATGCGCGATAGCGAAGGAGAAATGAGCATATGACGAAAAAGAGACCTGTTATTCTGCTTAACCCCGGCCCGGTAACCATCAGCGACCGGGTGAGGGAGAGCCTGCAGAGAGAAGATATGTGCCACCGTGAGCCTGATTTTGCCGCTTTGATGCTTGATGTCAAGAAACGGCTTGCTGCGATCTACGAAGGTGGAAGCGAACATTTCGAGACCCTGGTGATGACCGGAAGCGGAACCTGTGCCGTTGAGGCGATGATTTCCAGCCTTCTTCCCGCCGACGGTAAATTATTGGTGATTTCAAACGGGGTATACGGCGAGCGAATTGCGTCTATGGTCAAGACCCACGGAAAGCAGATGGTGCTGGTAAAAAGTCCCTGGCCCGAGCCGATGAATCTTGCCGAGGCGGAGCGGCTTTTGAAGGAAGACCCTTCCATTACCCATGTTTCCGCCATTCACAACGAAACCACCACCGGACGACTTAACGACCTTGATGCCCTTGGTGCCTTGTGTGTCACATACAATAAGCCGATGCTCCTGGATGCGGTCTCCAGTTTCGGCGGTGAACGAATCGAGCTTGAAAAGTGGAACGTTGCCGCCCTTGCTTCCACGGCAAACAAGTGTATCCACGGTATCCCCGGTCTCAATTTCGTCCTTGTCAGAAAAGATCTTCTGGAACAGGGCAAGAGCGCCGCTGCCACCCTGTATCTCGATCTTTTTGCCTATTACCAAAAGCAGAAAGAGGGCTTTTCGCCTTTTACCCAGGCGACTCATGTTGCGGTCGCACTCCAGGAAGCTTTGAAGGAGTTCGAAGAGGCCGGCGGCTGGAAGGCGAGGAACGAGCGTTACCGGGAGCTTTCGGTTCGTATTCGTGCCGAACTTGATGCCATGGGTATCCGCCGCTTTCTAAAAGAAGATGAATACAGTTCCATGCTTTCGAGCTTTCACCTGCCCGAGGGCTACAGCTACGAAGAGCTCCACGATGAGCTGAGAAAAGAGAACTTCATCATCTATGCTGGGCAGGGCGGACTCTTTCATTCGATTTTCCGCATCGCCAATATGGGTGATCTTCTTGATGCGGACATCGATAGGCTTTTGGCTGTTTTCCGGCGGCTCATGGATTCCCGGAAATAGGACGGTTCCGATGCCGATGGGAGTAAAAACGGCGGTGATTCTTGCCGCCGGCCGGGGCACCCGCCTCGGAAAACGTGGCCTTGAAGCGCCTAAGGGGTTTCTGCAGATCGGAGAAAAGCCGATTATTCAGGAATCTTTGGACCGACTTAAAGCCGCCGGGGTTGAAAAGGTTGTTATCGTTACCGGGCATTTGGCCGATTTTTACGAGAAGCTTGCAGCAGATTCCGGCGGTTTTGTCGGAACCGTCCATAATCCCGACTATGCCGATTCCGGTTCCATGTACAGCCTCTATCAGGCCCGCAAGGCCCTTGGTGATGCGGCTTTTTTCCTTCTTGAATCTGACCTTATCTATGAAAGCCGTGCCCTGGCGGCGCTGAAGGAGCAGCCTGAATCCGATTGCATCCTCATGTCGGGATTTACCGGCAGCGGAGACGAGGTGTGGATCTATGCTCCCGAGGGCTATCTTGTCGATATGGGCAAGGTGCGAAAGCGGTTGTCTGGGCCTCCTTGCGGGGAGCTTGTGGGGGTAAGCCTCCTCTCGCCCGAGGGCTACAGCCGCCTCTGTATCGAGGCGGAACGGCTTTTTTCGGAAAGCCTCAAGGTCGAATATGAGACCGCCCTTGTTGCCTCTTCCAGGAAAAAGCCGATCGCCTGTCACCTTGTTCCGGATCTGGTCTGGGGTGAGATCGACGACGAGTCTCATCTTCAGCGGGCGAAAACGCGTATCTATCCCCGATTGTCTTAGAATCTTAGAAAAGGAAGCTACATGCCTTATACAGTACAAAAACAAAGGAGAGCAAACATAGGGCGGGAAAACAATTTTGGCAATGCCTTTTTTATGAAGGTGATGTTTCTCGTTTCGCTTGTTTTTTTCTTCTCCGTTTCCCGGCTTTTTGCCTTTAGAACCTACGGCACAGATTCGCCTCAGGTTGTAGAGCTACAGCGGCTTTATACCCTGGACGGCAGGGCCTTTCCCATCTCCGGCTTCCCCCTCTCCGGGGAGGATCTTAGAAAGCTTGCTGTGACGATTTCCCGTGATAGCGACGACCCTGCCCTCCGGGAAAAAGCACGACAGATCCTTAACTCGCTGGAGCTTCCGAAAGAGGGTGAGGCCATCTACGGCCAGGACTTTGATGCCGGTTTCGAGGCCAATGTCCATGATTCCTACGCCTGGGATCCCTATCGCGCTTTTTATAACGAATTCGTTGACTATCCTGCCATGCTTGATTACAGCCTCTTTGCGGAGCAGAAAAGCGCTTCCGGCTATTCAGGCATGGAAATATCCGCCTTTGTGCAGCGGGAATATGAAGATGGCAACATGCCGGAGGTCAATCTTATTTCCGGGACCTCCGATGATCCCGTCAAGATGGAGAACTACTTTATCTCTTCGGGATACTTTGCCTGGGAGGGAGACCATCTTTCCCTGCGTCTTGGCAGGTCGCCTGTCCACTATGGAGACTCCCGCTTTTCGTCATTTCTTCCCTCCGATCGCCTGCCGTTCCTGGATGCCTTCGAATACCGCTATAAAGTCGGTCCCTTGCGGATGGTCAGCTATTTCGGGACCCTCGAAAACCGCGAGTCGAAAGAAGAGGAAGCCTTCTTTGCCGATAGTGGTCTTGATATCGATGGAACGGACGATCACCTTATCGTGGATGAGGATGGTAATTTGGTGTGGGATTATACTGATAGTCCCGAAGAGGAGGTTCTCGATGCGGCCTTCGCCCGGACCATCATTCTTAATTCCATGCACCGCTTTGTGCTGGAATTGCCGAAGTTCTCCTTCGGGGTGACCGCACATCTGTTGATTGCCCGTGAAAATAATGCCCTGCACATTGCCGACATCTTTCCGGTCTTCAGCTGGCATAACGGCAGTGTGGGAAGCAACAATATGAGCCTGCTTTTCGATGCGCTGTGGAATGTCACCCCCGGACTTGATCTGTACGCTCAGGCCGGATGGGACGATATCAATGCAACCGATCTGATCGGTATTCCCGACAAGGGATCGATTCCGACCATCGGGGCCTATCTTCTCGGCGCCGATTGGGAAGGAAATCTCAACCTTTCGAAAAAAACGCTTCCGATCGGTCTTATTACCGAGGTGGGAACGACCCACTATCTGTGGGGAAACTTCTATGCCTGGTCGGAGAAGCGAAAAGATGGAATTTACTTTGCCAGGGCCATCTATCGTTACCGTACCCAGAGCGGTGTTCATGCCATTCCCCTGACCAGCCCCTACGGGCCTGGTGCCACCTGGATCGAGGGAACCTTAAAGGTCGGCGAGAAGCAAGGCCTTTCCAGCGAGTTATTCTTTTCCTATCTTGATCACAACGAACTTGCATCCCTTATTTCGACGAATTATTACTCTTCCGATGAGATAGAGGATGCGGACCATGTGCAAAGCATTGCCTCAGCCCTGACGTTCCGCTACGGTTTTCCTGTGGGAAAACGGTGGGAGAGTTCCCTCTATACTTCCCTGTGCTATTACAACTACGATGGTTTTTCTTGGCCCGAGCTTGTATTCGGATGCAGGATTCGTGGGAGCCTGATATCTTCATTTAAGGATGCTTTCGAAGGGGAATGAGTCCTGTTTTTCTGTGCTTCATCTGCTACGCAGCATGTGTTCATCAAAAAGCCGCCCGACCGGGCGGCTTTTTTTTGTACTGTCCGGAATCCTGGTGGTTCGTGAGCCTTTTTGCCGGTAAACTCCTTTCGTTTACGTCGGTGCATGATTTTTCTCACAGTTTGGCTTTCAATTGACTGCGAGGAAAGGAAATGTTTCCCTTCAACCACCAGGATTCCGAACACTAAGTATTCCTACGATACCCCTGAACAGTTCTTCATTACGTTTCGAAAAAATCTCGTTGAGGATATCCGCCTTTGAATTGAAATAGAGATAGAATGTACCCTTTGCTTCTCCATCATCTCCATTAAATGCTATCCCTACAAGATAATAATTCTACTTGATACAAGAAGATCTCTCTACCGTTATTTTCTTTAATAACACGAGAATTCTCTCGAGTTAGCTCTTGAATTCGGATGCGGAATTCATGGTAATGTGATATCCTCATGTACACCTATGTCAGCGGAGGATGAATGAATCGATTTTTTCTGATGATCTGTGTGGTCTTGTTCACCGCACCGCTATTTGCGCAGGAATTGCCGATAAAGATAGGCAAGATTGACTATACCATTGAGGGACGGACTCAGGAACGTCTTCTTGACGATTACCTCGATTTTGATAAAAAACGGCTTTTCGCAAATGAGGAGGAGCTGGCAGCGTATCTTGTGGGAAAAAGCCAGGAGCTCATAAACTTACGGATCCTTGATACGGGTTCAATTGAGATTTCCGATCTGAGAGAAGAAGGGGATGTTCGGATAGCCGATCTTGCGGTATATGCCGAGGACACGTGGAATGTCGTTGTACTGCCCTATGGAAAGTATGACTCCAATGACGGACTTCTTTTGAGTCTCAGAGGAAGAGATTACAATTTCCTCGGATCAATGGAGGCTCTCAAGTTCAATCTTGATTATAGTTATAACGAGGACAATGAGCATGAGTTGGGTTTTACCAATGAAGCCGAGATTCCTTTCACAATTGGGAATGGTGAATGGGTATATAACTTTTCTCAGGAACTTCAATATGTTGAGCATGATCCTCTGGAATATGATCTGGAAAATAGTATTTCATATCTTTTTTCCCTTGGAGACATCTCTTTTAAAACTGCATTGGAACAGAACATGTATCTGCAAAACAGTTATGACGATGACGACGATGAAGAACAGCATGAGAGTTATATGGAGTCTGCCCTTTGGTTGAACGGCAGCGTTCCTCTTGGTTTTTCTCTTGCACACAAAGAGGCGGAATATTCTGGTACACCAGGGATCTCCTGGTGTTACGGCCTTGGTGAGACGCTTCGTGAGGAGCGACGAGGACTTACGGCTTACTATGACCACTCCTTATCTTTTGGCAGGATTGACTGGATCGGAAATTTTCGAAGAGGTCTTGAGTTCGATCTCTCCGAAGGGAATTCCTATGATACCTTCGATGATCATTGGACCTTTGACATGGATTTTACCGTTGCTGGCCATCAGACATGGGGCTGGGGGGGCGTGAATAGCAGAGTGGGAGGATTTTATATCTTCTCTGATGGTGACGACCGTGACGATCAGGGCGGTCCTCTCCGTGGTGTTCTTGATGACGACATCGACGATACTACCGCAGGTTTGTATATGAATCTTGATTTTCCCTTTAAGATGTGGATATGGTTTATGAGCCGTTGGTTTGAGGGACATATCTCTCCGTTCTTTGATGCAGCTATGTTCAGAACCGTTGACGACGGTTTTAGTTCCGACAATGTATATTATACGGCAGGCCTTGAGGGTTTTGCCTTTGCCAAGGCGGCTCGGAGTCTCTACCTTCGTGTTTCTGTCGGTATTGACTTGAAAGCGGTGATAGAGGATGGGGCAAGCCCGCTTGATTCTCCCGAGCTGTTTATAGGTCTTGGCCACCATTATTAATAATCGGTACTATTTTTTGTTTGAGAAGCCCTTCGATCTCTTCTGTCGTCGAGGGGTTTTTTTATATAATACCAATATCTATGAGACAGAATTTTGTGGCGCCGAAGCTATCGAAAGGCATCATTGCGTTACTATACTCGCGCGTATTGCCCAACGTTTCCGGTATCTATCGTGATGAATTCGTATGGCAACGGTTCCACCAAAACAATTTCAAAATATTTTTGCTATCGATTTTTCTTTTGATTGAACAGGGCGTATATGCTTTGTTCATCGTATCGCCCCATTCTGTTTTGCATCAAATATATGTGTATTCTGCTGTGTCGATGATTTTCTTCTCATTGATCAGCGGATATCTGTTTTTTCGGCCACCGAAGCATATAAATATATTCCATAGCATGTATGAGATTATACCGGCTCTTTTCTGGATGGGGATTGCTCTTCTTCGCTTTCTTCTGATCGAATTTACACGATTCCGGATTCCGACTATTTATTTCGGGGTAATCTACGGGATTGCGGTTATTCTTTTTTTCCCCTATTGGAAAAGTTTCTTGCTCTATGCCCTTCTTTGTCTTTCGGCGGTTACTCTTATTCCGATTGTTCATCCGCAAGCAATGAGTGCCGTATTTGCGGCCGATATTATTTCCAACGGTATGCTTGCCTGGATAGTTTCGATGATTAATTATCGTAATTTTGTAACAAATTTCCGAAACAAAAAAATCATTGAAGAGAAAAATCGGGATTTATGCGAAAAACATGATCAAATTAAGCGTATCAATATAGAGCTGAAAAGGATTTCGGTAAAAGATGAACTGACAGGTTTGTATAATCGTCGCAAAATTGATGATCTTTTGAAACACGAATGGGAAAGGACGATTCGCTATAAGACAAAATTCACTGTTATCATGATGGATATCGATCATTTCAAAAAGATTAACGATACCTACGGCCATGATGCGGGAGACCTTGTGCTGAAAAAATTATCGAGAATCTTACTGGACAATATACGAAAAGCCGATAGTTGTGGCAGATGGGGTGGCGAAGAGTTCCTGATTATCTGTCAGGAAGCTGATTGCCACCAGTCGCTCATCCTTGCCGAACGGTTTCGGGATACGATCAGCAAGCATCGTATCCCTGACTTACCTTCGGTTACCGCAAGTTTTGGGATTGCCTCTAGTGAAGAAAGCTCTTCCATCCAGACTTTGCTCAAAGCAGCGGATTCCCGTCTCTATGAAGCAAAATTACAAGGCAGAAACCGAGTTGTGGGAGTCCCCTGCTGATTATGTGGCCGTTGTATGCCAAGCTCCGGGGAATCGCTTATTCGCATGTTTCTCATCAGGGAAACCGTCGTAACTGTCGAACTTTGCAAGAACCACCATCCCTTCTTGCGGTTTATCCTCTCCCGCCGGATGTGATTTCAGTATGACATCTGCCATCCAATGTTTTGAACCTTTTTCCACAATGGTCTTTGTGATCTCTTTTTAACGAAATTTCGGCTGCTTGCATGTCGATTTTGTCATCATACTCGTTTAGGATTAGGCAAGGAGTGCCTTTGGGCGATCGAGAGGGATTGGCGGACAAGTAAGGGAAACTTAGTGTTCCGAATCCTGGTGGTATGCATGCCTTTTTGCCGGTAAAATCCTTGCTTTTATGTCGGTGCTTACTTTTTTCCATAGTTTGACTTTCAGTCGACTGCTGGAAAAAGAATTGTGTCTCTTTAATCACCAGGATTCGGAACAGTAGATAAGGGAAAGCGTTTAGTCGTAATGGCTACACCTTCAGTCTCCGTGACGGAATAAAACAACAATGACCGGATATGAATGTATCTGTGAAGCGATTAATATATTCGAGACATCACTTCGAAATGCCGGACGGAGGGAAATCGTCAGAACGGTATCGCAACTTGCAGAACTGACTGGCTATTCTATATACCATTTTACGAGGCTCTTTTTTGCCGTGACGGGGTATTCCCCGAAAGAGTATATGGCCGGCCGAATTTTTTCCGAGGCGGCACAGAAGATAGTGGAGAGCGATTTCTCCCTGAAGTCCATTGCGCGCGATTTTGGTTTCGATGAGTATGAGACATTTTCTCGTGGGTTTAAGAGAGTTTTTGGTATGCCGCCTCGTTCCGTTCGGAGAAGTCATTTCCTTCCTGCCGGGTATCTGAAACGGGTGATGCCGGAGTTTGAAAGAGGAACCGGGAATCTTCTTTCCGACCAACCGGAAATAGTAGCAATGGATGCCTATTACCTAACGGGGCTTCCCTTTTATATTGAAGCCGGAACAACATCGTTTCACAAACAATGGGCGATTTTTATGAATGTTCAAGAACAGGTGTCAGGGCGTTCTCTGCCGGAACTCTATTGTCAGTATTCATCCTGGAGCGATAATGAATCGGTACATGGCCTGTCGATTCTGTGTGCTATTGAAACGGTGGGTGATGTGCAACAGAAGCCGTTCTTTTATTCGCGGCGGGTTCCCTCTGCTTCCTATCTCCGGTTCCGCCACAATTCCGAAGTTTCTGATCTATGGGCTACCTATACATACATCTATCACGATTGGTTTGCTTCACATGAGATCAAGCCCGTGGGCTCGTGGGAGTGTCAGCGGTATGTCGATGAAGGAGAGACAATTGAAATATGTATTCCAATTGCTCTCCATGAGAAAGATTGCCGGTTAGAATAGGAATTCCTTGTCCCATGCGAAATCGCCGCTTTCCTCATAGTACCCGGGCCAGGAGGCGCACCAGGCGGGAAGGGTGACATCTCGGACACGATCGGAAGATGGATGATAAGGTTTTATATCCAGGACAGGTGTTCCGTCTTCGGCATCGATCCACCAGAGCCCTATTGTACCTTGTGATTCATCGACAGATGCAACCGTAGCGATGCTTACACAGATGCTGTTCGGCCTCAGGGGAGATCGTGTTGCGAAAATTCCAAGTGCCTCCGGGGCCAGCCGATAAGGTTTTTCTACCAGGATCGGGGCTTCTTCCCCTGTGTTTGCTTTATGCGGATACCAGAGTACCATCAAATGGCTGAATCCTTTTAGGCCTGTCAGGCCTTGGGCATACTCCGGCAACATCTGGATAAGAACATCCTTTCCCTCTACAACGTATCCAATTTCACGAAACATCTTTTCCATGTAACGCTCCTTAGCTTTTGATCCTCTGTAATCTACGTTGTGAGGTGTGAGTTGTACATGATAAAAGTTGCGATGAAGTTGGCAAAACCTGCGGTTTTTGATTACTCGTTTGCCAGTTTGATATAGTGGGGAATAATATCGAGGTACTCGTTGTTTTTTGCCAGGAAGCCTTCCGGTATCGTACCCAACTGGGAAAAGCCGAGCTTTTTATACAAATGCAAAGCAGCATGATTTGTCGCAACCACGGCATTGAATTGAAGAATTCTGAAACCGCATCTTCCTCCGGTTTTGATAGAGTGTCGGACCAGGAGCTCGCCGATATGCTTCCCTCGTTCTTCTTTTCCGACCGCATAGGAAGCATTTGCAATATGGCCGCATCGTCCTATATTGTTGGGGTGTAATATATAGAGACCGGCGACTCGATTGTCCGCTACTGCCACGCCGGTGAAGCTTTGTTCACCAAAGAAGACTGAAGCGGATGCAGGGGTAAGATACTCCGTTTGGGGGAAGGCCATCCCCTCTTCCACCACATCATTCCAGATTGGTATCATTTCATCTATGTCATCTTCGGTGAATTCTCGAATGGTAATCTCCACGTTGCATCTCCTTTTTTACATGATGCTATCCGAAAGGCTGAAGATGTTCCATGGTAAATACTCATTGATTTTTTCTCTCTTGATCGCACAATAAGCAATCCTGTACTAGGCGAGGTGGCGACTCTTTGCCTTACTATGTGCTTATGGTAGAATGACGACACTAGTAACAACAGCAGGAAAAGAGGAAGAGCTGATGGCGGAAGAACAACTTGACTACGGGACCTTTGAGGCAACTTTAGAGAAAAGCAGGAAGCTTGAAGCGGATCTTCAGGTTCATCCGGAAAACTATAAGGTTCTAACCGGTGATAGACCCACGGGGCGTTTGCATATCGGCCATCTGTTCGGATCTCTTCAGAATCGGGTGCGGCTGCATAAACTTGGGGTTCCGACTTTTATTGTGATTGCCGATTACCAGGTTTTGACCGATCGTGATACCTTTGATAATATTTCTGAGAACATTCGGCAGTTGACGATAGATTATATTGCCGCAGGCATAGACGTTACCGACGGAAAGACTTTTATCTTTCCCCATAGCCATGTTCCGGAGCTTAATCAATTGCTCCTTCCTTTTTTGACCCTTGTCACCAATGCCGAGTTGGATCGCAATCCAACCGTAAAAGAAGAAATTGCCGCTTCCGGTCAGAAGCGGATCAATGCAGGAATGTATACCTATCCGGTACATCAGGCTGCCGACATCCTTTTCTGTAAGGGGTCGGTTGTTCCTGTCGGTAAGGATCAGCTGCCGCACCTCGAACTTACACGGACCATTGCAAGGCGCTTCAATGACCGTTTTGCAGGAAAGAGGCCTGTTTTTCCGGAGCCTCAACCCCTTTTAAGCGAGGCTCCCATCATACTCGGCCTTGACGGCTCACAGAAAATGAGCAAGAGCAGAAACAACGCAATCATGCTCAGTGCTGACGAAGATGAAACCGCACGGCTGATCAAAAAGGCAAAAACCGATTCTGAACGGCACATTACCTATGATCCTGAACACCGCCCGGAAGTTTCAAACCTTTTGTTGCTTATCTCCCTGGCAAGCGGCAGGAAGCCGGAGCAGATTGCAGAGGAAATCGGCGACGGTGGTTCCGGCCAGCTGAAGAAACTTCTCACCGATTCGCTTAATGAATACCTTCGGCCCTTAAGGACGAAACGCAAGGAGCTGGAGCAGAATATTGACTATGTTCGTGATGTACTTCGTGGCGGGGTTGCGGCGGCTCGGGAAGAGGCAATCAAGACCCTCGAAGAGGTACGTACCGTCATGAATATGACGATCTGAAATCACAGTTGTACACAATTGTGGTAGAAGGGGTACCGTATGGCCGTATTTACGAAAAAGGTGGAGTATAGCCTTGAGGGGCGGATGTCGAAACTCCTCATTGACGACACAATAAAACAGGTTGTTTCTGAAAGTGGAATCAGAGAAGGCTATGTCATGGTCTTTGTCGCCGGCTGTGTTGCAGCCCTGGCGGTAACGGAATATGAACCGGGAATCGTCAAACACGATTTGGATTATCTCTTTGAAAAGGGAATGGGAATTCCCTACGGCCAGGGCTTCGCAGACGGCACCCCCTACAAACATCATGAAACCTGGCATGACGACAACGGCGCAAGCCATCTGCGCTCACTGCTGTTACATCATTCCCTTTCCATTCCTGTTTTGGACCACGAGGTCATGCTTGGCCCTTGGCAAAACGTCTTACTGATCGAATGTGATACAGGCCCCCGGAACCGAACGCTTTGGTATCAGGTCCAGGGGGAGGTGTAGCCTTACTCCTCTTTCGCCAGGTAGCCCCTTTCCACGCAGACCTGCAACAGTTTTTTCACAAAGTCCCAGATCTCTTTCGATCCTTCTTGTATATGCGAGGTTTTGTCGATTACCATTTGGTAGGTTACGTTGTATTTTTTCCACGTACCCCCCTGTGTCATGTAATTCTGGACAAGGGGCTCCAACCGGTCGAAGACCGTCGCAAATTTAGCCTCGTTGGTTTTTCGCTCTTCAAATTCTTTCCAAAGCGATAGGAAATATTCTTTTTGATCCTCTTCCAGAAAACCGAAGATTTTTTCTGCTGATTTCTCCTCTTCGATATGGGCTGCCGATCGTTTGGCGGAATAGAGGAATGTGTCTCCTGCATAGACCTCCACAATATCGTGGATAAGGAGCATGATGATGACCTTTTCTATGTTCACGTTGAAATTTGCATATTCTCTTAAAAGGATGGCAAGAACGCTGATGGTCCAGGAGTGTTCTGCATCATTTTCGAAATGACTTCCGTCAAAGACCATCGATTTTCTTGCAATATTTTTTAACTTGTCTATTTCAATAATAAAATCAAGTTGGCCTTCAAGCCGCTTGTCACTAACGAAATCGAAATTCCTATTCATTCCTATCCTCCTGATGTCAACGATAGGCTTTGATCTTACGATGTTTGCCAGAGGGATTCAATGGATGGAGAATATGAGAGGATAACTGTGGTAAGTACAACTTCATTAGTGTTACGAATATTGGTGGTCCACAACACACAATTCTTTTTCTTATCGTCAATTACAAAGATATACATATAAAAATTACGCAAGAAGGGAAAATCAAGGTTTTTTCCTGCAAAAAGAACAAATTACCACCAGGATTCGGAACACTACCCTTGGGCAAAAGTCAGGACAGGCGGTCGACCCTGGTAACGGATACCCCAGAAGTCCGGAAGATGTGTTGAGTTCGATAAAATCGACTATCGATGAGTTTCTGCTCCGCCGGTAAACTGGGTGCGTAAAAGAGACTTCCTCCGTTGGTAAGTGAATGTAAAATATCTTGGAAGCGATCCAGATATACGAAGCTCTTTTCCGGTGTGTAGATCAGGGCGTGGATGAAATGATTGCTGAAGCTCATATTCGCAATCACCGTGCCCCAGGTCTCTGGTTTGAGGTCGAAGTCGAACCACGTGGAGTGATAACAGAAGTTCGTTTCATCGTCCAAAAGTCGGTCGACTCCGAAAGCCTCGACCCCAAGGTCTCGAAGATGACGCACAAGGGCCGCCGAAGGTCCACACCCTATGTCGAGGACAGGCTCTTTTAACGCCGTGGTCTCGATTCCCAGTGCCTGAAGTTGAAAGCGGGGATCGTATTCTGCATTGACTACTCCCCCGATTTCCGGTATCCCAGCCAGGGCTATACGAAATTCCTGCGGATAATAACGGGCGATGATAGTGCCAAGCGCTTCCAGATGATCGGCATGAACCGCTTTTGCCTCTTCGGGGGAGAATCGCTCCCAGGTGCGCAGGTAGAGGGTGTGTAACGCGTTTAGGGCCGCCGTATCCAGATCCAGGTACTGATTCACTGCATAAAGGCTTCTGACGACAGCATCAACCGCCTCGTCGAGTTCAGCCTCCGTCGGTCCTTTGCCGGAAGCCTTACGGGCCAGCAGCTCTGATACAAAGTCGGCGTCCAGCCTGGCGATACCGGCAATATCTCGGTAGAGTAGATTCAACGAACGGTTGGCAAAAAGCTGACGATGGATAGAGTCTTTCAGCATACTACTTCTTCGTCCTGGCCTGAACGGCTTTTATCCATACATTAAGGTCTTGATGCATTGCGCAGGTATGCTACCGGAAGGCGTTCTTTCGTATCATCGTTGAACACATATTCATCGCTCATCCGATCTATAAATAAAACCCCGCTCAGATGATCGATTTCATGCTGGAAGCAGCGTGCCATTCGATCATGTGCTTCAACGCTATAAACCTCTCCGAATCGATCTTGATAGCTGACCTTGATACGCTGATGACGTTCGACCTGTCCCCAAAAGCCCGGTAGTGAAAGGCAGCCTTCGTAATCAATAGAGCTCCCCGAAGCCTCGACTATCTGCGGATTGATCAATTCATAGTATTCACCAAGATAATCGATAACGACAATCTGTTTAAGCAGTGCAATTTGAGGAGCCGCGAGAGCTGCTCCGCCTCCATGTTGGTGTAGCGTCCGGGCTATGCAATCAATTTTATCATGCAATCCCTTGTGAAACACCGCGACCTCCGAACAAAGGACACGAAGCCGGGGATCGCCAAAGCGTATTATTGTCTCTACTTTTCTGTTACGACTCATCGATACTTCTTTGCGACATCGTCCAAGTATGCCACAGCGGCTTTTTCAGCCTGTGTATTATACCGGGAGCTTTCGAATTTGTGCACCTCTCGCAGCTCTTTATAGAGCTCGATGAGCATCTTTATTGCTGAATAGCACGATCCTTTGTCGTAACTGGCAACCGTCGCCTTGAGTCTATCAAGATATTTTGGTGCGTCATACTCGATCTTTCGTACGCCTTTCGGCTGCTTTCCCTCCTTTTGCAGAATGAGAGGGCCAATAACACTCTGACGCAAAAATGAAATAAACTCTATTGTTTCAAAGATTTCACCGCGCCCGATCTTTGTCGCCCCGTAATGGATCCAAACCCAAAATCTCTCTTCGATCCATTGGAGGTCGGGAAGTGGAAACTTTGCCGGTTCCTCTTTGAGTTTAGCGGATATTCGCCCGCTTCGTTCCCACAAGATGCTGAAATTTTCGACTCGGTGCGCAATATCATCAAGAGAGACAAATTTCACATCGACATGGAGCAGGGGATTGTCATATAAGCAGATAAGGACCCGTGGCTCACCGACGTGATCTCCGGTAAAGGCCGAGAGCAGAGTTCCCAGATGTTCCACCATGCCGAATCTCTCGGCCATGACCTGCTCATAACGATCTGGTTCGACGGCGACGACGAAATCAATGTCGGAAAATTCATCCATGGTTTTTGTGATGAAGGATCCGGCACAGGCAAGGCCGACAATCCTTTCATCACGCTGAAAGTATGCAAGAGCATGTGCAATAAATGCCTCATGTACCTGTAACATGGCCTCTTCTCCTTTCCCATATTGTGCAAGTAATAATCAGTTTATCCCTATCTCTGCGTACATGTCGATGCCCATTGTATTCTATGATATCCTGAAAAGGGAGAAGTCTTTTATGATTACAGCAGAAACGATTAAAGAACGTGCCGGTGAACTTGGGTTCGACCTTTGTGGGATTGCTCCTGTCGAACGCTTTTCAGGAGTTTCTCAAAAGAGTGATCCTGCGCACATTATGGAAGGATGTCGTTCCGTAATTGTTGTGGCGAAAAAGTTTCTGAACAGCACCACTACCATAGATTCGTCCATCCCGTATACAATTATCAGAAACCAGTTAAGCAGCTTCATAGATATAAAAACCGTAGAGTTATCCTATTTTCTGGAATCTGCAGGTGTAAGGGCGGTTCCCACGGGTGCCATTGAGCCTTGCAATTATGATTCCAGTCTTAATAGGGTTGTAGGACTCATCTCATTGAAAAACGCAGCCTATCAGGCTGGGCTTGGCGTGATCGGCAAGAATACCCTTTTACTAACTCCCAAGTTTGGAAACATGGTTTGGCTGGGAGCAGTTCTGACCGATGCCCTCTTAGCTCCTGATGAGGTAATGACCTATTCTCCATGCAATAGTTCCTGCCGATTATGCATAGAGGCCTGTCCTGCCAATGCTCTGGACGGAAGTGCATTTATGGATCAAAAGAAGTGTTGGAATTTTGCCTTCGGAGAACCGGCGGAAGGCGGTGAATGGAGGATCAAATGCTATACGTGTCGGTCGGTCTGTCCATTTTCAAGGGGATATCAAATCGCCTAGCGGTGTCTTAATAATCAAGGAGGATTGGGATGCATAAAAGGAGTTACAAATTTAAAAAGATGGATGCATTTGCAACGGAATATTCCGACGGTAATCCTGCCGGTACGATTTGGTTGACTGCAAAACAGGATATTAATGAAAGTCAAATGCAAAAGCTAGCAAAGGAACTAAAAGGTTTTGTAAGTGAAGTAGGCTATATACATAAAATTGAAGAAGAGAAATATGGATTACGATATTATTCATCGGAAAGAGAAGTTAATTTTTGCGGACACGCGACCATCGCGCTTATGTATGAACTGTTTAAAACAGAACAGTCTTTAATAGATAAAGATACAATAAAGATCATAACCAATAATGGAGAACTGGATGTTGAGAATAGAATTAAGAGCAATGATGCTGTATTTATCATGTCCCCATCTCCAAAAGAATTTGCTGGATTACCAACAATTGAAGAGGTATCGGCAAGTTTACATATAAGTAACGATAGTGTGTATTCTCAATTGCCGATCAAACTCATTGACGCCGGGCTTCGTACGTTAATTGTTCCAATACTATCACTGGAAACAATTATCAGGATTGAACCAGATGTTAATCAGTTAAGTGAATTTTGTGTGGACAACGAAATAGATATTATTGAGGTCTTCACAAAAGAAACGGCAAAAATGGAAAATGACTACCGCGTGAGAGTCTTTGCGCCAAGGTTCGGCTATTTGGAAGACCCTGCTACAGGATCTGGAAATTCTGCTTTGGGCTACTATCTGATGAGCAATAACATGTGGGACAAAGGAATGTTGAGGCTTGAGCAGAATAATTCGATGGAACGCTTTAATCTTATACAATTACAAAGGAAAGAGGACAGTAATAAAAATCAAAGGGTACTGTTTGGCGGTGGAGCTATTAAACGAATAGAAGGGGAATATCACCTATACACAGAATAAATTATGGGCTCAGATATAGTTTCATTGGTAAGGGAGATAGCATGAAAGTTCTGTCCACCCAAGGTTTAGTAATTTTAATCTTTTTTTTTATCCACATTTGTACAAGCACAAAATCAGGTTCAGCGAGAGGATGTAAAAAGTACTGATGTTGACGATTTTGGGAATACAATTGTGATTATTAATGACACAAATACGTATTCTTCGCATACATGGTCTTATACTATTCTCTGTCGTCTTTCAGTCAACCTGCCGGACAAAGTAGGGGGTGGTCTCTTCAAATACAGATCGGTAGATGATGCTTTTTCGGTCTATGGCCCGATCGATCGCCAGGATACCATCTAAGTGATCGATTTCATGTTGTAATAATTCCGACAGGGAGCGGTCAGGTTTTTCCCATCGATGTTCCCGGCCCAATGCATCCTGGTATACGATGCTGATCGATGTATACCGTCGGACCTTCACAAGAAGATCGGGGAAGGACATACAGTCGTCCCAAAGCAAAAATGTCTCCTCCGAATGGCTGGTGATGACGGGATTAAAGATCGAGAAGGTCTTTCCATCGAGGTGCAATGCAATGACGCGCTTTGAGATTCCGATCTGAGGGGCGGCAATGGCTCTGCCGAACCCTTTTTCGGCCCTGAACGCTTCGAGGGCCTTTTGTAAACGCTCATCTTCTCTACGAAGCTGTGTATCAGCCGGAAGGGAGGCAGTGGTCGCTTTTTTCCGTAACCTCGGGTCTCCAAGTAACAAAATGTTGGTTTGCATGGCCATCTCCTTTCTTCTTCATCTGTGGCATAACATGAAAATATACCACGTTTAACCTCGTGCCTTGGCGGCTTCTGTTTGTTGAATCGTTATTGGTGATGTTATACTATATTTCTACTCCTGGAAATGAAATGAGGTCCAAATGAGCTTTTTAGGAATTGATATTGGTACAAGCGGAACTACTGCTTTGCTTCTATGCGACTCAGGTAAGGTTATGTCCATCGGTTCTTTTTCCTATTCCAGAATCTACCCGCGGGCGGGATATGAGGAGCAGGTTCCCGATGAAATCTGGAATGGGGTCTGTGGCGCCATACGGCAAGCCTTGCGGGAAGCCGTGGATGTCGAGGAGATCCGGGGAGTGAGTATGGCCAGCCAAAGGGGCTCATTTATTCCCGTCGACAGCCGGTTCCGCCCCCTCACAAATGCGATCGTCTGGTCCGATATGCGGGCAAAGCAGGAGGCTGAGGCTCTTGCTCGTGAGATCGATGACGATGTCCACGCAGAGATGGTAGGTTATCTTCCCTCTTTTCTTTGGACGGCATCGAAGATACGGTGGTTCATTCATTCGTATCCCAAGCCGGAGGCCGTCTTTGCCTTTTGTAATGAACAGGAGTGGATCGGACATATGCTTGGAGCCGATCTCTTTGCCACCGCTCCCTCTGCCCTAACCATGAATGGTATGATGGATATCAGATCATTTGACTGGGCAGACACGATCTTGGATCATATAGGGATTACCAAGGCGCAATTACCGAGGATTGAACAGTCGGGGATATGTATCGGTGCTGTTTCGGCATCTGCTGCCGAGGCAACGGGGCTTACCGCAGGAACTCCCATTTTCCTCGGAGGAGGCGACCAGCAATGTGCGGCACTCGGGACCGGGACCCTATCCGAACATGATATCCATATGAGCCTTGGGACCGGGGGAGCCATCGTTTCTTTGCAAAAAAATCTTCCGGCAGCGAAGAAAGGGGTGATAATCGGAGGACATGTCTTTGCAAGGAGCTGGGATTATGAGACGCTTTTGCTTTCTGCCGGAAACGGTTATGCCTGGCTCCGGAAGATCATCGGCAGTGAAAAGCTATCGGAAATCGATGCCGTGTTGGAAAACGAAAGGGACGGCACCGATGTGTTGTTCTTTCCGTTCCTGGCGGGACAGGCCGAGTATGGCACTTCCGATCATTCGACGGGCGTATTCTGGGGTATTCGCTCAGGTTCCACTGCAGAGGATCTTGCAAAAGCCGTCATGGAAGGAACCGCTGACGAGATACGCATGAAGCTTGGTCTCTTTTTCGACAATGGGAAGCCCATACATGTGACTGGTGGATGTTTTTTCTCTGATTTTTGGAGTCGTATGATAGCGACAAAAATTCATCGGCCTTTGTCGATACCTGTTTGCCAGGAGTGCACGGCCTTGGGTGCTGCCATGATTGCGGGTGTTGGAAGTGGATGGTTTTCCGATTATGCGGAAGCGGTTTCTCAATCTGTTTCCATTGATAGGGTGATTGATCCCGAGCAGGATTGGTTTCCTGCAATGGATGCAAGCTATGAAAGGTTCATTACTTTGTATAAAAAATTTCAAGATGTAGATTTATTTTGATAATATGTTAATATATTCACATTCTTGAGGTATATGGAATGACAAGAATGGGAAAACAGAATCAGAGAGCCGTTGAGATAGTATCTCTTTTAAAGGATGGGCAGTTCCTCAGTATTCAGGAACTTGCTGCCCGTCTTCGTGTTTCTTCAATGACGATCCGGCGTGATCTTGAAAAGCTTCAGGAAAATCGGATTATCAAGCAGGTTCCCGGCGGTGCAATCATCAACGATGCAAGTACCGTTGATAGAAACTCATCTTATTCACTTTTATCAGAGTCGTGTCTTAATCGAAATGCCAAGATACAAATTGGGAGAAAGGCGGCGGAGTTGGTCTGTCCCCATGATTCCATCATCATAGATTCAGGAACAACAACGGAGTTTCTTGCAAAGTTTCTTCCCGACAATATCGAGCTTACCGTACTGTGTTATACCCTTAATGTTCTGTTTTCGATTCTCGAAAAGAAGCAGTGCAAGAAGGTCCTTGCCGGTGGACATTATCATGAGAACACCATGTTGTTTGATTCTCCCGAAGGGATACAGCAAATTAGGCAGTTCCGTGCCAATAAAGCGTTTATCGGTGCAACGGGATTTAGCAGTCAGCTGGGAATTACCTGTTCGAATGAAGGGGAACCCATTATTAAGCAAACGGCATTGGAGTCGAGTCAGGAGAAGATCCTTATGATCGATTCCAGCAAGTTCGATTTTGTCAGACCATATTATTTTGCCGAGCCCGAAGCCTTCGACATCATCATTACCGATACCGGTATTCCTGATGAGTATAGAAAATATCTCGAAGATCTTGATGTTAATCTTATCATCGTGTGATTCTGCATAAATAGTTTTGTGACAATAATTACATGATTATCCATGTTCCTCCGCTTTTCTTTATTGACAAATCCATTTTTTGGGGATAAATATGGATGTATAAGAAAATTTATTAACAAAAATACGTAAAAATAATAACAAATGATATGGTTTTGAAAACCAAAGGAGAAGTGTTGTGAAAAAGATTCTTTGTATGTGCTTCTTGGTTGCTCTTGCTGTGGGCAATGTCTTTGCTCAGGGCACTGGTGAGGCGGCCGGTGCTGCCGGAGACGGTACCACGAAGACCGTTGTAATGATTGTTAAGCAGAGCGATCCGTGGTTTGACGACATGGCTTTGGGTATCGAACAGCTGAAAAAGGATACCGGCATGAATGTGTATGTACAGGTTCCTGCTTCCGGTGATCCCTCTTTACAGATATCCATTATGGAGAATCTGATTGCCCAGAATGTGGATGCTATCTGTATCGTTCCGAATGATCCAAAGTCCTTGATTCCTACCATAAAGAAGGCTCGTGACGCGGGAATCATCGTAGTGACACATGAGGCTCCGGATATTGCAGAATATGTCGACCTTGATATTGAGGCCTTCAAGGGCGAAGAATTTGGTGCCCTGTTTGGCGAAGCCCTTGGTAAGGCTTTGGGGGGCAAGGGTCAGTATGCCGGCTTTGTCGGTGGATTGACGATGACCACCCATATGGAATGGTACGCTGCGGCAACGCAGAAAATTGCAAGTGACTACCCTGGCATGCAGAATATCTCCAAGGAACCCTATGAGGATAGCAACAGCATCGATACGGCCTATAGCAAAACCGTTGAAATCCTGAAGGCATATCCGAACATCAAAGGCTTCTTCGATTGTTCCGCCCATGGTGTTGGTATTTCGCAGGCGCTGAAAGACAAGGGCCGAACCGATCTTAAGGTCGTATCCCTTGCCGTCCCATCCATGTCTTCAAATTATATAAAAGATGGTAGTATGAGTACGGGATTTGCCTGGCGCCCTGCCGATGCCGGATATGCAACGGCAGCTGCGGCTCTCATGCTCATTAATCAGGAGACAATCGGGACCGGTACCGATTTACATGCTACCGGCTATGAGAATGTGACTCGGGAAGGAAATATTGCCTATGGATTTGCTCCATTGGAATTTACCCCCGAGAATGTCGACAACTATAATTTCTAATCATTGCTGTCGAGGCCAGTTGCAATACCTTGGGCTCTGCAACTGGCCTTTTCGTATGAGAAAGGTCGGAATGTTATGAATGAAGAGCCTTTGCTGGAATTCAAAAAGATAAACAAGTATTTTACCGGTGTTCATGCTCTGAAAAATATTGATTTTCGTTTGGATAGGGGAAGCGTCCATTGTCTTGCGGGGGAGAACGGTTCGGGAAAATCCACATTGGTAAAGATCGCTTCCGGAGTATATACGCCGACTAACGGAACAATTTCTCTGCATGGAACAACATATGAGAAGCTCAATCCCGGCATAGCCATGAGCCAAGGTGTTCATGTGATCTATCAGGATTTGTCGTTGTTTGAGCACATGTCGCTTGCTGAGAATATTGCAATAAGCAAAATACACCGTGATGAAAAATTTGTGCGGAAAAGTCATATCATGGCGATAGCGGAAAAGCAAATTTCCAAGATTGGTGTCGACCTGGATTTGCATGCGACGGTTCGGGAATCTTCCATGGGAAACAGGCAGATTGCCGCTATTTGTCGTGCCTTGGCCATGGATGCAAAAATCCTCTTTATGGATGAACCGACAACCGCTTTGACACGACAGGAGGTCGACCGTCTCCTGGATATTGTCGTTGATCTGAAACGCTCGGGGCTTTCCATTGTCTTTATCAGCCACAAACTGGACGAAATTCTGCAGGTATCCGATATCATTACCGTTTTTCGGGATGGCAACAAAGTAGGTGATTTCCCTGCCGGGGAGATGACTGCCAAGAAATTGTCATTTTATATGACCGGCAAAGATGTTGCGTATCCGAAATATCAAAATTCCGAGACGAAGCGGCAGGCACTGTTGCAGGTTCGGAACCTGAAAGCAAATAAACTGTCCGATATATCCTTAGATGTAAACAAAGGCGACATTGTAGGCGTTGTAGGTCTGCTTGGTTCCGGCAGGTCGGAATTTGCATTATCACTATTTGGATTAAATCCTGCCAAAAGTGGAACCATCACCCTGAATGGAAGGGAGTGTACGATTGCAAATGCCCAAGTTGCCAAGGAATATGGCATTGCATTATTACCGGAAGATCGGAGCACCCAAGGCCTATTCTTGCAGAAGACGGTTTGTGAGAATATTTCTTCGGCCATGATAGATACCTTGGCCGAGAAAAGGGGCTTTTTCGATTGGCGCAAGGAACGAAAGATAGCTGAAGAGGGCGTCAAATCAATGAACATCAAGACACCGTCGATCGCAACACTGATTGAAAACCTGTCCGGGGGAAATCAGCAAAAGGCTGCAATTGCCAAATGGATTCGTACCAATCCCACTATACTCATCATGGACTCTCCGACCGTAGGGATAGATATTGGCTCTAAGGCCGAAATCTACCATGTCATCCAGAATCTTGCCGGATCGGGTATCGGTATCATCTTGATTTCTGATGAAGTGGAGGAGATCCTCACCAACTGCAACAAGGTGGTGGTCTTCTCGAATGGTAAGGTTTCGAAGACCTTAAGTACTTCCGAACTACATGAAGCAGGAATTGAGAAGAGATTGCAGGAACTGATCAGCCTCGGTGCAAGGAGGAAGCAATATGCTGAAAAGGCATAATGGTATTACCAATACGGAAATGGCCCTCTTTGCTATCATCCTCATCTATTCCATTGTGGTTGGGGTAGTGAATAGCGGATTCTTCAATATTGATACGCAGTTCGATATCATTCGCTCCTCGTCCTACGTCATGGTGCTGGCAATGGGACTGCTTGTTGTTATGCTGAGTGGAGGCATTGATATTTCCTTTATGGCAATGGCCTTGTTCGGTAGCTATACAGCGACAAAGATCCTGGTATCGACGGGTTCTTCCAGTATTCTCCTTGCCTTTGCAATTTCCATGGGAGTTGGCATCGGCTTGGGGATTATCAACGCCTTACTGGTTAGTTGGTTGCGGCTTCCTCCATTCATTATCACCCTTGGGACGTCGAATCTTTTCCACGGCGTTATGGCGACCTTTATCGGCGCGAAAACCTATGGCGGAGGAAGATTACCGCCGAGCTATTCCAATTTCGGATCTTCAACCCTATTTAAGGTCCATACGGATATTGGCGATGTGGGGCTAAGCACCAGTATCCTTTTTGTGCTCGGAGCGGTGTTGCTTACCTACTTTTTAATCTATCGCACGACAGTGGGACGGGGAATTGTTGCCTTAGGAAACTCTGAAGAAGCCACGAAACGAATTGGATACAAGCCCCTCCTCTTGCGAATTGTCGCCTATGGATATATGGGCCTTCTTGCCGGTTGTGCGGGCATGATCTATGTATGCCAGGTGAATGCAGTATATCCCGATAAGATGGTTGGAAATGAATTGATGGTGGTAGCGGGAGTCATTATCGGCGGTGTCAGCATTAGCGGAGGAAAGGGACGAATCTTAGGCGCCCTTTTGGGAATTTTTATTATCTACCTCCTGAATTCAACATTGATTTTTCTTGGCCTCACATCCTCGTGGAACCAATTGTTTGTGGGTGCCATCCTGATTATTTCCGTTGCAGTTACTTCCTATCAGGAAAAGAAAAAGAACCAAAAACACTTGATTTTTAATGCGAGTATATAAGGAGGTGTGGTATGAGATATGAAAAAAAGACCTTTGAGAAAAATCCTACCTCCCTGTCCTGTGTCGCCATTTTATTGCTGGTAGTCTTTGCCATTGTGTTTGGCAGGGCCATGTATTCGGGGCGAAATCTTTCCTCCATGGCATTTCAGATGCCGGAATTTGGTTTTGTTACCTTGGGAATGATGTTGGCGTTTCTGCTGGGCGGTATCGACCTTTCCATCATCGCAAATGCAAACCTTTCGGGGATTTTAGCCGCGCATGTTCTGACAGGACAGTGGCTTCCGTTTATTCCGGAGGGCATGAAGATCCCTGTGGCAATCATCGGAGCCATTCTTGTTTCCGCTGCTTTGGGCAGTTTCAACGGATTATTGATTACCCGTTTCGGGGCTCCCTCGCTCATTGCGACCTTGGGGACCATGACGCTCTATGCGGGGATCGGTATGGCGATTACCGGCGGGAAGAGCATTGTCGGATTTCCTGAAGCCTTTACCAAAATCGGTATTGCCTCCATAGCAGGGGTTCCCATCATCTTTATCATGTTTATTATCGTCGCTTTCCTCATGGGGCTTTTCTTGGAACGGTCACGGCTTGGACGAAAGATCTATCTTTGTGGAGAGAGTCCCGTTGCTTCCTTGTTTTCGGGAATTCATAATGATCGGATCATCTTCATCGTGTTTACTATGATTGGAGTACTAGCCGGTCTGTCGGGTCTGACAATCATCAGCCGGGTAAATTCCGCGAAGGTCGGATACGGTGATGCCTATCTCTTACAGTCTCTGATCGTTTGCGTCATCGGCGGTATTAATCCGCTGGGGGGCAGGGGAAGGACTATTGGCATCGTCATAGCGGTAATCTTGATGCAGATGCTTTCTTCTTCTTTTACCATCATGCAATTGTCTCCCTATGCAACGAAGATGATTTGGGGCCTGATGTTGGTTGTGGTTATGGGCCTGACGAGAGAATCTGATCGCATAAGGCGGGTGTTCAGAAGGATTTCTGAAAAAGTGGGTATCGCAAAAAAGCGAAAGGATTGTTGAAGGAGTGTGAAGGAAAGAATTATGGATACGTATAAAGAGTTGTCCGAAACGATTTTGCAGGAGCATAGAGAGGTTTTTGCTGCTCAGGATATGCAGCAATATGATGCTGCTGTTGCTTTGATTGCATCCTATGAGCGTATTTTTGTCATCGGTGTAGGACGTGAGGGCCTTGCCGCTCGTTCCTTTGCCATGCGCCTGATGCATGTGGGGAAAACGGTTCACTGGATCTGGGATGATACCACCCCGGGCCTGCAGGAAGACGATCTTTTGATTGCCGTCAACGGAAGTTCCCGTATCGGTCATATTAATTATGTTATTGAACAAGCAAAAAAAAGCGGGTGTAAGGTTTTGGTCGTAACTGGATCACCTTCCGGGAAAGCCGCTTCGGCCCTGGCCGACCAGGTACTTTTTGTACCGGCAATGGTGTTCAATGGAACCGATGAGGTGGTTTCGTCCATTCAGCCTATGGGAAGTTTATTCGAGCAGCATCTTTTCATGCTTTTTGATCTGATGATTCTCGATCTGGAAAAACGATGTAAGGTAAGCTCTGAGGAAATGGAGAAACGACATCGAAACGTGGAATAAGTATCCTATGTGCTTCGTACAATTGCTCATGACATACAAGGCGGAGAGGGCTTCCTTCCCCGCCTTGTTGTTTCAAAGGTGATTTTACCGCAAAGACAAGATCCCGTATGTTTCGTATATTTTCCTTTTATAGTATAGAGTCTTTCGGTTGTTTATACTTTGGTTCATGTTCTGTGAGTCTACAGCTTTTTTCTGAGCTTTGTTGCAAAGGCCCTGTATTCTGGCGGCATATGTGCTTCAGTATCGGACGGCAAGCCGATACCGGATAGAATTACACTTCTGACGACCTCAAATAGCATACTGCCACTTTCGGTAATGAGAGAATTATACAAGAATATTTCAGCCTCCTTGTCTCTTATGCCACTCAGGCACCTGATGACCTTGGATTTTATCATTTCGGTTTGATGTTTCTCATAAAGAGGAATAATTTCGGAGGCGGCCGTGTGTACCCTGTTGGTATATATCATGTGGCCAATAGCATCGATAAGTTGTTCCAATGCGATGTGAGATTCCAGTTGATATGCATGTTCAATAAATCGCTGCAAAAATTTCGTATCAAAGCGGCAAAGTGTTCGTGCTGCTAAATCTCTTGGTAAAGGGTAGGATATTTTAAGGAATCCTTTTTGCGGTATTTCTCTTTCCTGATTGTTTCCTATCGTGCCAAGTAAGGGAAGTACATATGGACATGAAATTTCCTGCAGTGCTATTAATGATTCTGATATTGCGATTTTTGTATACAACTTCTTTTCTGATTGCAATCTACTGCAGAGCTCTTTGACTGTACGTTCTGTCGGTATATGGGAAAGCAACATGCCAGCTACGGTTCGTTTCGTTGCTTCACTTGAATGAAGCAAATGTATAAGGTCTTCTTCATCCATCGACCGATATGGAACAAGATCGGCCGCTTTTATTTCTCCTCTGCTTCTTCTTCCTGTTGCATGCCACAAAATGAAAACGCTCTCCTTGTACAAATGAAATCAGAGTGTATAAGAGAATCCGACACCTGGATATCTTCGGCTGCCAATTTCCAGTTGTGCATTTTCTGAGGCTATGCCTCCTTGGTTTTTGTAAAAGCTATTGTTTTTTGCATGAAGCAGGGTCCAAATGATCATGGCCTTGCAACCTTGGGCCTTAAAATGATGTTTCATGTGGCTGAGTAAAGCCGTTCCGATCCCTTTGCCTTGGTACTCCGGCAGAATATAAAAGCCGATTACTTGACAATCATATGTGCCCTCTTGGCGTTTACCCGAAATAAATCCCCTGATCTGAGCATGATCTTCGTAAAGAAATATGGTTTCCCGTTCTTGGAGTATATTGGAGCCGATGATGTCGATGAAGGTACTCTCTTTCATGTTTTTGGGGTAGTCGGGATCAATAATCCCCGTATATGCCTGTTCCCATGCTTTTATAATGATGTGGGCAATCGGCTTTGTATCTTCGATTGTGGCAGGGCGGATCATTTTATATGGCAACCTTTTTTTCCATAGAGGTCGAACTCGTCATATCTTCCTTTTTAATGTAGGATCTGCTTGTTGTCCAGTCTTCGGTGTATTCAATCAGGTTGCAGGTCTCTATTCGCAGGTAAGACTCTGCGCCGAAGAACTGAAGGTGGTCTTCTAATCCTTCATCGAGGATGTCCATCGCTTCAGAATGCTTGTCAGTACATAATGATAAGTGCTAAAGTTCATAAAGTATCTTAGTTATCTTAGTTAAAGGAGAAGCGCATGAAATTTTGTTGGACAACACTTCATGTCAACAATATGGAAGAGTCTTTTGACTTCTATACTAGGATTGTAGGTCTTGAGGTTGATTCACGGCTTAAACCCAATGAATCCTATGAGATAGTGTTTTTAGGTTCTCAGGATACAAAGATAGAATTAATCTGCGATTCTAAAAATGAAAAAAAAGAATACGGTAAAGACATTTCAATAGGATTTGAAGTGCGCTCTCTTGATGACACCATACAGATTCTTAGGGAAGAGAGCATAGAAATCGTTGAAGGTCCAGTTCAGCCCAATCCGAAAACAAGATTTATCATTGCTTTAGATCCCAATGGTATGAGAATTCAATTTGTTGAAAGGAGCTTATAATAACGGTACAAAAGCTTAGGAGGTAAGATGTCCTTAAGTTTTTCATAAAGGGATGTTTCCGAAGTGTACCGAAAGCCAATACGACCGTATCACACACAAGTTTGATGTTTTCACCGTCCTTATTGACAATAATGCCGTCCTCCTGGATTTCTACGACCTTGGCATCCGTGAGAGACTTGATTTTTAGCTCATCCATCAAACAGATTCTCTCCGACTTGTTGACGACGCTTTTTATCTCCTTTGCATAATCAGCCAGATAAGCGGGAGGATAGCTCATGGGTGACGTTGTACATTCCAGAGTTCTGCCGTATTCGTCGCTTCTCTTATTCGCATAGGTAGACATAAATTCAGCAATAAGGTAGCCATGAGCGCCTGAGATCTCGACGCCGTCGTAACCGCCTCGCTTGTAGAAGAAAGCATAATCACCAAACATTTCCACGATTTGCTTAATTTCATCCACCGTTAATTCATGGGGGATAACATCGTTCATCGATCGGCACAAGCAATGGACTGCTGTAAAAATTATTCATACCGTGCTCTTTTTTTTATTATTCAAAAAGTTCCAGTGAATTTCGCAGGAACTTCAGTTGGCTCTTCTGCCATAAACGAACCAGAATTCAAAGAATGTAAAGAACGCTATACCGGCTATTGCCATAAACATTCCGCCGTACCCGGTAAATGGAATCAGCAGGCCTGCAAGTATCGGGCCGATACAGTTGCCGAGGTCGATACACAAATAATATGTAGCGTTGGCCGGTCCAAGCCGGTGGGAGGGCGTTATTTTTACAACCAGGGTCTGGGTTATCGATTGAATCGTGCCGAGTCCCAAGCCGATGAAAATCGCTGCGGTGAACAGCATATAACTTGACTTACTCAACGCGAACAGCAGAAACCCCACGGCGTTGACTATAATTCCGGGGTATAACATTGATTTTTCCCCCTTGCTGTCGGAGAGCCTGCCGGCACCGGGACGGGATATCATAGCAGCCAAAACATAGATGAGGAAGAAATAAGCGGATGCTGCCGCCAGGCCGATGTTTTCCGTAAAAATCTTCATGAACGAGGAGAGTGCCGCAAAGCAGATCTGTGCAAGCAGTATCGTCAGCGAAACGCGAAAAGCACCTGCGTCGAGCAAGCTGCTGATCTTAAAACCGGGCATATCCTCGCGCTGCTCTTCCGTAAAATTATATGCCTTTACGGACAATAAAGCCGAAGGGATGACACTGAACACCGAGATGAGTACGCACATACCAAAAATGAGGTTGTAGTTACCACCGCCACTCAGCTTTATCGAGAGGAACGGGCCAATCGCATTGGATAAGGTCTGACATAACGCGAAATAACCGATCCCTTCACCTCTGCGCTCGGAAGGCACTACATGAGAAAGTATCGTGGCCGCCGCCGTAGACACAAGGGCGTACGCAATACCGTTCAGGAATCGTACAACGATGAGCAGTGGAATGCTCCTGACAAAAAAATACAGGATACACATAACCGTGTTGACCACGCACCCGTAAACAATGGTTCGTTTATAGCCGAAACGCGAGAGCAGTTTCGCGGCCACAAGACGGGTCAGCAGGGCTCCGGCCATATACGCGCTCGCGGCCAATCCGGCCTGTGCGGAAGACGCGTGAAAAACATTCATCGCGAATTCCGGCGTGATGACAAAGAGTAAATAGACATTAGTGGAAAAAAATAGATTAACAGCGATTAAAATCAGGTAGTTTCGTGATACCAGTTTGACTTTTCCTGAGTTTTTCATAAAACAAACTTCGCCTTTTCATGTATAAGTTCGTTGATAATTTCGCATGACCCGGAAGGACCTCCTTTCATACAAAATCATCATCTTTTCTGAAGCCCGCCGGTAAATGCAACGACTACCTGTATGGGTCTCTTTGATCCTCATTGACTTTCTATGGTATATAAAATATACTAAAAATTGTTTTTAATTCAAGTATATAAAATAATCTGTCTTAGTATCGTAAAAGAAGCTAAGCAGCGCCACAGGGGTTTTACTATGACCTATGACGAGTTCCTGCAAGCAGTTAAGACGAATACATTACCGGAAATTAGTCGGGAACATCCCGTTACTCAGGCTCTTGTTATGTTGCAGGGCAAATGGAAGAATCATATTCTTTATGAATTATTGTGCCATGGCAGGATGCGCTTCGGTGAAATAAAAAAATTAGTACCTGAAATCACGAACACAATGTTGGCTGCGACATTACGCGAATTGGAATCCTATGGTCTGATTCATCGAATCCAATACAATGAAATTCCTCCTCATGTTGAATACTATTTAACTGATAAAGGAAAAGATTTAATGCCTGTTTACTATGAGATTTTTAAATGGGCATATATGCATCTCAACGACTCACATGCAAAAGAACCCGGTAATACTTAATAAAGAGGTCATATGCATCTAACTATAGAAGAAGAGAAGATGTTGGAAGGCAAGTACGGTAACGCTGTCCGGAAATCGATGGAAATCCTTGTTCGCGTAGGTAAGTGCTATGACGCTGCCAGGATGATACCTATCGTGTCTGCTCATGCAGGAGGAGGACGCTTTCTTGCAGGTAAGGCCGGGGCGATGTTTATGAGCTTATGTCGCCAGTACCTGTACCCCGCATGTGATGGGTAATATCCCCTCTTGTGGGCAGCATGTTTCCTGGACTGAATCCTCGGCGATCAGTTTCGCGAATTCTGTCCTTGGTGCCAGAACAAACAGGGACGCTGAACCTGTTCCTTTGGCTGCCGCCATAGTGGGGAGGGTACCCGAGTACGGCCTTCATCCCGACCGAAATCTCCGCGCGGAATTAAAGATCTCGGTTACGGCGAAACTCAAGGATCGTCATGATTATGGAACCTTGGGCTATTTCGTCGGTACGGTAGCTCAGGACAGGATTCCTGCCGTGACAGGTCTGTCGCTTCCTTTGACGTGGGGTGACTTGGGCTTGCTCGGAGCCGCTGCATCGACTTCGGGTAGTGTTGCTCTTCATCACGTTGTGGGTGTCACGCCGGAGGCCCCAACCGAAGAAGCTGCCTTCTGAAATAAGAAACCGGTGGATTTGGAGCGTTATGAGTTTGGGGAAAAGGAACTTCGGGAGACTGAGGAGTTAATTTCAAAAACAACTGCCAAAGAAGTCGACTTCGTATTGATCGGTTGTCCTCATTGCTCAACTAACGAAATCGAGGCTATTGCGAAGCTCCTTTCCGGGAAAAAGGTGCATTCCGGAGTGGCGCTTTGGGTTTTGACCTCCAGGGAGGTAAAATCATTCGCTGAAAAGATGGGCTATGTGAAAGTCATAGAAGAAGCTGGCGGTCGAATGGTATGTGACACCTGTCTCGGAAACATGCCCAGGAATCTTTTACAAAAGCAAGGTCATAGGGTAATGGCGACAAATTCACTGAAAATGGGTTTTTATAGTAAGGTTTCAGAGCCAATCCAAGGGATACGCTGGGGGCTCCAAATTTTTTACTTAGTGTTCGGAATCCTGGTGGTTAAAAGGAGACAATTCCTTTTCTCTTCGTCAATTGAAAGCCAAACCATGGGAAAACGTATGCAAGGGCAGAAAAGAAAGGTATCTACCGGCTAAACGGCATGTGCACCACCAGGATTCCGAACACTATATATTTTTCAAAACTTAACTGAAGCAGAAAGTAGGCCTTATGAAGAATTTGACGAAATAGCAAAGCTGCTGGTATTTGGCTATATATATCGGTTTCTGGAAAAAAGGGTTTACATAAGAAATTAAATGATTTATCGTTAAACTAAATATAGAGGATTTTCTGGAATTTTGATTTAACGTTAAACCATGATGGTATCAATACAATGATCAGAAAAGAGATAAGGATCGGGAATATCCCCTGTTCCGTTACCATAACTATCCAGACGCTCGACGCGCAGAAGACCGTGCGGGACACGGCCGCCTACGATACTGCTGTCTTCCTTGAAGCCAAAGCTGCAGGAGAGGATGATACGGTTTTGTCTCTGCGCTTTTCCCTGCCTGTTGCCGCCGGCGATATCGGTACGGGGATCCGCCTGAGCATGACTGCTGCTGTTGAAAACATGGCGGGAAGAGTCTGCGTTCCGTCGTTGCAATACGGACCAGAAGAGGGGCCGGAGACTGCCGAATACCGCGAAGATCGTCTGCCATCACCGTTCGTTCTTGTATACCACCAGTCGGACGGAACCGCATTCGGCTTTTCCAAGGATTCGGTTTCTCTCTTTTGTCGCCGCCCCCACCGAAGGAAAGGGGCAACAAAATATCTGCACGAAACCGATATTTCCTCGCTTGGGTATACAAAGAAGGGAATGTTCCTGTTTCATTGGCCATATCGGGAAACGGAAGGCAGCATATCCCTTGATCGGAACGGTTCGGCTCCGGAGGCATTCTATCCGATGAACGGAGCGCAAAGAACCTTTTCTTTTGTGTTTACGCTTTCCTCGAAAAAGGCGGCTTCCTATTCTGAAGCGATCTTCCGGGAATACACAAGAAGCTTCGAGTGTACGCCTTCTCCTTGCGGGGGGAACCTTTCGGCGGAGGATGCCGTCACCTATAAAATACGTTCCCTGGCCGAGACTTACCGGACATTCGAGGAAGGTAGGGGGGCCGGGTTCTTTTTCCATTTCGACCCGACTAAGGGATACGGATCGCTACCTTCCGGCTTCGGTTCTTCATTCCGTACTATTCCAGAAACATCCTATTCGCATGTACTGGAGTACGGCTTTACAGGAAGGCAGCTCAATGCTGCATATCTTTTGGCCAAAGCCGACCCCGCCCAGTGGCTGGAACGCAGTGAGGTTGTGATCGATTTCTTCGTAGATCGGTGTACCGTCGCTTCCGGATGGGTCTATTCGCTCTACGATATCAGTGCCCAAAAACCGGTTTTCTCATTCGGTGACCCCAATGCCCCGCGGCTCCATTACGTATGGAACACAGACAAAAAGGGCAATTATCTCAGGACGATGGTTGAACCGATTTTCGATTTGCTCCGATGCTATCGGCTTTTTGCGCAGTATGGCACGGAGAAACCGCGCTGGAAGGCGTGTATCCTGGCTTTTGCCGCATTCCTTGTTCGCGCACAGGATACCGACGGATCATGGTACCGCGGCTACGGACCCGACGGCCTTCCCGCTGCAGTCGACAAAAGTCAGCCGGACCGCAGTGCGGAGAAGAGCGGTACGCCCATCCCCCTTCCGTTCCTGTGTGCTCTCTGTGAGTTCCTTGAGACCGACGGAGAAGACACACGGGCGCTCCGGACATCCATAGGGAAAGGGGCCGAGCACCTTCTCCGTTCCTCTGTGCGAAGCGAATGTTTTCGCGGGGGGACCATGGATAATCCGAATGTTGTCGACAAGGAAGCCGCCCAATATACCATGGCGGCTCTTGTGGCCTGTTATCGTTTGACGAAAAGGAAAGACTACCTGGAAGGTGCGAGATGTGCCGCCTATCAGTTTTTGAGCTGGATCTATACTTGGAATGCACCAAACTTGGAGGGGGCATTCACCGACCGCTGCACGTTCAGGACGCGCGGGATGGGCGGGATTAACTCGATATGGGGCGGCGGCGTAGTGGACATTTACGCTCTGTTTCATACGGCGGAACTGGTGTATCTGGGCCGTGAACTGGATGAGCCGATTTTTCTGAAGGCCGCGGATGAAATTGTGCGCGCTTCCGCACAGTGCATTTCGTATCCCGGCTGCACTTTCGGCTTCGCAGGCATCGGCATGCAGCCGGAAGGCTGGGGCATATGTCCCGAAGGATGCGACGACGACTTGATCGAAAAGGGAGACGTCTGGGGCTCTCTCGGATGGATATACAGTGCGACGATCGACGGGATTACCCGTTATGAAAAATTCTGCAAGAATCTTGCAGCAGATGAAAGGAGAAAAAAATGAAAAAGATCATTTTGTGTCTCATGTTCCTGCTCTGTCTTTTCCCGCTGTTTGCAACGGGAAACAAGGAAGAACAGGCGACGTCGGGAAAGGCGAATGTCATCGAGATTAGTCTCTACCACAGCTGGAGTACTGACACCCAGCGTGGAAAGGCCCTCAACGATATCATCGCCAAATTCAACGAGGAACATGCCGGGTCCATCAAGGTCAACGTAGACATCAACCCGGACTTTCCCGCTTACCAGGAAAAGATCAAGGCCATGATATCGGCGGGGAATCCTCCGGATATTTTTCACTACAACTTTAATCCGAATGACCTGTCCAGACAGCGGTCGGGTAAATTGATGGATTTCGCCCCCTACATGGACGATACATGGAGATCGCGGTTCAATGAGGGAGACCTCAAGGCGTTGACGATCGACGGGAAACTGACTTCCATACCCTTTGAGAAAGCTGGTGCCCTTATCTATTACAACAAGGATCTGTTCGCAAAGGACGGATATACATCGTTCCCGACTACCTGGGATGAATTGTTCAAGGCGTTCGAGAAGCTTGGGAAAGACGGCATGAAGGGTATTTCCCTCTATACAGCGGACGATGCATGGCATGCGACGAATCTTCTTTCCTACCTTGCGGCAAGCGCTGGAGGAACGGAATTCTTTAACAAGACGGATGTCGATCTCAATACTCCCGCAATGATAAAAGGTGCCACCTACCTTGCGAAGGCTTTCGCCATGACGACCGGAGACGCCATCGGGGCGAATTACAGTGTCAGCGTAAATAATTTTTCTGCCGGGAAGACTGCTATGGTCATAGACGGCCCGTGGCTGATAGGCTCTCTTGACGACGATATCAAGGGGCATGTGGCCATTGCCCCTGCACCAACGTTCGGCGACGGCGTCGTAAAACCGGGTTTTACGGTTACCGATGCCCAAACCCCGTGGGCTGCCTCAACGCAAACGGATAAGGCGAAAGAGGAAGCCATCGTGGAATTTATGAAATTCGTCACCAATGCGGAAAATACCAGGGATCTGACGCTCAACGGTAGTGTCTTTCTTTCCCCTCATCTCGATTTGGACGGTGTTGATCTCGGTAATGTCGATCCGCTCATGGTCCAGTATATAACCATCAATTCCACGGCTCCTGAGAGTATCGTGAACATCCAGAGGAATCTCAAGCTGGCCGCGAATGCCCAGATTCCTTCGCTGATGGAAAGCCTGGCGCTTGGTATGATCACTCCACAGGAATTCGCGCAGCAATTGGCACAAGACAATCAATGAACGATATGTCCCTAGCGAAGGCCTCCTTCGCTAGGGAACGCATTGTTTCTCCTTTCTGCCGTTATTACGGCACACGCAACGTACGAGGATTGCTTTTGCACTATGACCACAAAGCAAAGAACGCTCTATCTGCTACCTGCCATATGTATGACCGTCATATTTTTCATCGTCCCGTTCGTCTATCTGCTCTACGTCGGATTTTTCCAATGGGATGGTTTGACCCCAATGAAATTCGTCGGGATCGGAAACTACCGTAAGGTACTTGCAGATCCCGTATTCAGGATTTCCGTACGCAATACCATTATTTGGATGCTGACAGCGACGTTCATTCATGTTCCGCTCGGTCTTTTACTAGCCTTCCTGCTAGACAGGAGGCCGAGAGGATGGAAGGTATACCGTTTCGCTTTCTTCATCCCGAATATCATATCGACGACCGCGATAGCCTTCCTGTGGTATTTCCTGTATCATGTGGATCTCGGTTTGATCAACGGCATCCTTGAGCTTATCGGGCTGGGTACGTACCGGCACGGTTGGCTCAATGAGCCTGCGACGGCATTGTTTTGCAACCAAGTGCCTTTTGCCTTATATGTCGGACTTACCATGGTCATCTTCATGACGCAGCTATCCACCATCTCTCCCGATATCTTCGAAGCAGCGAGGATCGACGGAGCCGTGGGCTGGAGGAAGGATTGGTATATCTCTCTTCCTCTGGTCCGTCCCGCCATCATCACAAACCTTATGCTTAACTTGGCGTTCTGCCTGAAGACCTTCGAATATCCATTTCTTATGACCGGCGGCGGACCTGCAAACTCCACTATGAACCTATCGCTATACATTTACCGGGAAATGATGCAGTCCAATCGCTACGGATACTCAATGGTTGGCGGTCTCGCGACCATCATTCTCGGTTGCATCGTGATGGGAATTATCCTGTGGGTACAAAAACGCATGAAAGAAGAGGAACTATGACAAAACATACTATATTTCCGGTAAGCAGGGTCTTGCTTTCGCTGTTCCTTATCTGTGTCCTCATCATCATGATTCTTCCGTTTGCCTGGCTCATCATCTCGTCATTCCGGCCGAATACAGAATTATTCAGGGAACCTTTCGCCGTACCCCGGCACTTGTCGTTCCAAAATTACGTTTCGGTATTCAAAAGCCAGCCGATCCTCCTGTATTTCGGTAATACCGTCGTCGTAGCTGTATGTGCGACATTCCTCTGTTCATTCGTTTCTGTCTTGGCTTCGTATGCATTCATGTATGCCTTTCCCGCTGCTACGAAGGTGGCTGCCTTCCTGGCGATCGGACTGTTTATACCTACCAATGCTTTTTTGGTACCGTATTATGTTATGATCACGAAAATCGGGCTGTACGACAGCGCCATGGGAATCATGTTTGTCTATGCTGGGATAAACTTACCGCAGAGCCTCATGATCATCAAAGGATATATGGGTTCAATTCCCAAAACGATTCTTGAAGCTGCCGATATCGACGGAGCCTCTTCCCACATGATCCTGCGAAAAATTGTGCTGCCGATAAGCGTTCCGGGAATCGTTACGGCATGTATTTTCATCATCATAAACTGCTGGAACGAACTCTTGTTCGCCAATCTCCTAAGCCAGAGCGATGTGTCCCGGACTATCCAGGTCGCCATCCGTTCGTTCCTTACCACCTTCAGTGCTAACTATGCCCATGCTTTTGCGGCAATGGTTATTTCGATTCTGCCTACCATCATTATTTATGCCTTCCTTACCGACAAGATCATCGGAGGTATGACGGCCGGTGCCGTAAAGGGGTAATGTCCATGCAAAACCGACAAACCGTATCGCTTGACAAGATACATATCACCGACGAATTCTGGTCCAGATACCTGGACCTTGTTCAATATGAAATGTTGCCGTACCAGTGGAAGGCAATCAACGACGAGATTCCCGAAGCCCCGCCAAGCCACAGCATTGAAAACTTCAGAATTGCGGCACACGAGAAAGAAGGGGCCTACTACGGGGCGCTTTTCCAGGATACCGATGTCTATAAATGGCTCGAAGGTGTCTCCTACATCCTGGCCCAGCGCTGCGATTCGTTCTTGGAACAGCAGGCGGACAAGGTCGTGGAATTGATAGCCCAAGCCCAGTGCGACGACGGCTATCTCGATACGTACGTCATTCTGCATCCGGAATATGAGCGCTGGTCCAACCTTATGGAAGGGCATGAACTGTATTGTGCCGGACATCTCATCGAAGCGGCGGTCGCCTACTATTGCGCAACGGGCAAGCATATGATACTCACCGTTGCAACCCGTTTCGCCGATCTCATCTGCCAAACATTCGGGGACGGGGATGGGCAGATCCACGGATATCCCGGACATCCGGAGATTGAGCTGGCGCTTGTGAAGCTGGCGGATGTGACGGGAAACGGTGCATATCTCAGGCAAGCGAAATATTTTCTGGACAGGCGGGGCTCGGGAAAAAATTGGTTCCTTGCGGAAGAAGAACGGCCGGGTTTCCATCACCAGTTTCCCGAATTCGCCGATTATGATCCCCGTTATTCACAGAGCCATCTCCCTGTCAGAGAACAGAAGACCGCCGAGGGGCATGCCGTACGGGCCGTGTATCTGTACTGCGGAATGGTCGATGTGGCGGAACGTACACAGGACGAAACGCTTTTGCGTGCCGCCGGGACCATTTGGGATAATATCGTCGGACGACGCATGTATCTGACCGGCAGTATCGGTTCCTCAGGGGTGCTGGAACGCTTTACGTGCGATTACGATTTACCTAACGAACGCAACTACAGCGAAAGCTGTGCGTCTATAGGACTGCTGCAGTTGGGAATTCGGCTGGCCCGGCTGTATAAGGATGCCTCCTATATCGATGTCGCTGAACTTGCGCTGTACAATACTGTTCTTGCCGGCGTTGCTCTGGACGGCAAGAGCTTTTTCTACGTTAATCCCCTGGAAGTCGTTCCCGAGACATGCATGAGCCATACAAGCATGGCGCACGTCAAGCCGGTCAGGCAAAAGTGGTTTGGCGTAGCCTGTTGTCCTCCCAACATTGCCCGGACGATTGCTTCACTGGGGCTATTTGTGTACAGCCTTGAAGATGCGACCGTATTCCTCAACTTCTTCGTTTCAAATACGGCGGACCTGCCCGATGGGACGCATATCGAAGTGAAGACGGACTATCCGAGGGAAAATACTATTGAGGTGATGATGTCGGAGATAAAGGAAATAAGGACCCTGGCTATCCGTGTGCCGCATTTTGCCCGTAATTACCGGGTCATTCTTGGATCGCAGGAAATTCCGTATGCGAAAACACTGCATCGAGGATACTGCCATATTGCGCTGGACGGCGTACAGACCGTATCGATACGCATAACGTTCGAAGCGCCTCCGGTGTTCGTCCGTGCGAATTCCCGCGTTGCCGCCGACGCGGGTAAAGTAGCGATCAAACGGGGACCGCAGGTATATTGTGCAGAAGAGACGGACAACGGGAAGCCTCTGTCTGCCGTGTACGTCGATACTTCGCACAGGCCCGAGGAGCAGAGGGCGGAAAATGGTGTTGTAACGGTCCACTTCTCCGGCTACCGCCGGACCGGAAACAGCACTGCATTGTATTCGACAGACGATTCGTTTATCATGGAAAAGACCGAATTTGTTGCCGTTCCCTATTATTGCTGGGGCAACAGGACTCCCGGGGAAATGGCGGTGTGGCTGAAGGAACTCATCAGGCTCCCTGACGAGGGCAAGAAATAAGCGGAGAGTATGAAAAAAGACAACAACACTATGGCCACAGTCAGTGAGATCGCGAAGCGGTGCGGCGTTTCCGCTACCACGGTCTCGAATATTGTCAACCACAAGGGGAGAGCCAGCGAGGCGACGAAGAAAAAGGTCTTCTCCGTCATCAAAGAGTTGCATTACAGTCCCAATGCATTTGCACGGCGCCTGAAAGCGCCGAAAAATATGAAGACCATCGGTATCATCACGGAAGATTTAACGGTATTCAATACACCAGAAATTGTCGATGGAATTGAGGAATACAGTGAACGGCAGGGGTATGAAGTCCTCATCGAAAATCTCCGGTTCTACAAACGGTTTCATGCCGATTTCTATAACTCCAACCAGCATCATTCCCATATCGCGAACAGGATCAAGGTCCTAATGACGAAACGTATCGACGGCGTCATCTATGTTGGCTGCCATGTGCGGGAACTTTCCCTGGATCTCTCGGGAATTCCCATTCCCGTCGTTCTTGCGTACAGTTTTGGCAGCAACGGCAGGATCCCTTCCGTCATCTTCGACGATGAACGAGCCGCCTACGACGCGACGACCGCCTTGATCGCCGGTAACCGTCGTCACATTGGCGTCATTTGCGGAGAAAGCAACAGCGTACATACGGCGTGGCGCCTCGCAGGCTATCAGCGGGCGCTGTACGACAACGAAATCCTGTTCAATCCCGCCCTCGTCGTTCCCGGGGGATGGGAATTCGAGTGCGGTTACCGTGCCTGTACCTCTTTGTTCTCTCAGCCCGTCGATGCCATTTTTGCCATGAACGATTTGCTCGCCGGCGGTGTACTGGCATATGCGACCGAACACGGTATTTCCGTTGGGACCGATATCGCCTTGATCGGATTCGACGACAGGGAGATCTGTACAGCATATTCTCCAACCCTATCGTCCGTAGCGCTACCCCTTACCGATATCGGCAGAGAAGCTGCGAAAACGCTTTTCTCGCTTATCGGGGGCACGGCCCCTGCGGAATCCTCTTCTCTCATCAAGATACCGTGCATCCTGAAACAAAAGGAATCGACCAAAATACAAAAGAGGTAAAGTCTAACGACAAATGGTTTCTGTGTTACACATGTCGGCTATGAAGTCGAAAGATTGCAAGAGAAATCATGAAGTTCTGGGGAGTGAGAGCCTATATGTAATGATATATCTCTTTCTTTTTCCATATAAACAGTATTGAAACCAAAAACGTAGTACCTTCCGCGAAGGGAATTGCAAGCCAAAGTCCTTCTGTTCCAAGGAAGAGGGGCAATAGCAAAATCCCGATGGAAAGGAGGACCAGACTTCTTAGGAATGAAATGATCGCAGATAGTTTTCCATTGGAGAGGGCTGTAAAAAGAGCAGAAGAAAAGATGTTCACGCCACTGAAGAGAAAGGAAAAAGAGACAATCAGAAAGCCGGCTTTGGTGATCGAATAGACCCCGGAACCTTTCGGCGTGAAAATTCCTGCAAGATATGGCCCTCCGATCATGGCGATAGAAAAAACAAGCACGGATACGGAAAGTATAAAAGAGATACAGATTTTAAATATCCGTTTCATGTGTACATGATTCTGATTTCCGTAATTGTAACTGAAAATGGGTGCGACTCCCATGGAGAATCCGATATAGAAAGTAGAAAGTAAAAATTGGGAGTAGATAATGATAGTTATGGCGGCAACCCCATCCACTCCTATAAGCTTCATCATCGTTTTGTTAAACAAAAACGTCGTTACGGCCGAAGAGAGATGACCCACCATTTCTGATAGTCCATTGGAAAGGCTTTCGGTGATTACCGGTATAGCGATATGTGGTGTAACAAAATGAAGAGCCTTGCCTTTATTGCGCAGGAAAAAAATCACTCCGCCTGTTGTTTGGATGAGGTAGCCCATACTTGTCGCTAATGCAGCGCCGCGTATTCCCATGTGCAGCGGGCCCATAAAAATGAAATCAAAGCATGCGTTTGTAAGTCCCGCCGACAGCGTTAAGATAAAGCCGAGCCCGGGATTTCCGGCCGTAATAAGAAAGATTGAAAAAAGAACCTGCAGCATGTTGGCCGGTGCAAAGACAAATAATAGTGAGAGATATTCTTTGGCATAAGGAAGAAGCACAGTATTGGCTCCGAGAGCATATATGATCGGTTCAAGAAAGAATAGACCAACAAGGGCGATAATCACACCAAGAGCCAAAACTGTAAGGATGATCAGAGTAAAATCTTTCCTTGCTTCAATATCCTTCCCTTCTCCCTGTTTGCGAGCCACAATTGCACTAGCACCCGTTGCAAACATGGCTCCCAAACCGACGATGATATTAATCATCGGAGTTACGATATTGATAGAAGAGAGGGCATCGGTGTTCACAAGGCGTGATACGAATATTGTATCAACGATGGTGTAGAGCCCGGAGAATACCATCATACATAAAGTCGGAAAAGAGAACTTTAGAAGAGAGCCGACCGTATGGTATCGAGATAGCGGATTATACGTATCATGGTCAGAGCTTTCTTGTGCATGCATGGTGTGTTTCCTATGAAGATTTTTGATGAAATAAAAGTTTTTGCGTGGGGTACCCAAACTCGACCAGGAATTCCGATTCGCTAAAGCCGAAGCTTTGAAGGGCCTTCCTATAGCCAGTATCTGCCTTGTCTCCTTCTCGATAGGTTGTGATGCTGATTTCTTTTCTTCCGTTTTGCAATGCATCTATTGCTTTCTCGAGAAGTATCATCGTAAGATCTGTTCTCTTGCGGAACAGCGGGTGTACTCCTAAAAAGTCGATGCTTCCCGACTGATATGAAAGGAGCATGTTGCCTACAACGATATTCCCGGCATTGACCATTAATGCTTGTTTCTTATCAATATTCTTCTTTACTACTTGTATATATTCATCTTCATTAAGAAAGGGATATCCATCTACTACAAGTCGTACAAGATCCATCCATGCCGGAATATCGGCCTCTTGTGCAAACCTAATATCCAGGTGAGTATTCACTTCTTTTTTGTTAAGCATATCGAAATCCGCTTTAAAATCGAACCGTAGCTGCAGGGGGTAAAAGAGCTTCTTTTTTCTGAATGTGTTTGGAGGATACTTATACAGTGATGTAAAAATTCTGCTGAAGGCTTGTTGGCTTTCGTATCCGGACAAAAGGGCGATCTCTAAGATTGGCATGTCCGAGCGGCAAAGCATTTTTGCGGCTTCGGTTAGTCGACGACGCCTAAGGTAGTCATGAATAGTCATTCCTGTGGCCAGGGTGAATGTCCGATGAAGGTGATATGGGGATACATGAATTGCGCTGGCAATCGATTTCAAATCGAGCCTTTCGGTTAGGTGGTCCTCAATATATTCTATTGCAAGTATTATTTTTGCGATATCGTGCATGTATATTCCCTTTGTCTGTGGAATATATCTAATTATACGGATCGTGTTTTAACCATTATTGCTTTTTTCGATGGTATTGTCACTCGGTTTTTTTATTATGAATCTTATTATGAATTCCTGGATAGAAATCGGCGTAAATGGTCAGGGCCGGATTTGTGCGTAAGGAGGCTGACAGGCCCGGAACGACAATATTTGCCGTGAAAGCAGCTTTCATCCGACACATCCCGTTTTATACCATGGAAGAATCCTGTTTGCTTGTTCTGTATTCTTTCGCTGTCATGCCTGTAATTTTCTTGAATTGTTTCGAGAAATAAGCAGCATCAGCGTAGCCTACTTTCTGCCCGATAATATTAACATTGAGATTCGTAGTTCGAAGCAGTTTCTTGGCTTCTTCCATCCGTATCTTCACCAGTAGCTGTAATGGTGTACGCCCATATTTCTGTTTTACACAGCGGGTAATGTACAGTGGATGGAATGAAAACCTATGAGATAATTGGGTAAGGCTAAAAGGATCAGCATAGGCTTGCTCCAGATATTCACGAATATCTTCTGCTATATCGTTCTTTACGGGAGAAGGCGATACTTCACAGATTATAGAAAGAATCTGCATGAACAGAATTTGATAATTGATTTGGGAAGAAATAGAGTCAAAAAACAATTTTTGTTGATTATACCTATCGATTTTAACCAGAGAAATTTTCTCAAGGTAACCTTTCATTTTGTCTTGACGATCATGACCTATTGTCCCAAATTGCGGCAACGATATCATGAACGTATCCCTATGGTAGTATTTGTTTTTGTTCATCTTTGTAGCCGTATAAGGAAGCAGTTCATTACTGTATGAGTACTCTCCTTCCGTATACAAATGCACCCAGTAAAACACCGTATCTTCTCTGCAGTACTGATAGCCATAATGCAGACGTTCCGGTGCCAGAATCAGAAATTCTCCTTCATGGATGTCGAATCTTTTTCCGGCCTCATCCATATAAAGACACCCTTTGTGCACATACATTAAATCAAATGTCTTATGAATAGAACGTCTCTCGTGCTTATCTCCCTTCCTATAAACAGAAATCCCACCGACAATCAAATGTGGTATGGGCGGGCATGTAAAGTTGATATACATGGCAAGCAGTCTCCTCTTCGCTCTTGTATTATTTTATCATGATATCCACGATATCCGTAATATTTTTTATATATCGTTATATTATACTGGTTTATATAATTATATAAATTGTTGTTTTTATCGATTTACAACGGGAAGATCCAGGGATAAAAAGGGAATAGAGGAGAACGTATGATCGATTCAAACTCAACGGTAAAATGAATCCTAAAAATATCTATAAAAATAAACACGAAAGAATGTGAGAGAGGTGAGACTTCAAATGAACAGCCATATTGATCATAACGAGAAAAAGGAAATCCTGAAACGAGATCTGGAAGAAATATATCTTGGCAATCTACATACGGTAGATACAGACTTGGCTCTTCCGGAAAAGGGAAGATTAGGGTCAACATTTAGTTGGAAATCAATGGAAACGCTTTTTGTCGGCCATGATGGAAAAGTTACCAGACCGATCAGCGGAGTAGGAAACCGTATTGTTTCATTGGTTGTCACGGCCGAATATGAAGGAGCAATGGCAACGAAAGAGTATCAGGTGACCGTTATTGAACAATCCAAGGATGCTGTCATTACCGAACTCTATCCGATATACCTAACGGCCATTCTACCGAATAACATAGATCTTCCGCCGATCGTAATAGCGGAAGAAAGCACAGGGCTAAAAACAACATTACCAGTACAATGGGATCACTATGAAGCTCCCAAAGAACCGACAACAATTCGCCTTACCGGAACTGTAAAAGAGACGAACCTGAAACCATCTGCCGTGATACAATTTCTTTCTGAACATGTGGTTGATGTAAAAGCAAACAGAGGCCGGAAGGTCTGGCCTCTGTCCCCGGGAAGCGTGATGCTAAAAGAGGGCAGCGTATTTTGCGATGAACAAGATAAGATGATACAGCATCTTATTGATACAGATGATGATCAGATGCTCTACAATTTCCGGGTTGCAGCAGGAGTGGATACCCGAGGGGCTCTGCCCATGACAGGCTGGGATGCTCCCAGCTGCAATCTACGGGGGCATACTACCGGCCATTATCTTTCCTCTTTGGCTTTAGGCTGGAGTGTAACAAAAAAGACAGAGCTCATGGATAAAATTGTGTACCTGATCGAATCCCTGTCGGAGTGTCAGAATGCCCTTGAAGAGAGAGGTTGTAGCAAAGGCTTTTTAAGCGCTTATTCTGAAAGGCAGTTCGATCTGTTGGAGACCTATACACCATATCCAACGATTTGGGCACCTTACTATACACTGGATAAGATCATGTCAGGTTTGTACGATTGTTACAGCTTGGCCGACAGTAGTCTGGCGTTGAATATCCTTTGCAAAATGGGAGACTGGGTGTATGAAAGATTGTCCCGCCTCTCAAGAAACCAACTTGATAAAATGTGGTCGATGTACATTGCCGGGGAATTTGGCGGAATGATTTCTGTGATGGTTAAACTCTATACTCTCACAAAAAAGAAAACGTATCTGCAAACGGCTTATTATTTCGACAATGAAAAGCTGTTTTATCCGATGCAGGAAAATATCGACACCTTAAAAGATATGCACGCCAATCAGCATATACCGCAGATTATGGGTGCGGTAGAACTTTATGAAGCTGATGGATCTGGCAGATATTACGATATTGCAAAAAATTTTTGGAACATTGTAACCGCATCTCATGTATATAGTATCGGTGGTATTGGAGAAACAGAAATGTTTCATGAACCCAATGAGATTATGACCTATATTACCGATAAGACGGCGGAAAGTTGTGCCAGCTATAATATATTACGATTGACCGGACAATTGTTTGCCTTAGAGCCTGAAAGACGAAAAATGGATTTCTACGAAACTGTCCTCTACAATCATATATTATCTTCATTCAGCCATAAATCAGACGGAGGTACCACGTATTTTATGCCCCTTCGCCCAGGCGGCCATAAAGAATTCAACACGAAAGAAAATACCTGCTGCCATGGTTCGGGCCTTGAAACCCGTTTTCGGTATGTACAAGATATTTATGCCTGTAATCATGATACCCTCTATATAAACCTTTATATTCCATCTGCCGTCGAATGGGAGAATTTTCGGATCGAGCAGACCACGGCATCAGATGCAGCTGGGACTTTTATCTTTCTTATTCATTCTTCGGGCTGGAGGAACTTAGCTTTTCGTATACCCCACTGGGCAGAGGATGAATACAAGGTAACAATTAACAATCAAGAGTCCGTGGAAGAAATGGCCCAAGATGGATATTTCTACCTACATCGTGATTGGAGAGAAGGTGATCGGATAGAGATTCTCACTCCTTACCATTTTCGTAAACTTCCGGTTCCCGACGGAAAGCCATATGCCTGCATGGCATATGGACCTTATATTCTTGCCGCTTTATCCGATCAAGAAGAGTATCTTCCGTTTCCCGAACTTACCGGGGATGATAGAGTCCTGACAGCTTCTATAAGCAATATGCGCTTTCAGAAAGATGATGTAGATTTTGTTCCTCTCGCTGTGGTAACGAATCAGAAATATCATGTATATTTTGAAGATTGTTCTCATGAACGGCATTCATGATACTGTCTCCAAACGGTCGTCATTCATGCGGTGCCCTTGGTTGTTCCGAGCTTTTGTAAAAGCGGGTATATTCTCTAATGGTTCGCTGTGGCTTTCTTTATTCCACAAACATACCGTAGTATTCCAATTCTTTTTATCACTGATTCAAACAGAATAAAGAAAATTGCATACGTAAGAAGGACTGAAATGACAAATATGACATAATGGTGTAAGCCTGTTCGCAGCAAGCCGTATATCACTGCGCTGAGAATCAGATAATGGAACAGGTAAAGGGCAAAGGAAGTTCGGGATAAGTATAATAATAATGGACTTCTTTTATGTATATATCTCTTTGCCATACCGATGAAAAACAGAACCAGTACATACTCATCGCTTCCCTGTATAAGGGCTAAAAGCATTGTTCCATATCTGGGAAAAGGTTTTTCGGAAATGAAGAACCAATGATGTAGATAGATGAATACGATGGTCAGTGTAAGAGAGAGAATTCCAAACATGCGTGTATATTTGAGGATTGTTGCAGTACTCGTTTTTCTGAAAGCAAAGAGATAGCCTAACAAGAAAAAGGTTAGATAAACCGAAAAATTTGCCCAGTCTGAATATAGATTTTGAAGTCCGGGAAAGAAAGGACGGAGTAGTACCTCAAGGAAGATAATAACGATCATAGGAAATAAAATATGCTCGGACAAAAAACGGCTCGCTTTTTCTATATAGGCTATGTTGTTTTGCAGAATCTTAAGCAGTACTATCAAGATTAAGGAAAAAACGAAAAGATAGGCCAGAAACCACAGATGCCCCCAACCAAGATATCTATTTACAAAGCCCTTAAAAAACTCCGGATAAAAGTCAATTATGTTCCCTTCAAAATGATATGTTTTTATTGCCATGAGATAGGCAGTTGGGGGGCAAATAAAAGCAATGGCAAAACATAATGGAACCATAAGTCTCTTTACCCGTTCTAAGAGGTATTCTCTGAAATTCCTTTTTTTCAGTGCATAGAACGAAGAAAATCCTGAAACAAGAAAGAGTAATCGCATAAACCATAAATTAAGAAATTTGGACTGAATAAAATAATAAAGCGACGGTATCTGATGGTCGCTATATATATAGGCATCTCCGAGGTGAGAGAAGGTAATTGCTGCATGATGTGGAATTAAAAGAGCAACTACAATGACTCGTAACCAATCCAGATAATATTCACGATCTTTATGTTCCATGATGTCAAAACCCTCGTTAAAATGAATGATTCATTCAATTGTAGATTAATATAAATCGATACTGTTGATCCTCTACTGTTTATATGCGGTGATAATATTGTCCATGCATAATTCTTTAGCTGCTTCTGGAGAAACTTCAATAATCTCAAAAGAAGAGTATCTGCTGTCCATTGCCCACCATGTCAAGATTTCAATAATCATGGTTGCCGTCAATTCCAAATGAGGCAGCGGCCTGATTTCGTTTTTCTCAACAAAAATGGAGAGATATTCTGCCATGGTGCGAAAGAACCTTTTACGATAATCCTTGTAATACTCTGTGAGCCGGCCGCTATCAGCCTGATTCCTTTCGATGAATAGGCAGCCTATTGCATGGCTTGATAGTAAATCAAATGCATCGGAGATCAATTCTTCAAAGCTGTAGTGTTCACCCCTATCTTCTAAATGGCTTGCAAACCGCGCTGAGATTGCATGAAAGCTTTCAAGAATTTCGGTTTCGAGATGTTGGAACATCGATTCTGCTATGGGTCTTTCAAGGCTTCTATTCATGAACGAGTCGTCAATTGCACATTTGAGAATGAAGTTTTTTATCTCCTTTTTGCCTTTGAAATCATGGTATATAGTCCCCACTGATGTTCCTATTGCTTCAGCAATATGGCTAATCTGCGTTTTTGAATATCCTTGCCGAATAAAAAGCATTGCCGCGGCATCGTGTATCAGTTTTACTCTTTCCATAAGAGAAATTCCCTGCAATAAAATGAATCATTCATTTTATTGCAGATCTACTATCATGTCAACATAGACATCAAACATTTATGCTGAAATACATGTATGTTTTTTGAAGAATAACGTAGTGATAAGTATTGGAAGCACAGCAATAAAGGCAAAAAGCGCACTAATATGGAAAACGAAAATGATATTATATTTTTGAGCTAAAAATCCCAGAAGCAAAGGAGCAATAACGGCTGAAATTCCACTTACAAATGAAACAATACTGAAAGCTTTCTCATTTAGTTTACGATCAGGTACTGCCTTTGCTATTAACGTATTGATTATAGGCACCGTTCCTTTTGTTACTGTTCCAAGCATTATTGAAACAATCGAAATCATGATTATGTCTTTAACAATACTGATGGAAATGAGCAAAAGCGACATTAGTATTTCTGAGATAATGAATACTTTCTTGCAACCAATTCGATCCGTTATCTTCCCAATCATTATTTTCCCCATCATATTTCCTATAAAAAAAGCACCGGACAAGGAGCCCAATATTGCAGTTGATGCTCCTCTATATACAAAAAGAAATGGTAGAAAAACAAATAGCGATGAGCTTGCAAGTGAATCAATAAAACTAGTCAGAATTGCAATAATGAATTCCTTACTCTTGTGTAGTCCATGTATTTTACGTATTTTCGCTTTTTCGGCTAAAGAAGATGAAAAATCCACTTTATAAAGGAAGATGAGTGACAGGATTGCCATTACTAAGGGCAGAACGCCATACATAAAGGCGGTATTACGCCAATCAACTATTGAGACGAAGATTGTAACGCATGCAGCTATTCCTACTCTTCCTATGTCACCCATTGCAGTAAAACTGCCCATCCTATTCCCTATATCGTTCTGGTCGCTGCTATTTGCAATAAGTGCAAAACTGATGGGATGAAATAGACCGAAGCCAATGCTGGCTAAAATAAAGGCACATGTTAGTAACATAAATCCTGAAGATAATCCTGTGATGATAAATGCGCAGGAATACAAAACCATAGACATCAACAGGACCTTATATCCTCCAAAACGCATTGCGATTGAAGCTGCCGGCAAGGCAAGAATAACACTCGCACTATTAAGCAAACCCGTGAGCAATCCTATTTTACTAAATTCAATGCCGAGATCTTTCTGTATAAAGGGAAGTAATAATGGAAGGCTGGCAAGAAATCCGTCATTGAGAATATGCAGAAGATTAAGCCGCATCATTTTGTCCATTCCATAATAAGCTCATGTTCTCCCGTATCGCTGTCGAATGATTCTGATATGACCGAAAAGCCCTTATTCCTATAGAAATTGATACTTTTTTTGTTTTTATCATATACCTTCAATTGAAGATGATTCCGAAGGTTTTTAACATGTGATAGTAATGAACTCCCAATGCCTCTCCCTTGCCTTTCCGGTTTTACAAAAATTGCAGCAAGATATTCGTCTATTAGTGCAACAAATCCAAGAATTTGCTCTCCCTCGGTGAATACATATGCTTCTGACATTGGCATATACGTGCTTTTCATCACGGCTCTATTGGCGTCCCAAAAATCTTTCGGGATGAAATTATGAGCCACTATTGATGCTTCATACCAAATATCTACTACTTCATCGATATCTGCAATTTCCATCTTTCTTATTAAGAAATCATTCAATTTACTTCCTCATCCTATGTGATTTTACAAAAAAGTATTTAACTTTGAATAGAGAAGGCTGCTTCAGTTTATATCTTTTCTTAAAAGATAATCCTTTTGTAGTTCATCACCCATCCGAAAGAAGTGTTCATTAAACCGAATAAATCCATTACGCTTATAAAAGGCTATTGCCGATTTGTTTTTTTCCCATACTCCCAACCAGATATACCGGCAACCAGCGTTTCGAGCAATTTCCTCTGTTTTTTCTATCATAAGGCGGCCTATGCCTCGACCTTTGAACCCTTTTATTACATAAATACGTTCAAGTTCTAGTGACTCCGGATCGTTTATATCGGTTTGAGCAGGTGCAAAATTGATTTTAAAATAAGCTACTGTTTTTTGATTTTCGCATAAGAGGTAGAATTGTGAGATAGGATTTTTAAGTTCTTGCCTGATCCGTTCGGGATTAAAAGCCTCTTCTAAATAACGCCTCATAGTCTCTTCGGTATTCATTGAGCCGAACGTATCAAAATAGGTTTTTTTCCCGATGGCGACTAATGTCTCCGTAAAGCTTTCATCACACTTCAGAATCTCCACAACAGTATCTTATCTTTAATGTTTTGTTTTTTAAAGAGATATTACTGATGTTAGGACGTAAATGACAGGAATGTGCAACTTCTGTTATAATTGATTATCAAGTTAAAATAAGAATTTTATACCGACCCAATAAGGTCGGCATAAAATAGTTTTGTGTTTCGTATTATTATAATCTTCCGCCGTACACAGGAAACACGCTGGCATCACCATAATCTTTGATCTGTTCCAAGTTCTTCAATACTTCTAAGTCTTGCTTGGATATGGCAAAATCCACCTCTGCATTGTTTTTCATGTGGTCGGGATTTGCCGTTTTCGGTAATGGAAGGAGCCCAAGCTCAAGACAGTAACGAATAGATAATTGGGGAACAGAAACCCCATACTTTTTAGCCATTTCAGTTACAGTCTGATTCTTCATCAATTCTCCGTGGGCAACCGGTGAATAGGCTTCTACGAGGATGCCCGTTTCCTGGCAATAATCGATTAATTCTTTAGGGGTATTGCTGATGTGTGCCAGAATTTGATTCACCATAGGTTGTATTGTGCAAAACGTAAGGATGTTTTTCAGGTCCTGTTGCTGAAAGTTGGAAACCCCGATCGCACGAATTTTTCCGGCTGTATAGGCTTCTTCAAGGGCTCTCCATGCTTCCCTGTTCCCTTCGGAAAAGGAGTCGTCTTCGTGAAATTTCGCCCAAGGTTTCGGACTGTGAATGATCATCATGTCTATGTAATCCAATCCCAAAGTTTTTAGTGACTTGTCAATAGATGCAACCGCTTCTTCATATGATTTCACTTCTGCAGCCAGCTTGGTGGTAACGAACATTTTTTTCCTGTCTATACCACAAGTCCGTATACCTTCTCCGACACCTCTTTCATTGCCATATGCTTGAGCTGTATCAATATGTCTGTAGCCTAATTCGGCAGCGTCTTTCACAGCCTTCACTACATCATCGTCACTGATAAACCAGGTTCCGAGTCCCAGTTTCGGGATCTCAACACCATTAGAAAGTGTAAAATTTTCGTTTAAAATCATCATATCATCTCCTGTTTTATAGGTTATTATACTCTTCATCATTGACCGGCTCTAACCATTCGTTACTACATGCAACTCCCGGGATTTCCACGGAAATATGGCTGAACCAACTGTCCGCTTTTGCTCCGTGCCAATGCTTTACTCCTGCAGGAATATTTACAATAGAACCTTCCTTCAGGCTAACTGCTTTTTTCCCCTCTTCCTGATACCATCCTTCGCCTGCCGTACAGATCAGCATCTGTCCCCCGCCACTTTCAGCCTGATGGATATGCCAGTTATTCCGACAGCCCGGTTCAAACGTTACATTTGCCAGAAAAATGGGGGTTTTGCCCGGTTCTACCAGAAAATTCAGAAAGGAATTTCCAATGAAATATTTTTCAAACTTTTCGTTGGGAACACCCGTTCCAAAGATATTCACTTTTTCAAATTCTTCCTTGTTACTATACTTCATGATCAACTCTCCTTGGTAACTTAAGATATTCGAACTAAATTCGAATTAAATAAAAGAACCTTACCGTGCGGAATGATTTCTATTCGTTCCAGATTTCCTTTGCCATTCGGAAAACGGCCCATGCCCTCGGCCAGCCCACATAGAACGCAAGATGTGTCAGAACTTCTACAATTTCGTTCTTGCCGACACCATTCTTTTTAGCGTTCTGCAAATGAAAACTGAGAGACTCATCCAAAATGCCGCTTGCCATCAGGGCTGTAAGTGTAATTAAACTTCTGTCTCTGTGTGAAAGCTCACTATCCCGGGACCATACTTGGCCAAAGAGTACATCATCATTCAGCTCGGCAAACTGGGGCGCAAAATCTCCCAATTGATCCCGTCCTGCTGTTACTTTTAGATTCCGCATCTTATAACCTCCTTTAGGACAATTCATCTGCTTTATAATTCAACATAGTTGATTTAGAGGGAGAAAGAAATGTCTATTTCAACATTTACATTGCCTATTCCTACATGGATTGAGAAATATGTATTGATATTGCCAAAAAAGATTGCATAAATATGTTACATTAAAGATACGAGGTGTTTACCTGAAATGAGAATAGATGTGATGACAAACTCCATTCTGAGAGGGTGAGGAAATTTTCAAAATCGATACATCCTTTCAAAGGCGTCTCCTTTTAATGTATCTAAAGTGCGAACATGTTCTGACGCGATCCAAATCAACTTTAATCTTATTATCTTTTATTGCGATTTTTATAATGATAACTAAGAAATAAGAGAAAAATACATCCCCGAATATTTTTAAAATTATTTATTTCTGTCATCATTTTTACCTTATTTAAACGGTTTTTTACGGTGTTTTTATGTAGAAATAGCTGATCTGCACATTCGTCTATATTCATATTGCAATTAAAAAACACATCTATCATTTTATGAAAAACATCTGATCCCATGTAAGACTGATTAATTAAATTCTCATAAAAGTCGATCACTGGGTTTAAATTTTGAGATTCGACTTGTTCCATTACATATTCAAAAATGTAATCGGTGAAAAAACAGCAAGAATTGCCACTGTATGTATCTAAATAAGATTCCATCCATTCAAGATATTTTAAATTTATTGCATAATCACAAAATGAATGCGTTGGTAATGATACATAGAATCGAAGTTCTTTTTTACTTTCTTGTTCGTGAAACAAAGTATTTAGGATGTTGGCACTGATTGTCGATTTACTAAAAGCCGCGAAATCCTTATATTTTTCGATCTTGCTTTTTGGCATGGCTTTATAAATCACAAGAGTACTTGAATTCAGAGAAAAAATGATATCCTGATCGCAATTAATAAACCTATTTTTATATGTTCTTTGAATGTAGTTCAAATCTGCAAAAAAATCAAATCGAACTAACATAGGTAGACGATAAATATCCTCTTGATAATCTTCCTGTTTGGCATATTTACATATTTTTTTTATATTGATTGGTGACTCGTAAAACAGAGCATTTATAAAATTTTTATTCTTGTTTAGTCTTTGATATTGAGCTCTTTTATATAGCTCGTGTTCGATCATGGTTTCAAATGTGAGTTTTGTAAGACCGGCAATTGGCTCAACTGTTTCTGGATCACCGGAAATACCTATCACACCCATGGTTTTGTGTTTTATACGAATTAGCATACTGACACCAGGCTTTATACCTATTAGACCTTTTGTTTCAGTAGCAATATGAACGGCCTTGTTTTCTTGTATGATTTTATAAGCACCCTCATGAAAATCTCCGATGCGGGAGGTGTCGGTACTGGCAATAATTATCGCTTTTTCATCCATGACATTAATATCATATTTAAATTGATGGGAAATCTTATTAATCAGCCGCTGTGCTATATCTTTATCTATCATACAAGACTCCATTCATTACGGTAAAGCCATATCATAAAAGATTTCTGTAGTATAGCATGATCATTGGGGTAAGGCTTCTGTGCTGGATATCCATATCCCAGAGTCTTTGTTTCTGATCTAATCTAAAAAGAGTGTTACTGTCACATCCCCTTCGCCGAGGATATCTATTAGTTCTTCCTGTGTCAGATCGTCAATTCTGCCGAGTCTTGTGAAATTCCAGGAGTTCGGTTTGTAATAAATGACAAAAGCGTTTCCCTGATACAATATCAACTCGCCGGGTTGAGCTGTAATGTGTCTGTCATTTCTTGGCAGACTTGTTCCCAAGCCACCGACCTTTTCAATGTTTGCGTAATCCCGCATATCAATTGTAATAGGACCTGCCTTAAGACACTCTTTCAACGCTTGCGTTGAAGAGTTCTCTACCAATGTTGCTGTCAAGATTTTTTCTCCGATTTGTAATCTCATGGTATTATCCGTTCCTGAATTGTTTCCAACTATATTATCGGTACCGCAGGCCGGCAAGGCTGTTATCATCAGAATTATCAAAATACACGTATAAGATTTGAATTCCTTCATGGCTAATCACTCCATCCTTACCTCTAAAGATTCTGCGATTAGCATAATCCTTGGAGTTACCTGTATGTCAAGAATAAAATGAACCTGCTCCTGTGGTCGAATTTGCTACCGTGACGGAAGCCCTGCCTATTCTTTTTTGTTGGTCCCAGAACCGGGCGTAACAAAAAACACGAGCTAATTGATATAAATCGTTTCAAGCTTGCTATTGTCCAAATAATACAAAAATAACATAAATCTTTGTCATATTTGTACATAGTTCGCAACTTGACTGGGATAGGATGTGTTGTATAGTGAAATACATAAATTACCAACACAAAAAGAAGGGGTCTTATGAAGCAGAAAATAAAGGTGGCAATATTGGGTACAGGCAATATTGGTACAGACCTTATGTTTAAGATCAGAAAACGTAGCAGCAATATGGAGCTGAAACTGTTCTCGGGTATCGATAAAAATTCCAGTGGAATGAAACTTGCCAGGGAGCATGGTGTCACAACATCGGCAAGAAGTATTGATGCCATTCTTCAAGAAAAAGACATCCGGATTGTGTTTGACGCAACAAGTGCCGGTGCTCACCTTAAGCATGCTCCCCTGTTAAAGCAGGCGGGAAAAATAGCGATAGACTTGACTCCTGCTGCCGTTGGAGAATTTGTTATACCGGTTATTAATCTAGATCATCTAATTTCGCAGGACATCCATGGCTTAAATGTCAACATGGTAACTTGTGGAGGGCAGGCAACCATACCCATCGTTTATGCAATCTCAAGGGTTGCAAAAACATCTTACGCTGAAATCGTGGCTACATTGGCAAGCAAGAGTGCAGGTCCGGGAACGCGTGTCAATATTGACGAATTCACTACTACTACTGCAAACGGCATCATCAAATTAGGGAAGGCCGAAAACAGCAAGGCGATTATTCTCCTGAATCCCGCAGATCCACCGATGATGATGAACTGCACAATTTATGCAATGTGCAAGGAATACAGTGAACGGGAAGTTACTGAATCGGTGAATAACATGATTTCCGAATTGCAGAACTATATACCGGGCTATCGCTTAAAAGTGCCACCACAGTTTGACGGAGAGAGAATAATGGTCATGGTACAGGTGCAGGGTGCGGGCGATTTCCTCCCGGTGTATGCAGGCAACCTTGACATTATGACATCGGCTGCACAGACGGTTGGAGATGTGGTTGCAGGAAAATTATTGTCGGAAATGCAACTGAAGGAATCAGTGTGAAAGGAAAAAGGAACAGTCATTATGGTAAAAATCAAAATACTTGATGATACGCTTAGAGACGGACAACACGCTTTATCTCATCAGTTCACTCCTGATCAGGTGGCTGAAATAGCCGGAAGACTTGATAAAACTGGTGTGGATGCCATTGAGGTCGGACATGGTAACGGCCTTTCGGGAAGCTCCTGTCAATACGGTATCGGATATGCAAGCGATGAGGAATATCTGACGGCCGCTGCTTCCGTGCTCAAACATGCGAAACTTGCAATTATCGTACTTCCGGGTATCGGCACCAGAGAGAACTTTGAAATGGCGAAACGGTGTGGAGTACAAATAGTTCGAGTGTCCACACAAATAACGGAAGCCGACATTGCCATGCAGCATATTGAAATGGCAAAAAAAATGGGTTTTGAAACCAGGGCGATTTTGACTCAGGCGCAGGTTCTGGATGTGGAGGCAACTGTCAGACAGGCAAAATTAATGGAGTCGTATGGTGCTGATGTCGTTTATCTCTTTGATGGATCCGGATACATGCTTCCGGGGCAGATCCGGGAACGGTTTACGGCAATGAAGGAAGCGCTTAACGTGCCCATCGGATTTCACGGACATAATAATCTGCAGCTTGCCCTTGCCAACTCGCTGGTTGCAATAGAATGCGGAGCGGAACATATCGATACGTGTCTAAAGGGCTTCGGAGCTGGAGCCGGCAATTGCCCCACTGAGCTTCTTGTAGCGGCAGCTAATAGACTTTCCATCGAGACCGGAATTGACCTTTTTGAAATACTAAATATTGGCGATGAACTGATCGTACCGCTGATGCCGAGACCGATGGACCTTACAAGCGACTGTTTGATGCTGGGCTATGCCGGCGTGTATTCCAGTTTCCGCCTTTTTGCCCAGAGAGCCGCCGAAAAATATGGCGTCGATTCACGAAAAGTGATTGCCGAGGTCGGTGCGAGAAAATGCACCGAAGGGCAGGAGGATCTTTGCATCGATGTAGCATATGAAATGTCGAAAGCGGCAAAGGAGGAGCGGTAAGCTCATGTTTATTGCAAACGGGAATTATTCATATGTTATAAAACATATGAAATTTTCTAGAAAATATGAAAGGAGGAAAAGATGAAATCATTGGTGAAGGTTCTGGTTAGTATTCTTGTTTTTTGTGTACTTATTTCATTAGTATCTTGCGGTCAAAAATCACAAACTTCGAACAAGGTAGTCTTAAAATGTGGAGGTATTCAGGCTGTAGACGATATCTCAACGGAGGCAATGCAAAAGCTTGCCGATATTGCAAAGGAAAAAAGTAGCGGTAGTATTGAAATACAGGTTTTCCCAGCCAGTCAGCTTGGGGCTGCTATCAATCAGGTTGAAGCCGTTAGTATGGGCTCACAGGATATGTTTATTGATTCCGGATCATGGGGGGCTACTTTTGTACCCGACAAACAAGTAGAAACGCTGTTCTTTACATTTAGGGATGAGGATCATTACCGCAAATATCTAAGCAGTGATATTATGCAAGAGTTTGAAGATACATTTCGTGAAGAAAAAGGTATTCGGGTGCTGGCGAATAATTGGGTAAGAATTCCCCGCTCGGTAGCAGCAACAAAACCAATCAGGACGCTTGATGATTTTACAGGGTTAAAAGTGAGAGTTCCTGATATTAAGGGATATCTGGAATCAGTAGCGGCCTTGGGAGCAAAACCAACTCAGATTGCATGGGGAGAGACATATCTTGCTCTTAAGCAGGGAGTTGTTGATGCTTGCGAGGCTCCAATGGATAACATGTATACCATGAAATTCTATGAACCCTCGAAATTAATATCAGTAACAGAGCACCAGCGAGATAATATTGTGGTAATGATTAATGAGAAAAGATACAACTCACTTAGTCAGGACCAGCAGGAAATTCTGCTTGCCGCAAGCAACGAAGCCGGTGACTGGTATTCCGAATCAGTCAAGGAGTCGCTTAACGATTATCTTGATAAAATGAAAGCCGACGGTACCCAGTTTATTGAGTCCGACGTTACTGCCATGAGAGAAAGGGTTGCCCAAAAGGCAGAAGAACTTGAAAAGTCAGGTTTATGGGCAGAAGGTTTATACGCCAGAATACAAGCAATTAAATAGACGAGGTGGTGAAAACAATGTTGAAAACATTAAAAGGTCTCGTAATGTTGGGTGAAAAAATCCAAATGATTGCGGGGGTTTTAGTACTGGGTACCATAATATTAGTAATGACAGCGGGAATTATTAGTAGATATGTTTTCAATAGCCCATTCGATTGGACCGAAGAACTTTGTACATTTCTTTTTATATGGCTTTCATTTTTAGGTGCTGGTGTTGCCTCGGCAAAAAGAAGACATGTTTCGGTAGATTTTATTACGGGAAAGCTATCACCTAAGCATAGAGATATAGTTAAAATGTGTACCGTTATCTTGATTATTTTTTTAATGATATTGATATTTTTAGGTTCGATTATCCTGCTGCCGCAAATGGATACTCATGCCAGCGTGGCGCTTGATATACCAAGAGTATACTTTTACCTGCCTATATTGATAGTCTCATTTTATATGACTGTAGTTTATGTCGTAGAACTGATAGAGATAATCCAAAGTTTAAGAATTAAGGTATCAGAATAATTTCATAGATTAACATTAATATATCAAGCATTGATGGTTTCAGCTGAGATCACCAATTATGCGAGAAATCTTGTGAAAGAAGGTTGTTTCATATGGGGTTTACAATATTTATTATGGTGGCATTGTTTCTTCTTCTGCTCGTTGCGGGAATGCCTGTTGCATTTGCATTAGGGGTCCCTGGTATGCTGTATCTTTTTATGAATGGAATGCCGCTTGAATTTATACCACACAGCATGACTTCACCATTGTTTAACTTTGTATTGATAGCACTTCCTGCTTTTTTGCTCTCAGGACGTATGATGAATAGTTCCGGAGTAACCAATCGGTTATTTGACCTTGCGATAGCCCTGGTCGGACGTTTTCGAGGCGGATTGGCTCATTCCAACGTTATAACCAGTATGCTTTTCGCTTCCATGTCAGGTACGGCTGTAGGTGATACAGGGGGGCTTGGACAAATTGAGATGAAGATGATGACAAAAGCAGGATTTAAAAAAGATTTTTCAGCAGGGGTCACAGCAGCATCAAGTGTACTGGGACCATTAATTCCTCCTAGTGTTGCAATGGTAGTTCTGGGAGCGACGGCAGGAATGTCTATAGGGCGTCTTTTTCTAGGAGGTATTTTGCCGGGGCTTCTTATGGCTGGAAGCCTGATGATTTTTATCGCTCTAAGAGCTCATTTCGGGGATGGAAAAAGCTGGCCGGTTATTAAAGTACCTGCAAAGGAAATACCAAAGTCTATCGTTAAGGCTTTGCCTCCCATGCTTACACCGATAATAATCATAGGTGGTATTTCATTAGGTATTGTCACCCCTACTGAAGCAGCTGTAATTGCAATTGACTATGATTTATTTTAGGCCTAATTTACCATGAGATCACCTGGAAAAGTTTAATAGAGACGCTAAAAGATACAGTTACGACATCAGGAATTTTCATGTTTATTATCGCTACAGCTGGTTTTTTCACATGGATTCTTACCCGGGAAGGGTTGTCAATAGTTATATACAATTTCTTAATGCCAATCTGTAATTCCAGCCAGACAGCGGCTTTATTGATAATTGCAGCAGTATTGTTTGTAACGGGATGTTTTCTTGACACCACTGCAGCCATATTACTCGTTACTCCGATACTGATGCCTATCATCAATAATTTGGGAATCGATCCTATACATTTTGGTGTTGTTATGGTAGTTGCATTGATGACGGGTATCATTACCCCCCCCTTTGGTATATGCCTATTTGTTATGGCCGATGTGGCGGAATTGCCTGTATCAGCAGTAACCAGAGAAAGTGTCAAGTACTTGCCTTCAATGGTTATTACTCTATTATTAGTTATATTTATACCTGCGCTTTCACAATGGTTACCCAATTTATTTTTTCAGTAACCAGTCACCGGGTAGGCGCTATTATAAGCAATTATGCATAAGCTGCTGCGGTGCATGTGTAAAAGCATGTACCAAAGGGGTGAAGGTATTTCCATTATGTTTTTTTGATGCCGATATTTCAGCCAAGGGCCATGACTTTCGGCATCGACGGGATTCATCTTGGAATGACGGTAAATCTCTGCGCTGTAGGAATTGTTAGTAAACAGCGCGTCGAACAGATTATAGTGGCAAAATGCATTGTTCATTAGACCATACGGTTTTCTATACGTGGCTATTTATGACCTCCATTTCTTGGACGATAGATCGAAGCGTGTAGGATGTAAAATCAATACTTACTTTACTAGTAGATATATTGTGGAAATCATTTTGGATCAAGAAAAACACGTTGTAAATATTTTCAAAATACAAAGATTCAGTCTTCATGACGGACCGGGGATCAGAACGACCGTGTTCTTCCAGGGGTGTCCGTTACGTTGCGGATGGTGTAGTAATCCTGAAGGCCAGTTAAAAAAAACCAGGATTTTTTACTATGAAAGCCTTTGTATTCACTGTGGCAAATGCATATCAGTTTGTCCCAATAAGGCAATTGGCCCCGCCTTTGAAACCATTCAGGCAAGATGCGTTGGATGTGGTGAATGCGCATCCGTTTGTTATACCGGGGCTCGTCAGGTTTCCGGTACACCCATGACGGTACAAGACGTGGTGGAGATCTGCCTCGCAGACTCTATGTTTTATTTTCATTCGGGAGGAGGCGTGACCCTCTCCGGTGGCGAGCCTGTTATGTTTTCGGAATTCTCCTGTGAGTTATTAAAAGAACTAAAGGCACATAATATCTCAACTGCCTTTGAAACCTGTGGCTATGTTGATGAAACCGATTTTATACATCTGGCTAAGGAAAGTGATCTGGTTCTATTCGACTTAAAAACAATTGACGAATCAGCTTCGATTAGCATGTTGGGCCAGGACCTAAAAAAACCTATTCAAAATCTTACGTCACTTTTTGAGCTCAAAAAACGAGTACGCATTCGTTTTGCCGTCATCCCGGGATTTAATGATACGGAGGAACAGGTTAATGAGTATGCAACGTATCTTGCACCCTATTCCGACAAATTCGAACAAGTGGAGATACTACCTTTTCATCGCCTGGGCGGAGGTAAATACCAGGCTCTTGGAATGTCATACGAATACCAGGATGTAGTCGAATATTCCGACAGAGAGCTTTCGGAGATTACCGGGATTTTCAGAGACAGAGGAATAAAAGCAGTAGTAATGAGTTAAATGCTTTTTCAATCGATAGTAATCGATAGTAAAGGAGAAACCAGATGATTCGAAAAGCAAGCAAAAGAATTTCTTTCTTAGTTAAGGATTTTTTGCGATATGAACCGACTTTGTGCATTGAACGAGCGGTTTTGTATGACGAAGGATATGAGAATAGCGCGCATCAGAGCATCATCTGTAAACGGGCGGATGCCATTGCCAATGTTCTTGACCATATGACGTTATATATTTTACCGGGTGAACTTATCGCAGGAAATCAGGCTTCCGCCCCTAGAAGCGCGCCCGTATTTCCCGAGTTTGCGACAAAATGGTTGCTAAGCGAACTGGATGTTTTACATCTGAGAAAAAGCAGTAGTTTTAAGATTGCAAATGATAAAAAGGAAATTCTGAGAAAGGTACTGACGAAATGGAACGGTAGAAATGTCAATGATCATATCATGAATAATCTTTCGGATGAAATCAAGGATGCTGAAAAAACGTTGGCAATCATTCATTCTGGATTAAGTTCAGGAACAGGTCACATGATCATTGATTATGAAATGGTTATTGAGCATGGTGTAAAGAATCTACTTACGTTATTACAGCAGAAGAAAGAAAAAGAAGTTTCGCAGGAGGCGCAGGATTTTCTGGATTCCGGCATCATTGTGCTTGAAGCGGCAATTCGTTTTGCAAAACGCTACAGTTCTCTTGCAACGGAGTTGTCCAAAAAGGAGAAGGAGACAGAACGGTCACAGGAACTTTCCCGGATGGCGGAAATCTTGGATAAAGTACCGGAGAACCCGGCGAATGATTTGTATGAAGCGGTCCAAAGTTTTTTTATTGTCCATACAATTCTGAATATTGAAACGAACGGCCATAGTATTTCACCAGGTCGATTTGATCAGTATATGTATCCTTATTATCTAAAAGAGATTGCGAAAGGAACAAGTCCTCAGTTCATCCAAGAACTGATAGACAGTCTGTGGATAAAATTCAATCATTTCAACAAGATACGAGATATTCAGGGATCGAAATGTTTTGACGGATATCCGCTTTTTCAGAATGTAATCCTGGGTGGTATCAATGAGGAAGGGGATGATGTCGTAAACGAGCTTTCCTATATATGCCTAGAGGCAACGGCCGAAACACGTCTGCCACAGCCATCCCTGTCGGTTCGTATTTCTTCAACCGAATCTGATAAATTCTATTCGGCTGCAGCAGAAGTAGCCGCTTTGGGACTTGGAATGCCCGCTTTTTTCAATGATCATGTGATTATACCAGCACTTACAAAGGCCGGATATACATTGGAGGAAGCAAGGCAATATGGTGAGGTCGGTTGTGTGGAACCGCAAGTTCCAGGTACTACCCAAGGATTTTATACAGCGGGCTATGTCTGTCTTGCAAAGTGTGTTGAGCTTGTGCTGCATAACGGTATCGACCCTATAACCGGTATTGTGGTGGGACCAAACACTGGAGAGCTTTGTTCACTTAAAACGTTTGCCGATTTTATGCGGGCATATGACGAACAAGTGGCGCGTTTTTGCTTTTTGCTTACCCATGGAGCCAATATTATTGAAAAAATGCATAGTAAGCTAACGCCAAGTCCATTTGCGTCTCTATTTATTGAAGACTGTGTCGAAAGATGTAAAAGTTTTGAAGAAGGCGGTGCACGATATAATTTCAGTGCGGTCAATGCTGTTGGAATGGTGAATGCTGCCGATTCATTGGCTTCAATAAAGAAAATCGTATACGACGAAAAAACAGTCTCGCTTGAAAAATTGGTTGAAATCCTTGATAGTTCTGCTCCCGATGCAGGGTTTATGAGTTACTTGATGGCCCAGCCCAAATATGGGAATGACGATCCGTATGTCGACAACATCGCAGCGGATATCTCTCAAAAATTCTGCGACCAATTCAAGAGCATGAAAAATGCACGCGGAGGCATCTTTACCGTGGGATTCCAAAGTATTTCCACTCATATTGCATTTTCCGAAGCGGTAGGTAATCTCCCCGACGGCAAACGGTTCGGCGAAGTACTGGCCGATGGCGGGGTTTCCGCAGCACAGGGGCGCGACAAGCTTGGACCTACTGCGCTGATAAAATCGGTCAGCTGCATTGACCAATGCCAGTTTACCAATGGCTCATTGTTCAATATCAAATTGAATCCGTCGGTTGTTCAGGGAAAAGACGGTATTGAGGTATTGGTTTCCATTATTAAGGCATGCAGGGATCTGGGCATTGGTCAGGTGCAATTCAACGTTGTGAGTCGTGAGACACTGCTGAAAGCACAGAAAGAACCTCAAAAATATGCCAACCTGGTCGTTCGCGTTGCCGGTTTTTCCGTATTTTTTACAGCGATTTGCAGAGATCTGCAGGAGGATATTATCCGCCGCACAGAACACAAATAAATGCTGATTTTGGGAGCTTCAGCGTTGGTGAAGTGTATTCTTATGATCCTCGACCATTATCCCGCTCCGGCAAAAACCGATCTAAGAGAGGGTATGAATGGGGTAAGTATATTGGTTCAAAATGATACATCCCCAATCCAATTGCTAATTGGCAACAGTTGGGGATGAATTTTGAGGATCAGCTATTAACCCGGTAGCGCTTAAAACTTTCGCACTTTTAGTATTGGTCCTCAAATGTATCTGCTGTATCCAGCACTAATATTTAAATTCAGGTATCAAATTACAGCCATACTGCCCAATCGCCATACTCAAATGTACCGCTACCGTGATGTAATTTGCCATCATTTTGCAATTGTCGAAAAGCGTTACGCATTCTTGTCAGAATCTCTGGGTGAATGTCCAGGGAGTGATGCCCCGGGAACACACGCTTCACTGGCAATGCTGCTATCCTTTCCAAAGAGTTGAGATATGCCTCTGGATCGGTGGATGGATAATAGGCAAATAAAGTATCTTTGTAAACTAAGTCTCCGGTGAAAAGATAACCATGTTCTTTTTCCCAGAAACACATATGGCCTGGGGAATGTCCTGGTGTATGATAAATTTGAATAGAGCGGCCGCCAATATCTATCGTATCATTATCGTTCAGGACCCTTGTTGGATTTCCCTGAAAAAATTTGTACTCATTTACATCATACCCTTCTGGCAGGTCGCAACGATCAACGACCATATCTTTAATCTGATTCATTGTCAGAGGGAACTCTCCATTCAGCCAATTCAATTCATCTTGATGTGCATAAAAATCAGGAAAGTATTCATGACCTCCAATATGATCCCAATGAATGTGCGTTGCCACAGCAGTTATTGGATTTTCAGTGAGCCTAAGAACCTCATCATATATATTACATATGCCAAGACCGGTATCGATCAGCAAACTCATTCCAGATCCATTTAAAAGATAACAATGCGTTTCTTCCCAATGGCGATATTCGCTGATAATAAAAGTTTTTTCATCAATTTCATCTATGGTGAACCAATCGCTCATATATTTTTCCTTTATACTATTTCCAACTTGTCATTGAGGGAGTGAAATATTCTAGCCCAATAATCCCCCCAGAATGCAAGAATCTATTTGAGGAAGTACAGATGGTGATTATTTGATTGGAATACAGATATCACACCTACCTCCCCTCAATATTATCTGTGTATGTATCCATTTGTGCTTCTTTTTACTCCCGAAGTACAGATTGCCTGTTTTTCGCCTATTTTTATAGGGTAACACACTAGTAAAATTCTGTAACTAGGCATCCTCAGAAAGTTTTTATTGACGTTTCTATTAACATAATTTGAAGGGAATTCAACACGGTTTACATCACACGCGAATGATGATGGAACCGCATATCAACCGTGCCCATTTCCCTTATTTTACATAATGATCTGTATATCTATCTAAAACCTTACGAATCATTTGTTGATATGGAGTATTTGTTTCCTCTGAGATTTGTTTGAAGAAGGCAATGCTCTTTTTAGAAAGTGTGATCGCTATTTTTTTGTCTCTTCTCTTGGTATTAACAACTCTGGAGGGGGAAGTACATCTTCCACCTCTTTAGCCGCTAACAATCCTTGTCGTATGTAACCTCGTTCTTCATATCGCATCATTCCTCTGCTATCGGAAGTCAAAAATACTCTTAGTTCCATTTAACTTCCATTTTCTTGTTATTTCTAGCGCAATCATCTAAATATAAATCTATAAGGGTTTGATATGGTAAGCCAGATTCTTCCGCTAAGCCCTTAAAATAATCTATAGTCTCTACTGCAAGCCTTATAGTAATTTGTTTCTTGAGCTTTTTTGCATATGGATTCTTACGAGATTTCATTCTAGAAAAATCATATTCGTCTCTCATAATATCACCCTCCATAGTATTTTGATTCGTTAGTAGTAGCTTTACGAGCTGAGATAATTCGGATTACGGATTTTTTCTTTCGTATACAGTGGCAAACAACTAATAAGCGTAAGTGGCTACTAAATCCCAACATAATGAATCTATCTTCTAAATCAGAGTGCGATTCATCATAAAACACGGATTGTGCTTCTTCAAATGAAACGCCATGCTTTTGAATATTGATCGCATTTTTTGCCTTATCCCATTCAAAGGATATCATAATTATATTATAATTATAAGATAAGTATAAATCAAGTTATTTTAAATTTCCTATAACTTCCAGCAAATGGCGAAAGTTGGCCGTAGGTGAATGAGGGTGCCTCAACAGAACTTTCGCTATAAAGAACTTCATGATCGTTTAACGCCTCTTTTTTGAAATCATTAAAAGAGACTGATTTCACCTTTCACCAGCTTAAGGACTGTATCGGTAAGCTCCTCGTCGTAGCCTTCTTCAAGTGTATAACCATTCAAAAACAAAAATGTGAGGCCTGCTGCAGTTGCTGTTCTTTTATTGTCATCGAGGAAAGGATGATTGAATGCGATGGAATGAACATACGTAGCTGCTATCTCAAACGTGCCCATTAGAAGCTTGCCATCAAATGTAGTTTGTGCTGCTCCAATGGCAGACTTGAGTCTGTCTATATCTCTGATCCCAGGAGCACCACCAGCTGTTGCAATCTCACTTCTATGAATCTCTTGCACTTCCTCGAGTGTCCGAAAGCGAATATTCATATTACTTAGCGAGCTTGTTTAGTGACTTTCGGTGCTTCTTGGCGACCTGTTCATATGCTTCTTTGACAGAAAGAGGGCGAAGGAACAATCCACCATTCTCCTGGGTTACTTCGAAAGAGGAATCTTCTGGCACATTGAGCAGATCGAGAATGGCACGATCAATAATTATTCCTCGACTATTGCCGATCTTTTGAAGTTGTTTAATCATGACGCACCTCCGTTCTTACATTGTTCTTATCTCTAATATATATAATCTGATTTGAAATTTCAAGCGTGTTGATTTAAATGATCGCTTAAGTGGCGTCTAAACGTCCCGCGAATATGTGTCGTTGCCCGCAGGGCCAGTTTGGCGAAGCCCGAGGAACGTATAGCGACGAAGCACATAGCCCCTGTTATGCGTAGGTCTTTTTCAGGAAGTTTGAACTCTCCTGCAATAACCACGGATGGTTATTGCAGAGTCTAAGTCTTCAAATCCTTCAAAAGCATAAATAAAAACTTCTTTTTTCTCAGGACCATCACTTCCTGCCCAAATATATCCGACAACTGCTTCATCATTTAGAATATTGTACATATAATTATTTGGAGTTTCATATTTATTAGGTAATAATTTTTCTGATTCTTTCCATCTTCCCGCTTGAATTGATTCTTCTGCATAGAGTTTAACCATCTTCTCAAAAAGTTTTTGTAAGTGTTTTCATCAATACTTTTTATTTTGATCATCCGCTTCCTCTCCTTCAAATCGTGCTAAGGATGGCACGATAACTCTTCAAATTTCTTCTGAAAAAGACTTTCGCATAACTTCTTTTATCAACATGAATTTTATGCAGATAACCATGGCTGATAAGGCTTCATTTACGAATTTTAGTCGAAATTTTCATGTACCGTCCGAGGATATACGAACTTACAGGACCGGTGGAGCTGGTCGGCATATGTCTTTCGCACCAAATCAGCGGTCCAAAACAATAGTACCATACGTAAAAAAACATGGGAAAACCAAATGTGACAAAGATCAGGAAAGATGTAGATGGATAGCCATGTATCATAATATGATCTTCCTTGACAAGATTTCTTTATAACCCCTTTGTTAGCAAATGGTCCTTTGCAAATTGAACCAGATCCCATAAATTCCCATATAAATCTTCAAATACCGCAACTATGCCATATTCTGCTTCTTTGGGTGACCTCACAAACGTAATTCCAATCGATTGCATTCTATCATAATCACGCCAAAAATCATCGGTACGGAGAAATAGGAAAACCCGCCCACCTGCTTGATTTCCGATAAATGGAACCTGCTCTTCTTTTGAAGCTCTAGCCAAGAGAATGGAAGTTCCTTCCGAACCAGGAGGGGCTACGACAACCCATCGTTTATCTTGCTCAGGCTGGTAAGTATCTTCTAATAAAGTAAACCCTAACTTCTGCGTATAGAAATCAATGGCTTCATCATAATCTCTAACAACTAAAGCGATATGAACAATTGATTGTTTCACTCCATCTCCTTGATTGATCCTATCAGCCTATTATGATATCGATTTTCGAAATATCTCACAACTCTAAGAGAAGCCTCAAATCAAGACAGGAAGGAACATTAATAAAACGTTTTTCATCATTTCAGATAGGTGCTGATTCCAATTACTCCTTCTGAAATGAACCAATTTCAACTAAATTCCCTTCAGGATCTGCTATATAACAGGTTCTTTGTCCCCATGGTTCTGTTGTCGGCTCAAGTACGGAAACAGCCCCTTTGCTAAGGACTTCATTATATGTTCTATCAACAGCTTCAAAATTCTCTACGCTTAAAGCTATCTCACTATGACCATTTAATTTTTGTACATATTTAAAATTGTGATTTACCATCTTTTCAAAATCAGTCCTACGATAAAGCAAGAACAATGTTCCATCTTTTTCTAAAAATACATTTGTTGTGTTTTCATCTTCTTTGATATCAAACCCTAAAACGTCTCTATAAAAGCGAACCATCAATGCCATGTCGTTGACGAATATTCCAAATCCTTCCAGTTTCATTATTAGCCTCTGTTTAAAAGTGTATGTACCGTGATGCTTTATTATGCGCTTTTCCCTTCCGATTCATATTTGCGTTCCAGGAATTGATTAGCTCATCGTTATTATAGAGAGCTCCATAAGCTTTACATACATGGTTGTTGCGGATAATCACTTCAAACCCATTCATGTCACTATTTTCTATTTTATTCTTATTAATGATAATCTCTGTTTCTCCTCTTGCGTTTATTACATTTCCATCAGGAGTTACAAACTCAGAAATAGTTTCCCATAAAGCATTTTCTGCTAACAGATGCATACATTATTTCTCCATTATTAGGACTGCTGTATTTCTAAAACCATAATCACCTGCACCATGTTTTTTCAAATATGTGTGTTTTAGATATTTCCGAATTGTATTTTCTTTATTCCTGGTTCTGATAAAACCAACTTTTTCATATGCCGCGATTGCCCTAATGTTTTTTTCAGATGGCCTAATGATAAACTTTTTAACGTTTTGCTTCTCAGCTACATATTGCACAAGTAGGTGCAGTGCTTGCGGTCCGAACCCTTTCCCGCAATACCTCTTTTCCTTCAGCCAAATATCCAGTTCTGCAGAATCTGGTCTTAAGTGAAAGCAGGCATAACATAAGCATCCAATTTCTTCTTTATCACTTTCGATGATCATCATAGAGCCTTTTTGCCTTCCACTCTCGAGATAGTAAAAATCTTCAAACTCATTTTGAAATTGAACCCAATCAGGTATCGGACTTTCTGGATAATCCGGTATACCCATGTGTAAATTAGCTGTATCAGATAAACATAACCATCTATACGTTTTTTCTTTTTCAGAAATATTTGCATGCCTAATGTTTATCATGTAATTCTTCCTTTTGTCTCCGATATTCTATCGCATTCCGTGAACATTCGAAGTTAACCAGGCCCCTTGTAGGTATGAATAATTGGGAAAAAGTATATCATACTTTTTGCAGAACTGTGCAAATGGGTAATTTGCCAAAGCTGCAATGTATTCCCTGTAGTTATCGATTGAAGTCTATGTTTTATCATTTTCTTTTCTATACAGCAGCATTGGTATATTTCCCTGTCTGATAATTTCTTTTTCCAGTCTCATGCCTATATTGGAAGCTACTTTTTCAGATGCCGTATTTTGAGGTTTTATTAATGCAATAACGCTATTGAGTTTTTTTACTTTAAAAGCATAATCAATAAGCATATGCGCAATTTCTGTGGCATAGCCTTTTCCCCAAAATTTGATATCTATGACATAGATTACTTCAGTCTCGTCGATTCCCTCTACATCTTTTTTAAGTAATCCGCAATGTCCAATTGAAGTTCCTGTAGCTTTATCTACCAAAATCCAAAGGTCATATTCGTCTTGAAAAGGATTATCAATATTTTCCTGTACGTCGATGTTCATTTTGTTTCTATCTCTAGGGCCACCCATGTATTCTGTAACGTCTGAATTGGTCCAAAGGTCAATTATAAAATTCTTATCTTTGGGTAAAATATTTCGTAACAGCAATCTATTTGATTCAATGTTAATGACATAGTTTTTCTTTTTAGGAATTGTTTGTTCCATGGTTTCCTCTGTATCGTTTTTAATCTTCGCCCAATGGCCAATTTTGATGAAGCAATGCGAAATTACCTATCCGCTATTCCTGACCATTCCGTTTATCAAATTTATGACTCAATTAACTCATTTCATGTAACTTCTGATAAATAAATGCAGCCCGTTCTTCAGCTGAAACCCTCGGAACTTCAATTATATTGTATCCTAAAGTTTTATATATTTCAGCAACTCTTTCTCCAAATTCATTCGCTTGCTGATATGTCATTTTTCTTTCGTCATCAGTTGTATAAATTCCCCCCCCATCCCTTGAAGAAAAAGACATTTGGATTATATCTGTATGCCTCAGCTGCATTATAGTAGATGTTTGTTTCAAGATTAAATAGCTCTGCATAAGCAATTAGATCAGGTATTCCTCTATCAAAAACATGTAACAGACTTCTTTCAACTGCATTATTCTTGTAAAGAATTGTAGCTCTTGAAAGCATCAATTGGGTAAATAGATTCGGATCATTTTCCGGAACACCAGCTGCTGATATCAAGCGTTGTTCATACAAAATTACTCTGGCTGGTTCAGAGACACAATTAATATCCATTTTTTTCAGTAGCTTTAGTATTGTGGACTTCCCACCTCCCATTGCTCCAGTAAGAATGAAATAATTGCGTTGGTTCATTGACATAGTAACCCCGTTAATTGTTAAAATTTATGTTTTTTAGAAATGGTTGGTCGGAAATTGCATGCGCTATTCATTCAGTTTATTCTTCAAATCACGCATATATACGTCTTGAATGGCCTTAAGATTAATAAATAGCGTTGCAAATATTCTGAGGAACAGTTTCTTATACACTAAGGATTCTGTAAATGTAATCTTTGTCTTTCCATCCGATAAGTTTTCAAAATTGCCTATCCATTCTCCAGAAAAATATTTGCTGTCCATGGTAAAACCATAGACTTTATATTCTTCTTTTTTCGTTATTGTAAAGTGAATTTCCATTCCACCTTTACCGTATTCGATAAACTCCTTATCACTAAGTATTGTAAGATTCTGAAGATCACTTCGCCATTGCCAGTTTTCATTATCCGTAATAGCATCCCAGACCTTTTCGATTCTGGAATTCAAGACCTCTGTAGCAGTAGATATTCGACTTTTCATTGTGATTTCTCCTCCTATTACCTTTTGAATCAAACTTACGCATAACGTTTTGTGAATATGCGAGTTGCTATTAGGCCATTAAGCAAGATCACATTACGCTTTTTTTATTACTCTTTATTGCATCTATTATCTGAGTCAACCTTTTCTTTTTGGTTTCTTCTTTTTTAGCATCTGCAAAATAGTATGATAATGTTTTCCTGCCAGACGGCGGATAATGTTTAAACGTATCATATAGTTCCGGAAACTCTATTAATGCTGATTCTAATAACAATATCTTTTCTGCCAAGTTGTCTTTCTTTTTTTGGGGATTCCACATTCCGTCACGTTTTGCATCTTCAATAGCTTGAAGACCATATTCAGTCATTAATCCTGATTGAGTTAATGCTTCTGCTAATTTCTTATTTTTCTCAGACCATTTACTTTTTTTCCTACGAGGTGAGAATTTCTTACTATATTTTGTATCATCACTCTCATTAGCTTTGCCGAATTGTCCGTCAATCCAGCCAAAACATAGAGCTTCTTTAAGTGCATCGTGTGCAGACAAGGTTGTTGAATCCTTGCCCTTTTCAAATAGTAACCAGACACTTTCATCTTGGGAACAATTGTTTTGCAACCATTTTCTGAATTCGTCTCTAGAATGAAATAGTAATTGCTTGCTCATCATTCTCCCTCATAAACGGTAGTATAATTTCTTTACTTTAAATTGACCATGGATACGAAGATAATGCATAAATTCTTCTTCTTTGATAGCGGCTTTTCAAGACCCATTTTTTAAAGATTTGGCTTATATAATCTTCCTATTCGATCTATTCTTTCAGTCCATATACAGCCTGAGTAATTTTGGGGTATTGCCTTTAGTTCGTTTTCAGTTGGCCCTGTTTTGTTACTATGACCATTCTCGTATTAGCTATATCCATTCGCTTCATGATTATAGCTGAAAGAGCCTTCATTTCAGGGTATTCTCTCTAACAATTTGAATCACCTTGTCATTTCCATAAAAGGACGGCAACAATTCAATACCCGTTCCTCCTAGGGGATACGTCATTCCATGATCAGGAGAATAACAGGATTGCTGACTTTTGCAATCAGAATAATATCCGATTACAATAATCTTTAAAGTTAGATGGAATTCATGCTTGACAGTTCGAATCCTAATATGTGTTAAATGAAGTCGAGCGTGCGATTATTCAACTATCTCAATATAGATAGGTTCAATCATAAAGTTACCTTTGTATGGGCCAGTATCTTTATGCCAATCATTATTGGAACCACTCCAATTCATCCAACTTATATCAGGGCAATTATCCGACTCGATAAAACCTATGGTCTGAGCGCTTGTACCTCTATCTCCAGGAGGAGTATTCCATTTCATAAACATTAGATATCTTCCTGGTTGAAGCAAAAGAGGTTTATGTAGCTCATTTTTTACCCACATCTCTCCATTTATTTCTTTCGCCTCTGTATAGGATTCTTCTAGTAATGTAAATAAGCTATTCTTTTCGGAGAATTGTAAAATTCCATAGCTGTAATTTGATTGCGGTAGACCATAGTCGGTTATATAGAATTGGAGTGCTTTAAGTAACACACTGTGTGTTACTTTAATCTCTTTTCCTACCATGCAGCCGATTTTTCCATTCTTAGGACTATAGGGGATAACTTTTTCATTCATAATCTAACTTTCATCCCAACTTTCTTTATCCTCAAGCATATCATGCATATACCATCCCTTCAATTCCTATTTTGTGCATCCCCCTTAATGGGCTTTCGACGTTTTTGATATCAAGGCGGCTGACACGAATGTCGGTTTTGGTTTTTTTAGAGCTTTTATGATCTTAGAAGAACTCTTCTATTTCCTTGATTATTTCATTTGGTTTATCTATTTGCATCAAGTGATTTGATTCCGGAATTGCTCTAAATGATGAACTGGGTAATTTTTTATGTAATTGTTTTCCGATTTTTAGAGGAATCCAATTATCTTCTTCGCCCCACAAAATTCTTGTCTCATTTTTTATTTGAAAAAGACGATCTTCAATCTCATCTGTATATTTTTGATCCATCTGAGCTATTTGCCGGTAAAAAGCTTTCTTCCCTGAACTTGATAGCCATGGTTGAACAAGAAAATCAATATCTTTATCTGTTACTTTTGAGTAAATTGCATCTTTAATATACGCTTGGACCATGGCTTTATGAATATAGTCGGGTATTCCATTAAATACATGTTCATGTTTTCTGACATGCTGCACAAAAGGCGACCCCCATGGCGCTAATGCAACAACATCAATGAGCATTATTTTATTGTAATGACAATTATTCAGAAGTATTGAGCGAAGAAGTGTTGCCCCTCCAAAATCATGAGCGACAACATCTGGGTTATCAAGATCCCAAAAATCCAAAAGTTCACATAATACGTTATTTTGGATTGCAAGAGAAACATCTTCAGCCTTTTCAGAAAGCCCATATCCCAACAAATCATATGTATAGATTTCATACTTATATTTTAAAGCATCTTTTATCTGGGACCATTCTTTAGAGGAAAATGGAGTACCATGAATCATTAATAATGGACTTCCGGTACCTGTTATCTCGTAATTGATTTCTCCAAATGTCGATGTAAATATCATGTATTCTCCAGTCCTTTAAAAATAGGGCAATTACACATAACGCTTTATGCTTAGCCGAGAGCATATTTTTCGCACATCGTAATCCACATATAGTAAAGTCAAATCCATATCCTTTTCCGCATAATTCTGGTTGTAACCCTAACCCGATATCAATGAAACTCTTATCATCATAGGAATTCAGCGTTTTGCCAATTGGTACTTGTGCAGATTCGCCAAAACAAAGATATCCAACTAATTCTTTATCTACTGTCCGGAATCGTGGTGATTCCTTTACCTTTAAGCCCATGCATAAGAGGGCAGATAGTCAATCATCCACCGTAAGGGTGTAGGAATACACCTGACCCACAGCTCCCTCCCACTCCGATTCATGGGCTGATTCCGTAAGAAAAACCTCCGCCTACTGTAAAGAGTCCTCAGCTCGGACGCTATCCTCTTTCCCTCTATCCCAGCCACCACCCCATGTGTCTGCCCCCGCTTCTCATCCTTTCCCCCAACCCGATAGGGCTTCATAAAGTTGTGATAATACCGGTAGATCTCAAGCCGCTCCAGCATGTTCACCGTACTCCTTGCAAACTGGACCGTCTGCCTCACATGATCCGAGTCATCCTTCCGTATCTCCCTGTCAAGGTAATTCACACTAAAGAGGGGATTACACAGATCCCGAACCCTCTTCGAACTGATCCTGTGGTGCTCTATCATTCCTGCCATCTCTGCCGGTAGCCCCTTCATCACCCTTTTGTATTGCGTATGCTCATCGGTATACAACTTCACCCTATCCCTCTCCGATTGCTCGGTCAGGGCAAGCACCTTTGCCACGACATTCTGAAACGACTGATAAACACTTCCTCTATAGACCTTTAGCTTCTCTTTGATCACCCTGTTTTTCTTCTTCTGATAGCAGGTCATTCGTCCCTTTCTGGTCAGCTGTGCATAGTCGGAGAGGAACCAGAACTGGGAGTCTTTTCCTGCCAGGATGTGGATGTTGTTGGGGAGGTACTGGGAACAGACAAAGCTTTCAAAGCCGTCTGCGACCAGGTCTTCGTGGAGGTTCATGTCTGAGGTGAGGGAGGCGGAAGAGGCAAGGCACTGGTGGGAAAGGCGACGGATACGGTCTGAGATGGTGGAGCATGAGACCTTAAGGATACGGGAGAGGTCTCTGATACCGGAGCTGGTGACGAGGTGAGAGAGGATGGTTGTGTAGGGGAGGTGGAAATGGGTCCAGTAGTCGATGCTGAAGGTGCGAGTGGAGAAGGAGAGGTGGCAGGTTTTGCATTTGAACTTTTGGATGCGGGGAGAGGTTTGGGTAGAGTAGGAGCCTGTTCTAAAGAACCAGTGGCCTTTTGGAGAGAAGTGGTTGAGGCAATGGGGATTGGGGCAGAAGGGGGGATGAAACATGGGAAACTCCTTTTTCGTATTGTTCTTACTATAAGTAACTACGAGAAAAGGAGATTTTATTCATTTTCCACCACGATTCCGGACAGTAGTTAAGGATTGCTGAATAGGACCCGGCGCCCGGATCGGAGGGGCCGAAGGGTACCGGCCCGGCTTTTGATGAAAGAGGGTGGGGAAACAAAAATGGCAGGGATAAAACGCTGTCGTGGGCCGGTACCGGAGGGCGCCGGTCGCGCATTTCGGACCTTGCCCGTGGTGATAGACGCACGTACTTCGTGTATTTGTCATATGACTTGAATACAACCAAGTCCTTCTTCACCTGCCACAGGTCCGAACCAGCGACCGGACACGCGCCCGCAGCCCCGCAGAGCCGGAGATGGCCGCAGGAGCACCCTGCGGCCGAAGCGCCCCAAAAGGGTCCCGAAAGAACAAAGTCTGTTGTTTTTTGTTGCCTCCTGCTATACTACAGGCAGGAGATACGTCATGCGAATAGTAGATATCATCGAAAAAAAACGAAACGGGGGAGAACTCTCCAAGGAAGAGATTGAGTTTTTCATCCGCGGATATGTCGCCGGAGAGATCCCCGACTATCAGGTTGCTCCCCTTTTAATGAGTATCTGGTTCAAGGGAATGAACAAACGGGAAACCACCGATCTGACTCTCTCCATGGTCGCATCCGGCGATACCGTCGACCTTTCCGCCATTCCCGGGATTAAGGTCGATAAACACTCCACCGGCGGGGTTGCCGATACCACCACCCTCATCGTTGGGCCTTTGGTTGCGGCCTGCGGCGGAAGGGTTGCCAAGATGTCCGGCCGTGGGCTGGGGCATACCGGGGGGACCCTGGACAAGCTTGAGTCCATTCCCGGATTTCAGGTCTCCCAGAGCATGGAGCGCTTTGCCGAAATCGTCAAAACCTGCGGTGTTTCCATCATCGGTCAAACCGGTAACCTGGTTCCTGCCGATAAGAAACTGTACGCCCTTCGGGATGTAACCTGCACCGTGGATAATGTATCTCTTATTGCAGGGAGCGTGATGAGTAAAAAGATCGCTTCCGGAGCCGATAAGATCGTCCTGGATGTGAAGACGGGAAGCGGTGCGTTCATGAAGGAGCTTGACGGTGCCGTCGAGCTTGCACGGATGATGGTCGGGATCGGCGCCCTGGCGGGAAGGGAAACCCATGCTCTGGTAACCGATATGAACCAGCCCTTGGGCAACGCCGTCGGTAATGCCCTTGAGGTTCGGGAGGCCATCGAGATCCTTCAGGGCAAGCACGATGGAGACCTCAAGGCCGTGAGTTTTGCCCTTGCCGCAAAGATGCTGGTGCTTGGCGAGGTGTGCCGTGATGAAAAAGATGCCCGACAAAAACTGGATCGGGCCGTGGCCTCGGGTGAGGCGCTGCGCCGCTTTGCCCGTATGATCGAGATGCAGGGGGGAGATCCCTCGGTGACCGAAGATGTCGGTCGCCTGCCCCAGGCAAAAGAAATCCTTCCGGTAAAGGCGGAAAAAGCGGGCTATCTTGCCTCCACCGATGCCGTTTCCCTCGGTATCAGCGCTATGCTTCTTGGGGCGGGGCGAAGCAAAAAGGAAGATGCGATCGATCCGGCTGTGGGCTACTGGATGAAAAAACGGCTGGGCGATAGGGTTGCTGTAGGCGATGTGATCGCCGAATTCCATGTGGGAGAGCACAGCGATCTCGATGCAGCTCTGGCACGATTTCGCGGCGGCATCCACATCGGTGAGGCGAAACCCGACCTTCCCAAGCTCATATATACCACCATTGATGAAGGAGAGGCTTAGATGAAAAAGCAAGAACTTGCTGCGATGATCGATCATACCATTTTAAAGGCAACCGCCACCGAGGCGGATGTGAAGCGGCTCTGTGCCGAGGCAAGGGAAAACGGCTTTGCTTCGGTCTGTGTGAATCCCGTCCACGTGGCTCTGGTAAGCCGTGAACTTGCCGGAAGTAAGGTCCGCACCTGCTGTGTGATCGGTTTTCCTCTGGGGGCGAATGCCTCGGAGATCAAGGCTGCCGAGGCCGAGTTTGCGGTAAGCCAGGGGGCCGAAGAGCTTGATATGGTGATCAATGTAGGGGCCCTTAAGGCTGGGAATGAGACTCGGGTCAGGAAAGATATTGCTGCGGTGGTGGATGCGGTCGCAGGACGAACCGTGAAGGTGATTATCGAAACCTGTTATCTTAGCGACGACGAAAAACGGGCTGCCTGCAGGGCCGCCATGGAGGCCAAAGCCGATTTTGTCAAAACCTCCACCGGTTTCGGTAGTGGCGGGGCCAAGATCGAAGATATTAAGCTGATGCGGGAGTCGGTTGGTGATACCATGAAGATAAAGGCATCCGGCGGAATTCGCAGCTATGCCGATGCCCTTGCTATGGTAGAGGCCGGTGCCGATCGGATAGGTGCCAGCAGCGGGATTGCCATCATCGCTGAGGCCGAATAGAGGCCGAATGAAGGAGTCCTGTCCTTCGACAGGACTGCGAGTGCGGTGAAGCAGTGAAATAGATCAGAAAATAGTTAGGAGGGTTGTCATGAAATGGATGCGAAGCGTCCTCGTGGTAAGCATATTGTTTGTGTTGAGTGTCGCTACTCTTTTTGCCGGGGGAAACAAGGAAATTCCCCAAATTCCTCCGGTTACATCCGGTACCCAATATCTTTCACCAAACGGCGATGGTGTGCAGGATGAGGCAACCCTCTCGTTCTCTGTGCGGATTTTTGTAAAAAGCAAAGAGGGTTACGTGCCAGAGTACGGCCTTGAGATCAAGGACGCCTCGGGTACGGTGCTGAGGACTATCGTAGAGAAAGAGAAACGGGACATTGGGTTCTTTGCCGCCCTCTTTTCCGGCTACAAAGAGTTTACGCTTACTCGTCAGGTAACCTGGGACGGTTTGCAGGAATCGGGACAACCCTTTCCCGACGGAAGCTACAAGCTCTCCATCTGGGTAGTGGATGCAAACGGACATCGACAGGAAAGCGAACTTGATGACTTCGTCATAGATACGGTAGCGCCCTCTGCAAAGATTGCTCCCCCAGGTTCCTTGATCTTTAGTCCCAATGGTGACGGGCATATGGATACCATCACGATCACCCATGTAGAGGCAAGTGAAGAGGTCTCGTGGGGCGCTGCAATGGTAAATGCAGCGGGAGAGGCTGTGAGAAACTGGGCTTGGGAAGGCGTTCCTGCGGATGTGGTATGGGACGGCCTTGATGACAACGGTTCTCCGGCTGCCGAAGGAACCTACACCTATGTCCTTCAATCCGTCGATCAAGCGGGCAACGATTCCGGTGAGATTACCCTCACGGGTATCGAACTCAGTCGCCTTGAAACGCCCATAGCGCTTATGCTCAGCCCCGATCATATTAGTCCCAACGGTGACGGCGTACAGGACTCCATGACCATCTATTTCGACAGGAAGGTGACCGAAGGTGTGGTTGCCTGGAGCTGGTCGGTTCTGGATGCCGAAGGAGCCGTTCGTATCGACTCCGAAGGGGCGGACGAGCCTCCGCTGGAACTGGTCTACAACGGCACCGATACCAGCGGTACGATTCTTCCTGAAGGGGACTACTCCTTTTCCTATTCCCTTTCCTACGAAAACGGTAATCGCCCGCAGGTGCAGGAACCCTTTACTATCGACCTGACCCCGCCCGAGGTTTCCATCGTTGTGGAAGACCCGGTATTTAGTCCCGATGGTGACGGTCGGCGGGATAAGGCAAGAATCACCTTCAACGCCGACGAGACGGTTACCTGGGAAGGGGCACTGCTCGATGAGGCTGGAGAAGAGGTCCTTTCCACCGACTCTTCGCAAACAAGCAGCCTGGTGGTCTGGGATGGACGTCGTTCCGACGGAGAAGAGGCTCCCGACGGACCCTATTCAGTGATGGCCAGCTTCACCGACAGGGCCGGGAATACGACCTGGCCGAGTCCCGCAATCTTCCGTCTCGATACCGCCCCGGTAAGCCTTGCGGCTTCCGCGACAAAGGCCTTTAGCCCCAACGGCGACGGCAAAGGCGATATCATGCCCGTGCTTATCGATTCCAGCCAGTATACAGATGTTGAAAGCTGGAGGTTGCGGCTCATCGACGAATCGGGAACCACGGTGCAGGAGTATGGCGGTACCGACACCCTGCCGCAGCAGATGACGTGGGACGGAAGTCTTTCGGACAAGGCTGAATACGCTGCCGCCCCCGAAGGCCGATACCGGGCAGCACTGACGGTTGATTATCTTAAAGGGGCAACGGCCGAGGCCTCAAGCGACTCCTTCCTTCTCGATACCACGCCTCCCGAGGTCAACCTGGCGGTGACCAGCAGCCCCTTTGCCGAGACCGACGAAGGGGTCGAGGGAGAGGTGTTCATCACCGTTCAGGCAAAGGATAACGACGGCATCGCCGACTGGTCCATGGAGTTGGTAGACGAAAAGGGAGAGGTACTGCGAGCCTACGACGGTGCAGGGGATCCTTCCGGGGATATTACCTGGAACCAAAAAACCGACCTCAAGGCTCCAAATGTTGATGCTTCCCGTTTCTCGCTTCGCCTCAGTGTGGCGGACGAAGGTGGAAATGTTGCAACCTTCACCGAACCCGTTCCTCTCGATATTCTGCTGGTGAAGAAAGACGGAAAATTCTACCTCTCGGTTCCCAACGTCATTTTTGGCGCCTATCGGTCGGAGCTTGATTCTGCGGGAGCGGAAATGCTTACACGCAACAATCAGACCATCGATCGGGTCGTCGGTATCTACGATCGCTACCCCAGCTATGATCTCATCCTCGAAGGGCATGCTCTCAATATCTATCGGGGGACCGGCCGGGAAGCGCGGGAGGAGGCGATCCTCCAGCCTCTGACCGAAAGGCGGGCGGCTACGGTAAAGAACGCGCTTGTGGATCAGGGTATGTCGGAGGAGAAGATCGAGACGCAAGCCTTTGGTGGTCGCTTTCCCAATGCTGATGTCACCGACAGGAGCCTCTGGTGGAAGGTGCGCCGTGTCGAGTTTGTGATGGTCCCGCCGGAAGCGTCGCCTCAAAACGACCAGTGACTATGCCTGGTCGTCACTGATAAGAATTTGAAGATCCGGGGTCCCGAAGGCGATAGGCTTTCGGGGCCTTTTGTTTTATCATGGTCAAATGCTGAAACGATTCATCTCATATTACCGTCCCCACTGGGCTCTTTTTATCATTGATATGGCGGCGGCCACGGTGATGGCCGGGCTCTCTATTCTTTTCCCCTATCTGACAAGGGAGCTCCTCCGTACCTACATTCCCCAGAGAAATTCGGCTCTCATCTTCCAGACCTTTGTGATCATGGTGACGATCTATCTGGTCAACTTGGGCTTAAACTATATCAGGATCAAGTGGGGGCACATCCTCGGTGTCAGGATGGAAACCGATATGCGGCGTGAGCTGTTCCGCCATCTCCAGAAGCTCTCCTTCTCATATTATGATCGGGTGAAAACAGGTCATATCATGTCACGTATTTCGAATGATCTGAATATGATTACCGAGGTTGCACATCACGCTCCAGAGGATCTTCTCATTTCCATCGTGGTTCTTATCGGCGCATATTTCTTCATGTTCTTTTTCAGCGTTCCCCTTGCCCTCATCAGCCTGATTCCCCTACCGCTCATGCTGGTCTGGGGGATTTTTATGGGAGGCAAGATGCGCGGCGGTTTTCGGATGGTGAGAAAAGAGGTCGCGGAGATCAACAGCACCGTCGAAAACGCGGTGCAGGGGATAAGAGAGGTGCAGGCCTTCACCAACGAATGGCTGGAAGAAGAGAAATTTCGGGTCTCCAATGATAACTTTAAACAGGCAAAATCCCAGGCCTATACCCAGATGGCGCGCTTCCATTCGGTCATGAATTTCCTTCGGGATATGTACTATCTTACGGTGGTTGGCGGGGGTGCACTTCTGATACTTCAAGGTGTGATTGAAGTGTACGATCTTTTGTCCTTCGTTCTTTTTGTGGGTATCGTGCTGCCTCCCATCGATCGTCTGATCAACTTCAACGAACAGCTTCAGCAAGGATCCGCCTCCTTCGAGCGTTTTATCGAGATTATGGATATCGAGCCGGACATTGTCGATAAAAAGGGGGCAAGGCCTCTCTCCGGGAATCGTTTGCCTATCTGTTACGATTCGGTCTCCTTTCGTTATCAGAAAGAGACCGGGGAGGTCCTTTCTCAGGTGAATCTTAATATCCCTGCCGGCGGGACCGTTGCCGTTGTCGGTGAGTCCGGTGCGGGAAAGAGTACCCTCGTTACCCTCCTTCCGCGATTTTATGAGCCTACCGGGGGACGGATTCTCATTGGAGGGCAGGATATCTGTGATGTTACCCGGGTATCCCTTCGGGAAAAAATCGGCATTGTTCAGCAAAACGTCTTTCTTTTCGATGCGACGATTCGTGAGAATATCATGTACGGCAATCATGATGCCGGGGAAGAAAGGATGAGGGAAGCTGCCGCCTCGGCGAATATCCTTTCTTTTATCGAATCCTTACCCGAAGGATTCGACACCGAGGTCGGAGAGCGGGGCGTGTTACTTTCCGGTGGGCAGAAGCAGCGGATTTCCATTGCGCGGGTCTTTCTGAAAAATCCCCCCATCCTGATTTTCGATGAGGCAACCTCGTCTCTGGACAATGAGTCCGAGGCAATGATACAGGAAGCGATGTTTCGTCTTTCAAAGGATCGCACGACCATCATTATTGCCCATCGTCTATCTACGGTGCGTAACGTCGACACCATCCATGTGATGCGGGCGGGAAAGATTGTTGAGTCGGGAAGCCATGATGAACTTCTTGTCCGGAAAGGCTATTACGCCTCACTCTATAGGCGGCACGCTTTCTAATAGATTTCTCATCAAAATCTCACTGTTCCGATCGGAAGCGGGGATACTATCATTTTCACATGGATATTGATGGTCCGAACCTGGAACGAGAGGTTTTTCTCCGCTATCTCGCAAGCGGAGAGATTCGAAGCTATTTTCAGCCCATCGTCGATCTCTACACGGGCCGCGTGTTCGGTTACGAGATGCTGGTCCGGGGAAGTGGCCGGCTCTTTTCTCCTGCAGCCCTTTTTGCGGAAGCCGACCGCCTTGATCTCGGCTGGGAATTAGAATATGCCTGCAGACGGGCTGCCCTGAATGCCATAGCCGAACGGCATGAGGAGCTGCCCGGAGTCTCTTTTTTTATCAATGTAAGCCCCAATGTTTTTACCAGCAGCGGGTTTCGCAACGGTTTTACCGTACATGCTCTCAAGGAACGTGGAATCGACGGCAGCCGCATTGTGCTTGAAATTACCGAAACCACCAGTGTCAGCGACTATACCGTTTTTGATGAGATGATTCGTCACTATGTTGCCGAGGGGTTTCACATCGCTCTCGATGATTTTGGAGCGGGCCATTCCGGACTTATCACCCTGGTTGCCATCACGCCTCACTATTTGAAACTGGACCGCGAGTTGGTGAAGGGAATTCACCGTAACCACTATAAACAAGGACTGGTAAAGCATATTGCAACCTTTGCCGACAGCGTGGGGAGCCATATCCTGGGGGAGGGGATCGAGACGGAAGAGGAGCTCAATACCTTACTGCGTCTTGGTGCCCGCTACGGACAAGGCTTTTTTTTTGGAAGGCCGGCTTCGGAACCCCGGGCTCCCGATCCTGAGGCTGTTCACTGTTTAGCTCGCCTTGGAAAGGAGTATCGTCACAGCTACTGGTCCCTCGATTTCTCCCTTTACCGAATGGTAGTACGCCCCGAGACGGTTACTCCGGGGACCATGACCTGTAATGCCCTTGATCTTTTCTTTTCGGGGCACAACAGCGTGAGTCACATCGTCGTTGTCGATGAATCGGATCACCCCCTCACGTTAATTACCCGCCAATACTTTTACTCTCTTCTTTCCGGGCGCTACGGATTTTCCGTTTTTCAGCGAAAACCGGTCGATGCCATTGCGAAGAGGGATTTCCTCATTGTGGAGGAGGGGACTGACCTTCGCGTACTGAGCAAACTTGCTATGGGGCGTCCCGAGGATGAGGTCTATGATCCTGTGGTCGTGGTGGATGATGAAGGAAAGCTTTCCGGAACCATCACCATGAAGCAGCTCCTCGCAAAAGCCTTCGATGTGGAGGTGAAATTCGCAGTTAGCGCAAACCCCTTAACCCAGCTACCGGGCAATATGGTGATTCGAGTCTGGCTTGAGGACCTCCTGCATCGGGACCTCTTTACCATCATCTATGCCGATCTCGACAAATTTAAGGAGTACAATGACTCATACGGCTTTTCTTCCGGTGATGATATGATCAAGCTTTTGGCGGAACTTCTCCAGAACCATGTTCAACATTTTGACTCTGTTGCCCGACTCGGCCATGTTGGTGGTGATGACTTTATTGTGCTTGTTGAAGGAATTGTAGACGATGAGCAGCTTCTTCACCTCTGTGAGGATTTTGATCGGAAAAAAGAATCACTGTTTCGGCAGGAAGATATAGAATGCGGTTGCTACCACGCTCTTAATAGAATAGGAGAAGAGGTCGATGTTCCTCTGGTGACCGTAAGTCTCGCGGTGGTAACCAATGAAAATTTTCTCCGGCCCCCTCATCCTGGTAAATTAGGACAGAGTGTCGCCCTTTTGAAACGCAAAATAAAGGAACGAAATGCCGCGACCGGCCGCTCCGGCTTTTTACGGGAGCGGCGGGTTTACGACTATGACGGCGTGAATTGATCCCCCTTTTCCTTTGAAGGGCGAAGCATAACTCCCCCTATGATGGCGGTAAATGGAGCAACCAGGACCAGACCGAAGCTTCCCACCAGGGTGTGAAGTATCTCCGCCGCTACATAACCGAGGTTCACAATGTTGATTCCCGGCGTTCCCTGGGCCATGAAAACCATCAAAAGGGCGGTGTATCCTCCAGAGTATGCAAGAAGTAGGGTCGTGGTCATGGTACCGATAACGGCCCGTCCGACGGCAAATCCCGAGTGGATCAGTTTCTTTCTTTCGACAGTGGGATTGTGTAAGACAATCTCCTCCATGGAAGCCGCAATATCCATGGCGATGTCCATCACCGCTCCACTGCTTGCAAGGAAGATTCCTGCGAAGAGGATGTTCGTCAGATCGAGGTGGGGAAAGCCTGCGTACAAGAGCATCTCGGAAAAGGGCTTTATGGCGCCGTGAACCCGAAAAGCTTTTCCGAAACCGACGGCAAGGATGGCGGTGGCAATCACCCCAACCATTGCCCCGAGGAAGGCTATGAGACTTCGCTTACCCCTGCCTCCCACGAGGAAGATGATGGCCGCCGTGATGATGGCGGTGACGATCATGGTAAGAGGAATCGGGGGCAGCCCCTTGAGAAACCCTGGTATCAGGATTTTCCAGATAACCGCTGCGGTAAAGAGAAAACTGACGATGGCCTTCAGTCCCGTCCATCTGGCGTAAAGGAGCAGGAAGGCGAAGAAGGCAAGGACCAGCAGCGCCTCTACCCTGATCCGATAGTGATCGACCGGCTGTACCGTAAGAATCTCATCTTTGGCTTCATTAAGCTGCAGTACAGCCAAGATCGTATTTCCCGGTGTGTAGAAACGGTCAAGCTCGAGTTTTCCCATCAGGAGGTTGTCGCACTCCTCTTCCTTTCCTTTAAAGGGGCCGGAGGCAATCCTAACGTGCAGGTGCTGGGTTCCCGTGCGAATGATACCGTTGTGGGCCACATCGCTTTCATCGGTGGTGAGTACGACCGCTCGCACTCGTCTTTGCAACTCCCTCCCCGGCCTCTGAAAACCGGTGGGAACAAAGAGCAGGGCGACAAATCCGGCAAAAATCAGGAAGACGAAAAATTGTTCTTTTTTTTCTTTTGTATCGATCAATCTGTTTCTCCTTGTCGAAAAAGTCTACTGTTCGGAATCCTGGTGGTTGAAAGGCGGCAATTTCTTTTCTCTCCGTCAATTGAAAGCCAAATCATGGGAAAACGTATGCACCGGCATAAAAGAAAGGTATCTACCAGCTAAAGGGCATGTGTACCACCAGGATTCCGAACACTAAGTAAAAAAAGCGGGAAGGACGAGTGCCCTTCCCGCAAGAGGTATAGGGAATGATGTTATCGGGCCATGGCGACGGAAGCACCGGCAAACATGGCATTGGAGAGCTTGGTAAAAATATCGGTATTGTCGTAATACCCGTTGAACTGACCGCTTGAAGCACCAAGGGCAAAGGTGGCAACCGGAACACCGGTATGACTGTAGCTTGCCCAGGCGATTCCCGCCCGCTGGTTTAACAGATGGGTGATGGTAACCGACAGGGGTTCATAACCTCCGTAGAGAAGGTACTCATCCTGGCTTTTGGGCCGTTCGACCTCTCCCCCCATGGAGCGAGTAAAGGCTTCCTGCAGCTGAGCCGTTTCGTAATCAGTCAGATCGGTAAGACCGAAGGTTTCTTCGATCTTCGGCATCAGATCGGCAAGAGAACCATTGGGCTTGTTCTCTTTATAGGGTTTCAGGACGTAGGTATCGAACCACTCGAAAGACTTTTTCTGTTTTGCGATTTCATCGAAAGCACTATCGTACTGTGTGCCGGCAAAGCCGAGGGAGAGCCCACCGGTTTCATGGTCACCGGTCACGACAATGAGGGTTTCATTGGGATGGCGGTTGTAGAAATCAACGGCCTTCTGTATCGCCTGGTCAAAGGCAATGGTGTCGTAAATCGACGCGGCGGCATCGTTGGCATGACATGCCCAGTCGATTTTTCCACCTTCCACCATCATGAAGAATCCCTTGTCGTTATCCAAAAGTTCGATTCCCTTTTGGGTAAACTCTGCAAGGGTGATCGCGCTGCTATCCATATCGATGGTGTAATCCAGGGCGTTTGCGGCAAAACCGGTGTTATAGGCGTAGTACTGTTTTTCCGCTTCCGGCTTCATGGCGTTGAACTGCTCCCTGTCCGATGCAATGACAAAGCCCCGTTCCTTCATGATGTCGTGGGCGCTTTTTTCACCTGCAGGGGTCTTGTCTATCCGCACCATGCCTCCGCCGAAGTAGTCGAAGTTACTCTCAGCCATCTGAACATTGATGGCGTAGTAGTCGCTGCGGCTTTTTTTGTGGGCATAAAACACTGCAGGAGTCGCATGGTCGAGGTTTACGCTTGAAACAATTCCTACCTTCATTCCTGCTTCTTTCGCCATTTCTGCGAGGGTCTTGTAGCTGGTCGAACCGGTGGGATCCATCGAAATGACACCCGAGTTGGTTTTGTGCCCGGTTGCAAGGGCGGTCCCTGCCGCGGCGCTGTCGGTAATAAAGGCATTGGCTGCGTAGGTCGTTGTCAAACCTTGTACGGGAAATTTCGAAAATGTGAGCTTTTTCGGGGTGCCTTGATTATCTTTCGTTCCAAGAAGGGCTTCGGCGGCATTGATCTGAGGCAGTGCCATACCGTCTCCAATAAAGAAAAAAACGTACTTTGCCCGGGCCGTTTCTGCCTGGTCGGTCTGTGCTTCCGTGTTTACCGTCTCGGCATTCCCTCCGGCAAAAAGGGCGGCGGAAACAAGAAGCGAGAGGGTCAGTGCAAGAATCCTTTTCATCCTGGTCATGATCGTCTCCTTTTTTGGTTTTGTAAGGAGAGCTTATTAATCAATTGTCAGTACTTGATTATGGATCTGTCGATATTTTGTAAATTGCTTGACACTAAAGTGGTCGGGGCGTAATCTGTTGTAAGATGTTTCAAATTTTCCTTTTCACGAGCTTCTTTATGCGGTACAATTCTTCTCCCCGAAAACAAATTCAATTGATGTAAAGGATTTTTGTATGGGTTCCGAAAGTAACGGAAAGGTGATCCTGGAAACCCGTCACGTGGTAAAGCAGTTTCCCAAGGTGCTTGCTAATGACGACATCAGTATCATCCTGAAAGAAGGGGAGATCCTTAGCCTCCTCGGTGAAAACGGCGCCGGTAAATCGACGCTAATGAATGTTCTCTATGGCCTATACCAACCCACTTCCGGTGAGATGCTCCTTGACGGAAAGCGGGTCCAGTTCGACTCTCCCAAAGATGCTATTCGTCTCGGTCTGGGGATGGTTCATCAACATTTTATGCTGGTGGAAACCCTTACCGTTACGGAAAACATCATTCTGGGTGCCGAGCCTGGAAATGGTGCTGTGATCGATTACCGAAAGGCTCGGCAGGAGGTGTCTGCCCTTTCCGAGAAATATGGTTTGAAAGTCGATCCCGATGCGAAAATCGAGACCCTTTCGGTGGGGCTCCAGCAACGTGTTGAAATCCTCAAGGCGCTCTACCGAAAGGCAAAGATTCTTATTCTCGATGAGCCGACGGCGGTTCTTACCCCTCAGGAGGTGGAAGAGCTTTTCGATGTGATCAAGGAGCTGCGCAAGGGTGGGGTTTCTCTTATCATCATTACTCACAAGCTTGAAGAGGTAATGGAGATCAGTGACCGTGTCTATATTCTCCGACGGGGGAAGATAGAGGGGGAACGGGCGACAAAAGAGTGTACGAAAGAGGAGCTTGCGAACCTGATGGTCGGTCGAAGCGTTGTGCTCACCGTCGAAAAGAAACCAAAGGCCCCAGGAAGCGAGGATGTTTTTCGTATCGAGAATCTGAAAGTCTTAAACGATAAGGAATTTCCTGCGGTCAACGATCTTTCTCTTCATGTCCGTCCCGGAGAGGTCGTCGGTATCGCCGGTGTGGACGGTAACGGTCAGACAGAGCTTGCCGAGGCGATCATGGGACTGCGGCCTGTGGCGGACGGAAGAATTTTTCATCATGGTGACGACATTACCGGCATGAGTACCAAAGCGTTGATCGGACGAAGTATTTCCTATGTTCCTGCCGATCGACAACGTTTCGGCCTTGTTTTGCCCATGACCGTAAGCGAAAACATCGCTATCGGGTATCACGATCGTGTTCCCAACGTACGGGGCATTAATTTAAACTTTCGTGCAATGGACGAATATGCGACAGAACTTGTCGAGCGTTTTGATATTCGTCCTCCTGCGGTTGATGTGAAGGCCGGTAACCTTTCCGGTGGTAATCAGCAGAAGGTCATTCTTGCCAGAGAATTTTCCCGTAAACCGACCTTTCTTCTGGTAAGCCAGCCCACCAGGGGCCTTGATGTCGGAGCCATCGAGTATATCCACAATCAGATCCTGGCGATGCGGGACCAGAATGTTGCTATCCTGCTGATCAGTCTTGAGCTTGAGGAGATTTTCTCCCTTTCCGATCGTATCATTGTTTTATATGAAGGAAAGGTCGTAAAGGAGCTGTCTCCCGAAAAAACCACTGAAAAACAGGTCGGTTTCTATATGACCGGCGGAAAGGAGTAGGGCGATGAGATCATATCGAAACACGCTTTTGATCGCCCTGGTATTGATTCTGGCTATCTCCGGAACAGTTCTCTATCTGGGCAGCTATTTCTGGGGTGGTTTGCTGATTATGGCGGCCGGGGTCCTCTATCTTGTGAATGTCTATTTCGAAAAGGGGAAGGCCGAGGTTCTGTCGATGATACGTCGATACGGCAGAACGATCCTCATTCCGATCATTGGAATACTGGCTTCGCTTCTCCTCGGCATCGTCATCATGCTGGCCACTGGTTACGATCCTATACGGGCTTTTAAGGCGCTTTTCTACGGAGGATTTGTCAAGAACTGGCACATTTCCGTGCTTAATGCGGCCCCGCTTATTTTTACCGGTCTGTCGGTCGCTTTCGCTTTTCAAGCGGGTTTGTTCAACATCGGAGCCGAGGGGCAGTATTACATAGGGGCAATGGCCGCCGCCTGGCTCGGCCTTGTACTCAACCTGCCTGCCCTTATTACGCTTATTCTTATCTTTGTGGTGGCTGGTATCCTGTCCGCGGCCTGGAACTTTGTTCCTGCGCTCTTGAAGGTGAAAACCGGTGCACATGAGGTTATCACCACGATGATGCTGGCCCATGTCGCTCGTTATCTTTCCCCAATTTTCATCAGGGCCTTCGGCGGAGATCCTTCCTCGAGTAAGCATCCCTACGTTACCGATACGATCCTCGAATCGGCATGGCTGCCGCGTTTTCAGCAGTTTCTTCCCAAGTCCAACTACAGGCTGCATACGGGAATCATTATCGCTATCGCCATGGCATTTGTGGTCTATTATATTCTTTATAAAACAAAATACGGTTTTGAGATCAGGGCTGTCGGAGCAAATAAGGATGCCGCCAGAGCTCAGGGGATCAGCATTGGAAAAAATATTTTTCGTGCCTTGCTTTTCGCCGGATTCCTTGCCGGTTTCGCCGGTGTGAATCAGGTTGTCGGTCTTGACCATAAACTGTTTGAGAACCTTCAGGCAAACTACGGTTGGAACGGGATTAGTGTGGCGCTTCTTGCCGGTAATAATCCCATCGTCGTCATTTTTACCGGCCTGCTTTGGGGGGCTCTCGATGCAGGCGGTCAATATATGGCAAGAACAACCCAGACGCCGAATGCCATTGTCGAGATTGTCAAAGGTGTCATGCTTTTCCTCATTGTGGCAAAATACATCTATGTGTATATCGGCAACAGTCTGAAGCGGCGCAGCAAAACAAAAGCGGCCCCAGATGCCGCAAAGGCGAGGGGGTAGTCAGATGCTTGCAATATTTAACACCGATCTTCTTGTTGCGATGATACGCCTTTCTACGCCGATTACCCTGGCAGCCATCGGGGCAACCATTTGCGAACGGTCGGGGATCGTCAATATCGCCATGGAAGGCATCATGATCGTCGGTGCCTTTTTTGCAACGGTTGTCGCCTATTATACCGGTAGTCCTTGGCTGGGACTTCTTGCCGGTGTGCTTGCCGGCGGTCTTTACAGCATGATTCACGCGGTGGCGACGGTTACGTTTCACCTGGAACATGTGGTTTCCGGTGCCGTTCTCAATGTACTTGCCTTCGGCATTACCCGCTATTTCATGGTCCTTTTTTTCGGTCATCCCGGGACCACCGACCCGATACCCAAAGGGCTTGGCGAATACCAGTTCGCCATTCCCCTTTTGTCCAAGATCCCCGTATTGGGGCCTGCGCTTTTCAACCAGACGCCCATCGTCTATATGAGTTTCGTTCTCGTCATTCTTTTCACCTGGTTTCTGAAGAAGACGAAGGTCGGATTGCATATTCGGGCTGCAGGAGAACATCCCCTTGCCCTTGAGACCATCGGTGTCTCGGTCTATAAGATGCGTTATCTCGGCGTGCTTATTTCCGGTCTCACTTCCGGGCTTGCCGGTGCCTTTCTTTCCATTGAAAACGGGGTTTCCTTCACCGAGGGAATGAGCAACGGAAAGGGATTTATCGCTCTTGCTGCCATGATTTCCGGCAGCTGGAATCCCGTTGGGGCTTTCCTTGCTTCGCTCTTTTTCGGTTTTGCCGATGCGCTTCAAATTCGATTTCAGGTTTTCAAGCTTTTGCCGATTCCCGAAGAGCTTTTCATTATCTTTCCCTATCTTGCGACGGTCATCGCCGTTGCCGGGCTGGTGAGGAAAAGCCGATCTCCGAAAGCTGACGGAGAGGATTTTATGATCGAGAAGACGGGAGAGTGAATCGGTAATCATTGTGCCTGTACGGCAGAGTGATTATACTATACGTTCTAACGTAAAACGTAACAGGAGGAGTTACAATGAAAAAGAGCTTTCAAATGCTTGCAATCGGTATTGCACTGTTTCTTTCCGTCGGTATGGTATTTGCCGGTGGTCAGCAAGACAACGCGGCTGCTGGAGATAGTGGACAGCTGATTGCGGCTATGGCCACCGATGTTGGAGGCCTCGGTGATAAATCTTTCAACGATGGAGCCTACGAAGGCCTGACGAGAGGTGAGGCTCTCGGCTTTGAAGCCCGAGTTGTTGAATCAAAGCAGCAGACCGACTATGTGCCAAATCTTGCCGGTCTTGCCGAAGATGGTGCTAGTATTGTGTTTGCCGTTGGTTATCTGATGGAACAGGCCGTCAAAGAGGCAGCTGTCCAGAATCCGAATACCTACTTTGCCGGAATCGATATCGGTACTAGCGAGGGTGACCCCGAAAACTTCCTCGGTATCCTCTATAAAGAGCAGGAGTCCGGTTACCTCGCAGGTGTTGTTGCTGGTCTTATGACAAAGCAGTACGCTTCAGCCTCTCCGAAGCTGAACGACAAAAACGTTGTCGGTGTTGTGCTTGGGATGTTTATCCCTGCCGTAGAGAAGTATGAAGTCGGTTTTATCCAGGGAGTGAAGTCGGTCAACCCCGATTGTAAGGTTCTTTCTGTTACCACCGGTTCCTTTGTGGACCAGGCTAAGGGAAAAGAGGCTGCCCTTGCAATGATCGATCAGGGTGCCGATATTGTTTTCCATGCTGCAGGACTTACCGGTCTCGGTGCTATCCAGGCGGCAAAAGAGCGGGGCGTCCTTGCCATCGGTGTTGATGTTGATCAGAGTTCTGTGGCTCCCGATACCGTTCTTACCAGTGCCGTTAAGAAAATCCCCGAGTCCGTCTATATTGCCCTCGAAGAGGTAAAGGACGGAACCTTTCAGGGCGGAACAAAGGTCTTCGGTATCGAAGAGGACGCTACTGGAATCAGCCCTTTCAACCAGTTCAACGATGTCGTTCCTCAGGAAGTGAAAGATGCCGTTGCCAAGGCCATCGGGGATATGAAGGCCGGAAAGGTCAAGATTGCGACCACCCGTGCCGAACTGGGCCTTTAAAGATTCGGAATTGTATATTGCGGCCAGGCGTATATCGTCTGGCCTTTTTTTTCTAAGGAGAATGCTATCATGAGCGAAAGATTAGCGGCAGCCCAAAAAGCCGTGGAACTCATTCTTTCCAAGATCGGTACTCCTCCCGAAATTGGTCTGATTCTTGGTTCGGGGCTTGGGGTTCTTGGAGATGAAATTGAACGACCCGTTATAATTGATTACAAGGATATACCCGGATTCCCCGTATCGACGGTTCCCGGCCATGCCGGTCGTCTTGTCGTTGGTGAATTGGAGGGGCGTCGGGTTTTGGTGATGCAGGGACGCTTCCATTTTTACGAGGGATACGGCTTCGACCAGGTCACCTTTCCGGTCCTTGCGATGAAGGTCATGGGTATTGAGAACCTTCTGGTGACCAATGCCGCAGGCGGGGTCAATATGGCTTTTCATCCCGCAGACCTTATGCTGATCACCGACCACATAAAATTCTTCGTCGACAGTCCGTTGCGGGGAAAAAATGTTGACGAGCTTGGACCCCGTTTCAACGACATGAGCGAGGCCTATTCCCGTAAGCTGCGGGACCTTGCCAAAAGGGTTGCCGCAGAGAAGGGCATCGATCTTCGGGAAGGGGTTTATGCCTTTATGGGAGGGCCCAGCTTTGAAACTCCCGCGGAGATTCGCATGCTCAGAACCCTCGGAGCCGATGCCGTGGGTATGTCCACCGTTCCCGAGGTTATTACCGCGGCCCATGCAGGGATGAAGGTGCTCGGCATCAGCTGTATCAGCAATATGGCGGCGGGAATCCTTCCTCAGCCCCTGAACCATAAAGAGGTGATGGAGACCGGAGAGCTTGTAAAAGAAAAGTTCCTTAGCCTCGTCCGCGCTATCATCCGGATCTGGCCATAACCTCCCTTTTCAGTTTCGACCTACAAGGGCTGTAGCGGCTTCGGCCGCTGCGGCTACGATGGCCTCTTCTCCGGGGACTTTCCCTCCCGCCATAAGAACCGATCCGTCGCACATGACCGTATCGACGCAAGCTCCGTCGGCTGCATAAGCGATATTGCTGATAGGATTGTGTAATGGTGCCATTCGGGGAGCGGTGAGATCGAGGAAAATGATATCTGCCGGTGCCCCTGCACGAATCTCGGCTCCCAGGTTTCCGAAGGGGCCGATCTTCTCGTCGTGCGTTGCCGCGCCCCCGGTGATCAAAGCAACTATCTCCTCGGCCGGTAAGAGGGTCGGGTCTCCGAAGTGATGTTTCTGCAGTAACCCTGCAAGGCGGCCGTCCGAGAAAAGGTCGAGGGCATTGTTGCTGGCACAGCCGTCGGTTCCGATCATAAGGGGAATCCCGCGCCTCCGATACTCCTGATAAGGAAAGCATGAACCTGCCGATGTTTTCATGTTGCTTGCAGGATTGTGCACCATGGTGACACCCCTGGCTGCGAGAATATCAAGGTCCTCTTCATCTACCCAAATCCCATGGGCGGCAATGCAGTTTGTATCGAGTACCCCAAGCTCGTCGAGATAGGCGACAGGCCGCTTACCGGTTTGGGCAAGGCAGTTGGCGACCTCTTTTTCGCTTTCCGCCAAATGGATGTGAAAAGGAATATTCTCCTGCTTTGCTCTTTCTGCACACCATTGCAGGGTGTCGGCCCCGACAGTGTAGATGGCGTGGGGTGCAATGGCCAGAGAGACCCGCTTTCGTTCATCGGCCTCGTTGCCTTTGGGGCCAAAACGGTCGACTTCTTCTAAGATTTGCCGACGGGCTTCTTCGGCTTTTTTCGGATCGGAGAAATCGATGATTGCCGATCCCACGGCCGCTTTTATTCCCATCTCCCGATAGGCCCGCCACGCTTCCGGCAGGAAAAAGTACATATCATTGCAGAAGATTGTTCCGCTCTTTATCATTTCCAGACAGGCAAGGCGGACCCCGTGATAGACATCTTCGCCGGTAAGTTTTGCCTCTGTCGGCCAAATTTTCTCATTGAGCCAGGGATAGAGTTTCATGTCGTCTGCAAAGCCGCGAAGGAGAGTCATTGCAGAATGCGCATGACCGTTTTTCAGGGCAGGCATGGCAAGTTTACCGCTGCAATCGACCTTCAGATCCGTGGGCTCCTGTTCCGCAGCTTTTCCGACGGCAGCTATGTTCGTGTCGTCGACAAGAATGGAACTATTGTGGAGCATCTCATTGGGTGTGAGTAAAATATCAATGGTATGGTACAGTGTTCTCATGGCATGATATCATATCATACTTCAGCGAGAAGGAGCCTTAGATGATACGTCCGAGATGTGATATTTCAATTCTTTCTTCCCGTCGGCAGGCTGAAATCTGGAATGATACCCTTGCCTTTCGGCTTGAACATCTTCTTTCCCGTTTGATGGAGCGGGAGGGCTTTGACGCGTGGATCGTTGCTGCCCGGGAGTATAACGAAGGCCCTCTGTTGCCGACCTTCCTTCCCGAACCTATGATGACGGCCAGGCGTCTGACCATACTCTTATTCCTCCGAAAAGAGGATGGTAGCCTCGAGCGGCTCTCCTTCTCTCCTCCTTATCCGGAACTGGCCCCCTATTATCGCCCTGCCTGGTCGAAGGCCTCGGGTATCGATCAGTGGGATGCCCTTGCCGGGGTATTGCAAAAGAGCTCTCCGTCTCGAATCGGAATCAATGTCTCCCAGGAGTTCGCTTTTGGCGACGGCCTTTCGGTCGGACTTTTTCGTCGACTTGAGGCGGCCCTGGAGAAGGCCGGTGGTATTGCATTGGTTCATGCCCTTGCCAGTGCCGAATCGCTTGCCGTCGCTTGGCTGGAAACTCGCACCGCTCCTGAGCTTGAGCGTTACGGAAAAATTGTTGCTCTTGCCCACCGCATTATCGATGAAGCCTTCAGTCCTGCCCTTGTTCACCCCGGCGTCACATCCACAGACGATATCGCCTGGTGGATAAGGGAGCGTATCGAAACCCTCGGGCTTTCTGCCTGGTTTATGCCTACCGTTGATCTTCAGCGACGGGGTTCGGAGGATCCCCAACGTTCGGGGCTTGTCATCCAAGGTGGAGATCTTCTCCATTGTGATGTAGGACTGCGTTATCTGGGGCTCTGCACCGATACCCAGAAGTTGGCCTACGTTCTTAAAGAGGGGGAATCCTGTGCACCGGAAGGGATCCTCAGCCTCGTCAAAGAGGGAAACAGGCTCCAGGATCTCCTTACCGATCGCTTTGTTGCGGGTAGAAGCGGTAATGAAATCCTTCTCTCGACCCTGAAAGCGGCAGAGGACGCAGGTATGGAGGCGACGGTATACACCCATCCCATAGGATTTCACGGCCATGGAGCCGGCCCCACCATCGGGCTCTATAATCAGCAGGAGACCATCCCTGTTAAGGGAGATTACCCGCTTTATAACGACACCTGTTATGCGATCGAGCTGAATGCCGCCCTGCCGATAGCCGAGTGGGAAGGTCAAAAAGCCTATGCCTTTCTCGAACAGACCGCTGCCTTTACCGGAGGAAAAGTGGTCTATTTCGACGGAAGGCAAACCGAGCCTATCCTGGTCTAAAGACGGACTTGGGTTTGGGAAGCAAAAGGTCGGGGCTTTTACTTTCCGGCGATCTTCTTTACAATAATCGGGACACGGTTTATCCAGGAGAAATATACATGGACATTGATGTGAAGAGTCTCCACCCTCTGGAGATCAGGTTGCTACGATCTGTCCGGTTCGGCGAGGATATTTCCGCCGACGGGATCGTACGGGAACTCAACTACAAACTGGGACAATGTAATCAGGCCTTTAGCTGGCTTTCCAGCCGCGGTTTTATCGAAGAGTCGAGCCGCACCGCAAGGACTTTTTTTGAAATAACCGATCTCGGCCGCAGTTTTGCCGCCGAAGGGACCCCTGAAGAACGGATTTTTACCCTTCTGACGAAGGAAGGTGCAAAAACCATGCCCGACATTGCCTCATCGCTGTCTCTTGAAAACAGGGATGTCGGTTCCGCCTTTGGCCAGTTGAGCAAGGAAGGGGTCCTGCGCATGGGCGAAGGCAAGCGGGTCGAGCTTGTAGCCGACGGGCCTTCGGCCAGAATGGGGCAGATACGGAAGCTGCTGGAGAGCGGGGCAAAAGAGGAACGCCTGGAAGAGCGTTCACTTTCGAAAGAGCAGTTGGAGGTAATGAAGGGGATCAGTAAAAAGCGGGGTGCTGCAGCGGCTCCCTTCAGGGTCAGCGAACGCGAAGAGGTGCTCTACCGGCTGACGGAGCTCGGTGCCGAAGCAAAGAAGGTCATCGAAGCCGAAGGACTCACCGGTGAGGAAATCGGTTCGGTGACACCTGAACTTCTCTCCTCAGGAAAGTGGAAGAATGTCGACTTCCGCGAATATAGCCTCAACACGACACCGACGCGTGTCTTGCTCGGTCGAAGAAACCCCTATTCGGAGTACCTTCAGTGGGTCAAGGATAAGCTTATCAGTCTCGGCTTTGAAGAGTTTGATGGTCCTCTGGTTGAGACCGAATTCTGGAACGGTGATGCCCTCTTTATGCCTCAGTTTCACAGCGCCAGGGATATCCATGATGTCTACTATGTTGCCGAGCCCGAACGGGCCCGTGAAATAGAACAGCCCTATCTGGATCAGGTTGCGGCAACCCATGAAAACGGATGGAAGAGCGGCAGCCGCGGCTGGGGCTACACCTTTGACCGGGATTTTACCCGTCGGCTGATTCTCAGAAGCCAGGGAACGGTTCTCTCTGCGAAACAGCTTCCCAAGGCGAAGATTCCCGGAAAATACTTCGGCATTGTTCGTTGTTTCCGCTACGATCAGGTCGATGCGACCCATGGTGCCGATTTCTATCAAACCGAAGGGATCATGCTTGGTGAAGATGTTAATTTGCGCACCCTCCTCGGGCTTTTGAAGATGTTTGCCGAAGAGGTAGCCGGGGCCGAAGAGGTCAAGTATGTTCCGGGATACTTTCCTTTCACCGAACCCTCAATCGAGGTTCACATTAAACATCCTCGGCTTGGTTGGTTTGAGCTTGGAGGAAGCGGTATCTTCCGTCCCGAGGTGACGAAAGCCTTGGGTGTCGATGTTCCGGTCCTTGCATGGGGGCTTGGGATTGATCGTATGGCCCTCATGAATCTGGGGCTCAACGATCTTCGGGAGCTTTTTACCGCAAATATTGAGAATGTACGGCTTAGGAGGAGAAAATAGCGATGCCAAAGATTGAACTATACGCCGACGCCCTCTATGGTTTCGCCGGAAAACGCTATACAGAACAGGGCCTTGAAGAGGTTTTTCCCTGTGCCAAGGCCGAACTCGACGGAAGCGACCCCGATGAAGGGATCCTGAAGGTCGAATTGAACGACACCAACCGTCCCGACCTTTGGTCTACCGCAGGGCTGGGACGCCAGCTTTGTTGTTATGAAACAGGAAAACTTCCCAGCTATTCCTTTTTTTCCACCGATGACAAGCCGCAGGACTATGGCGACAGGATCGTTGAAGTGGATCCCGCCATCAAAGAAACGCGCCCCTTTATCGTAGCTTTTGCCATTTTCGGTAAGGGGGTGGATGAGGCGACCCTCAAGGATCTGATTCAGACCCAGGAAAAGCTCTGCTGGAACTTCGGACGAAAGAGAAAATCCATTGCCATGGGGGTCTATCGCAGCGATCTTTTCGCCTATCCGATTCGCTATAAGGCAGTCGATCCGGATACAACCAAATTTGTTCCCCTTCAGGAAGAACGGGAGATGAGTCTTCGGCAAATTCTCAACGAGCACCCCAAGGGAAAGGAGTTCGGCCATATTGTCGCCGCCGATCGTCTCTTCCCCTTTATTGTGGATAAGGACGAAAAGGTACTCAGTTTCCCTCCTATCATCAACAGCGCAGAGATCGGTGCCGTAAAGATCGGTGACGGCCACCTCTTTGTCGAACTGACCGGGACCGTTATGGAGGACCTTGCTTTGACGGCCTCGATCGTCGCCTGTGACCTTGCCGATGCCGGTTATACGATCCTGCCGGTCAAGGTAGTCTATCCCTACGATACCCCCTTCGGCCGCGAGGTGGTCTTTCCCCGCTATTTCCAGCAGCCGATCCAGGCTAAGGTTTCTTATATTCAAAAGCTTCTCGGTGAAGACCTTTCGGCACAGGAGTGCATCGAAGCCCTTTCCCGTATGGGCGTTGCAGCTTCCTCCGACAGTTCCGAGGATCCCGTGCTGACGGTTCGTGTCCCTGAGTATCGCAACGATTTTCTTCATCCTGCGGATGTTGCAGAAGATGTCATGATTGGGCGGGGGGTCGCGACCTTCCCTCCCGTGTTTCCTTCCGACTATACCATCGGCCGTCTTTCTGCCGAGGAGCATTTTGCCCGCAGAATAAAGGATATCATGGTCGGGCTTGGTTATCAGGAAATGATGTACAACTATCTTGGCAGCCGGAAAGACTATATCGAAAAGATGCATGTAGAGGGAAAAGAGTATATTCGTATCGCGAACCCTATGACCGAGAACTACGAATATGTTCGTGCCTCTATCCTTCCAAATATGCTGGAATCGGAATCGGTGAGCGGAAATGCCGTATATCCCCACAAAATCTTTGAAACGGGAAAAATTGCACGGCTTGACGAAACGGATAATTCGGGGACGGTTACCAAGAATTGCCTCGGCTTTCTCATCAGCGACCGAGAGGCGGGGTTCAACGATGCACTGAGCCACATCTCCGCAATCTTCTACTACATTGCCAAGGAGTACGACCTCAGGGAACTGGACGATCCCCGGTTTATTTCAGGCCGCTGTGCTCGAATCTTCAGTGACGGGAAGGAGCTTGGACTGTTTGGGGAAATTCATCCTGTGGTGCTCGAAAGCTGGGGAATTCAGATGCCCTGTGCCGGGGGCGAAATAGATCTTGATCTGCTTTTAGCGGCAAAAGGAGAAGCGTAATGGATCTTACACTCAAGGCGGTTGATCTCTCCTGGGAGGATGGATGCAACATTATTGTCGGACAGAGTCATTTCATCAAGACGATCGAGGATATCCCCGAGATTCTTGCCACGTCCGTACCCGGTATTCAGTACGGCCTTGCCTTCTGTGAGGCCAGTGGTCCCTGTCTGATACGGACCGAGGGGACCGATTCCGATCTCATAGATCAGGCTGTCGCTTGTGCTCAAAAGGTCGCCGCCGGTCATACCTTTTTCCTTATTTTGCGAAACTGTTATCCCATCAATGTACTTGACCGAATCAAGGCCTGTCCCGAGGTTGTTCACCTTTTTGCGGCTACCGCTAATGAGCTCCAACTGGTGGTTGCCTCAACCGATCAGGGGAACGGAATCATTGGTGCCATCGACGGTTTTGCTCCAAAGGGTGTGGAGAGCGACAGCGACAAGGCTGATCGAAAATCCTTGTTAAGGACCATCGGCTACAAATTAGGTTGAAATCGGACGGACCTCCAGTGTTTGATGTTTCATGACAGAACGGACCGGATCGGCTCTTGTCAGCCGTTCCGGTTTTTTTCTCTTCTTGATTTATGAAGGTTTCGATTTATAATCTATAAAAAGACGGGGGCAGCTATGGCAAAACGGGTACTTCTTATTGATGAATCGACACTTTTTCGAAACTATCTGAAAGAAAAATTAGAAAGCCACGGGGTAGAAGTTCTTGTCGGTGTCAATGGACTTGATGGTTGGGTGAAAATGCGAAACGAACTACCCGACCTTGTCGTCATGGATTACTATCTTTCTCGAAAAGGGTGCATTGAGATTCTAAAAGAGAAGAAAACAAACCGGAACATAGAGCATATTCCGGTTATCATGCTTGCCCCCAAAATCGACCGAGGGCATGTGCTTGAGCTTGCCGGTATGAACGTGAAAAAGATCTTTTCAAAACCGGTCAAAATGGAAGGCTTACTGGAGACCATCAGTTTGCTTATCGGACAGAGCATAGAGATGGACAAAAGCCCCTGTGTGGTCGAGGCCCACTTCAACGAAGATATTCTGTTTATTGAGATTGCCAGAGGGCTCAATGCGGAAAAGGTTGAATTGCTCGGATATAAGATTGTCGAGCTGCTTGAATTGTATGATGTCGTCGTTCCCAAGGTCCTGCTCATGATGTCGAGTGTGGAACTTCCCGAGGATCATATCTTTAAACTTAAACGGCTTCTCGATGTTATTTTTCAATATGCACAGCCCAATCCCCGGCTTATAAAGATCCTGACGGCTAACGATCGGATAAAGAGCTATGTTCAAGGTTCTACCGATTATCAGGATATTTCGGTCTTTTCCAGTCTTGAAGATGCAATGGACGAACTGGTCGGCCTTAAGGCCGATTCCATTGCCCATGACGAGGTTGCCCAGAAAAAATTGCTTACCAGCAGTAAACCCAAAAAAGAGATGGATGAATCGATTCAGCTTCGCTACGACGCCGGAGAGCGTATAAAGGACGATGAAGAAAGGGAACCAAGGGGCGTTTTTGCGAGTGAAGCAACGGTCGCAATCGTTGATGATGATTTCATTATTCAGGAGTTGGTAAAGACTGTTTTTTCCGAGACTAATTGGAACCTCAAGGTGTACGGAGACGGCAAAGACTTTTTGCTTGACGAACCAAATCAGAACTTCGATCTGGTCTTTCTTGATCTTATGATGCCGAAGGTGAATGGTTTTCAAGTATTGGAATATTTGAAAACAAAAAAGCTTGATATACCGGTCATCGTCTTTTCGGCCCTCTCAAAAAAAGAGACCATTGTTAAGGCTGTCGGTTTTGGGATTAAGAGTTATTTGATTAAACCCTTGAAGCCCGAGCAGCTGTTGAAAAAAGCGACGGAAGTGCTGAGCACTTCATTTTAGCGAAGAATATGCCTGACCAGGAACGAATATTCAGTTCGATCTTCATGGATGCGCCGGTGGGAGTTGTCATACTTTCTTCCTCCGACGAGGTCCTTTTTTCCAACAAACTTTTTTGCGATATCATCGGAAAAACAGAGCTGCCACCCTCTACGAAATTTTCTTCTTTTCTTGAGGAGTGGACCGATGAACGGTTTCTTGATTACCTCGATGAAATTGCCGCAAGCGTTAGTGGCTCGGGTGCAAAGGAGATGCGCTATCGTCGAGACGACGGATCGGTTTCCTGGTGGCGTCTGAATATCTCGAATCTTCGTCCCAAGGATTCGGTCGGGGCTGATGCAAAGCGATATGTTGTGTTTGCCGAGGATATCAGCCTCCGCAAGCTCTATGAGCAGGAACTCAGGGAGGCAAAGGAGTCCTCTGAACGGGCACAGGAGGCGGCTGAACGGGCGACAAGAACGAAGAGCGAATTCCTGGCAAATATGAGCCATGAGATTAGAACGCCGATCCATACCATCATCGGCATGTCGGAACTCCTTTCCGAGACGGCCCTCGACCCTGAACAACAGGAGTATACCGAGCAGATTCAATTTGGTGCCGATGTCCTCCTTAGCCTGATAAACGATATTCTTGATTTTTCCAAGATCGAGGCGGGAAAACTTTCACTGGAAACCATCACCTTCGATCTTTACGATACGGCGGAAGATGCGGTGGATATGGTTTCTCTTGAGGCACACAAAAAGGGGCTGGAAACCATTGTCTATATCGAGAACGATGTACCGCATCTTCTTTTGGGGGATCCCATCAGGCTGCGGCAGATTATTGTCAACCTTTTTAATAACGCAGTGAAATTTACCGAAAAAGGTGAGGTTGAGCTTCGGATTTCTCTTGATGATCGCTCTGACGGGAAGGTGAGGCTTCGCTTTCAAGTTCGTGACACCGGGATCGGCATAGCCGAGGAAAAGGTTCAAAATCTTTTTCGGGTTTTTACCCAAGTGGATAGTTCAACCACAAGAAAATATGGCGGAACAGGGCTTGGCCTTTCGATTAGCAAGAATCTCTCCGAGATGATGGGCGGTCGGATCGGTGTCGAAAGCAGGGAAAGTGTCGGCTCCAATTTCTGGTTTACCGCCGTATTCGGCCTTCAGGAGGAGGAGAGCTTTTATCATACCCTGCCTCCCGGTTATTTTTCGGCCAAGGTACTGGTGGTTGACGATACGCCCTCGGTACGGGAGGCGGTTTGCGCCTATCTGTCCGAATGGGGATGCAGTATCGAATGTTCATCGAATGGTCCTGCGGCCCTCGATGTACTCCGTAGTCAGGCCGCCGAAGGCAATGGCTTTACCCTTTGCATTGTCGATCAGATGATGCCGGGTATGGACGGCTGGCAATTTGCCAGCGAGGTTAATTCCGACGAGAGCCTGCGGGGAATTCGTCTCTTCCTGATGAGCCCTTCGGGTAAGAGCGGCGACGAAGCAAAAATGAAACTATTGCATTGGTATCATGGCTACCTTTCAAAACCTATTCGCAAGAGTCGCCTCTTTCGCGAGATGGTGAAATGCTTTCTCGGTGACGACGAGAAGGAGGCTTCTGAGGATGAGGCCGAGGAACTTGAGCGTTTGGAAGAGCTCTCGGATGGAGATGCCGTTGATCTCGTAGAAGAACTGACCGGTAGTATCATCCTGGTTGCAGAAGATCATGAGGTCAATCAGCAGCTTTTCAAGACCATCCTCGAAAGCTTTGGGCACGAAGTTGATTTGGCTTCGAATGGAAAAGAGGCCGTGCAAGCGACCCATGGCCGTCGTTATGATTTGATCTTTATGGATGTTCAGATGCCGGAGATGAATGGCTATGAGGCTACCAGTGCGATACGTTCTTCGGGAATCGATACCCCGATCGTTGCCGTTACGGCGAGCGCTCTACGGGGAGAAGAAGAGCGATGCCGTAATGTCGGTATGAGCGGATTCCTTGTTAAGCCCTTTAAAAAACGTGATTTGATTCCCGTTCTCGATCGATGGCTGGGTGCTCGTGATGATCGTTTTAGCTCTGAGGAGGAGATAAATTCTTCGCTTTCGTCCGAAGAGATCGTATTGGATTGGAATGACGCCCTCGACACCTTTATGGGCAAGGAAGAGATCCTGCGTAAGGTGCTTGCCTCCTTTCTCGATAAGTTGGCAGAACAAATCCTCCTACTCCATGAAGTTGTTGCACGTGAAGATGCCGAGGCGGTTCGAGGCTATGCACATGGATTAAAGGGTGGATCACTCAACCTTAGCGCAAAACCTCTGGGAAATGCCGCAGCCGCCCTCGAATCTGCTGCGGCTGATGGAAACGTCGAGCTTTTCCCTCCATTGCTTGAAAAGCTTGACGATGCCTATGCTCGGTTTCAGTCGTACGTGCGGAAGGAAATCTTGTCGTAACCTGCCTGGGAGAAAAGAGGCTCGAGATAGGCTTTCCCCCTCTGTTGCGCTTCTTCAAGGATTCCCTCTTCTATAACCCGCTTTCTGATTGCTCTTTGTGCCATCGAGGTAATTTCTTTCCAGGCTGCCGGGCCTGCCTGTATATCGGGGTAGGGATAGCGGTCGCTGGTTTCATCTTCCACCACACACTCGGTTATGATCGGCTTGGGCAGAGTGATGGTGACATTGTGTTTCCCCGGTCCTTCTCCGTCCGTCTCTTCTATGCCGATACCTTTTTGGGAAAGGTCGAAGCCACCCTTCACCCTGGTGGTAATGACGGCAAAGGTGTACTGTTCCATGTTGAGATCGATGCCGATCTCCGCGCAGAGCCGGTAGAGGTCGATCAGTGCTTGTTCCTCCTCGGTCAACTTTTCGTTGCGAAAGAGGGAGGAGAAGAGCTTTCGGAAATCGGTACCCTCGGGAATGAAATCATACGGGAAAACGGATTTATATAGATACTCCACTGTTGCGAGCCGGAGGATTTCCCTGCTTTCGGAGAGTACGACCTTGGAATCGGCTTCTCGCTGATGACTAAAAAAGGGGAGCCGAAAGGTGATATCCAGACGAGCGGCAAGCAGATAGCCCCCGGCAATGAAGATGAAAAGTAGAAAAAGAAGCGTGCCGGCTTTTAGGATGGTTTTTTTCAAGTGCCTCACAGCTTTTCTCCTTTTCCTTCCCCGGCTTGAGAGCGGAAACGGACGTTTATCTTTCGATCTGCATCGGACGCAAAGAGGCCGCCGACGGCATCGCGTGCCAGCTCTTTACTTTTTTCGATGATTCCCCGTTCGATTGCTTCTTGGCGGACTCGATCTTTACCTTTCTCAATTTCGTCATAATAGTCGAGGCGGCTTATCGCCTTACCGTGTTCCTTGAGAAAATATTCCCGAATAGTCGATTCGTCGGCATCCACCAAAAGGATTTCCGGTTCGGGCAGCAAAACTACGAGCGATCCATCCTGCGCAGGGAGAACCGATATTTCTTTTAGGAGATCGATTCCTGCCTGAATTCTGATATCGATACTAAATAAAAGTTTGGTGTCGATGTGTTTGATTCCGAAAAAGCGCGCCTCTTCTCCGACATACACGATGTCGTGATAAAGTTGTTCATAGAGGGGAAGTTCGAAAACAGTGCGAATTCGGGATTCGACGATGTCGGGAGAGAGCTTTTGCGAAGGGGGCATGCGACACCCCGGAAGTAAAAACGGCAACAGGAACAGGATGCTGGTAAAGACACTTTTTTGCTTCATTTCGTCTAATTCAGAGCCTCCGCTTTAAGTCGTTCTTTCGCCCACCTTGCATATCTGCGAACTCGTGGAACAGGATCACGAGTGAGATGTTCGAGGACGGTTAGACCGCGTTGATCTTTCAATGCTTGAAGCGCCTTCGTTGCTTCGACTCTGACCTTTTCGGATGGATCCTTGACTGCGAGAACGATGCCTCGGTATGCCCCGTTTGTTCCTATTCTGGAAAGCAACTGTGCCGCTTCGAGACGGATATCCGGGTTCCGTGCAGAGAGTCGGCGCATGGTTCGTTCCACGGTTCCTATCGCCTCGAGGGCTGCCGCCGCACTGTCACGGAGGGGAACCGGTTCTTCAAGAAGGGAAAGTAAAGCGGCTTCTCCCCGTTCACCGGAAGCGATCAGCACCTTCAGAATCTTTTCTCGTAGGTCATCGGGAGCGGTTTCCAAACGTCGTACAAAGGGTTCGAATTCGCTTCCTTTGTCGAATCCTGCGGCCGCATCAATGATTTCTTCCTCAATCTCAAGCTCCTTTTCCAAAACAGCAAGTAGAAAGTCGGCCGCCTCTTTATCCCCCGCCGATGCGATCCCCTTGAGGGCAGCCTGTTTGACCGATGCCACTTCGTTGGGATCCATAACAAGCTCTTTCAGCTCTTCAAGGCTTGTGATTGTCCTCCCTGCCAGGGCCGCAACCGTTTCCCTGACCTGGGGGACGGGGTCGTGTAAAAGGGCCATCACCTTTTTCTTTTTCTGATCGAAAAGAGCGATGGCAGCGGCTTTTCGTACCTCAGGATCGGGGTCGTCCAAGGCCTCTGTGATTGCCTCGTTAAAGCGCTTGATAAGCGAGCTTGGGATCGCTGCGATCATCCTTGCCCGCAAGGGGCCGTCATTGCACGAAAAAATAGCGGCCAGTCGTTCTTCGAGACCGGTCGGTATAAACTGTTCAAGCCACCCGGCGCACTCTGCCGCTTCATTAAGTTCCATAAGCGGCATTTCTTCGAGAATCCCCTGTATTCCCGCCCTTTCTCCCTTTCTAAGAAGGACTTTTATCGCCCGTTTCCGACCAATCAGCGGGACCTCCCCTGGCAACCGTACCAAATCGAGAAGGGCATGAACCGAAAGATCGGCAGGGAGTTCGGCAAACTTCGAGATTAACAACGCTTCTTCTTGATAATCCGGATTTTTCAAAAGTTCCAACAGCGCTTCAATAAAAAGATCCGCATAGGAGCGGGATATATTTTCAATAATTGTTCGCTGCAGCGCTTCATCGTAGGGATGGGTGAGGAGCATGTGTGCCGCCATCTTCATTGCTTCCTCATCCCCCCGTTTTGTTGCCGCTTCCAGGGTGTTCAGCACTATTTCCCGTCCCTCAGAGCTTTGCTGTTTTTCTTTCGGAAGGGCGGAAAACCGTTTGAGGAGGGCACCTATGAGAGGCCGTGCTCCCTCCCGTAAAAGCAGCCTTGAAGCGAGCACAAGCGAAGCGGTAGATAGTGGTGTCTGTTGGGACAAGACGTTGAGATAGCCGAAGCAGTGGGATATGGCCCCTTTGCGAAGCAGCTTTTCAATACGTCGCATCCCGTCCTCATCTCCTGAGTCAGCAGCCATAAAAAGTCGGGAAAATGCACCGCAAGCATCGAGAAATCGTGCCGCGATCAGGGAAAGCTCCGGGTCATCCGAGAGAAGAAATTTGAAAGCGAGATTTTGATCTTCGCTTCTGTCGGGATTGAGTAGTTCGGCAATCCTGATCGCTTCTATGGTGTTCAGTGTCTCTGCTTCCGGAAGCTTCGCATCGGGAAACTCTTTGTAGAGACGTCCTGACGCTGTGATTCTTACCTGGTGATTGGGGTCTTCTTTCATTACCTCTATGAGATGTTTGTAGAAAGCGTCCCGTTCTTCCTCTTCCGGAATGTAGAGCCTAATCGTCGCAATACGTATCTCCGGATGCTCATCGGAGAATGCCTTGTGAACGACCAATCGATCCTGTTCCTGATGACCGGCGGCTGCTATCCGTAGTGCAAATAAGCGAGCCCGATAATCAGGGTCCTCGGCAAGGGCCCATATCTCCTCCGTATGTGATTCCAAAAGTCGTAAGGCTTGCTTTCCGTCAAAGTCGGTGCCGCCGGAGCTAATGGCAAGCCTTCTCAAGACAAAAAGTTCTCCGGCACCTTCCAGCCAGCTTTCCAGCTCAAGGGCGACCTTCCGTCTCTTCTGAGCCAGGAGAAATATGGGGAAAAGCGCCTGGTCCGGGAAAAAGGCGAGGGCTCTTCGAATATCGGTACGGGAAACCCGCTTGTGTGGAGCTTTTTGCTTCCCTTCTACCGAGATACGTCCGATCATGCGTTTTTCCAAGCCGAATATCTGAAAAAGGTTGACACCGCTTTCCATGCTTCGTTTTTCCAATGTTCTGCCGAAAAGTTCCAATACGGCCACAGAAAGTCTGCAAGGGCGCTTCTCGCGATAACGATGCCAACTTTCGACAGCCTGCCGGATCGACTTCCTCAACCGAAGGAACGTGATCAAGGTAACAATAATCATCAATAGGAGTATGGCGACAACACTTGCATCTACAACAAGCAGCCACATAGGGATCTCCTGCAAAAATGAGAACGGGGTGTTCATGGTTCTTCCTCCAACAGCAGCATACGGGATATCAGCTCCTCAATAGTTTGGATCATGGTACCGGAAAAGGCGTAGGGTGCCGCCGAGAACAGGAAAAATATCCCCTTCGGCCCCTCTTTTCCTGCCTCAGGAACGGGTACGGCCAGGACACTTTCGGCTGTTTCGTCAAGGAAAAGTCCGGGCAGCGGCGTTTCTTCTCTGCTGTTTGCAACCACCGACCGTCCGCTTTCCTTCAGAAAATCGTACAGCTCCGGATCGACTCGGGTTGCCTCGGGACATGCACCGCTTCCTCTCCAGCACTCACGGTAAAGTATTTCTTTCTCTTTTCCCGAGAAACTGTAATAGGCAAGCCGATCGTAACCGGTGCAGCTGGAAATATGTTCGATAAGCTTACGAAACCGGTTCGGTCTTTTTTCCCTGGGACCTTCCATGTAGTATCTCCTGAAACTTTTCGGCATTGTCAGGTGCCTGCCCATCTTTATGGTTGTTGAAGGCGGTAAAAACGTTGCGAGCCCTTTTTCCTGTCGCCAATACCCCCTCCGCAAGCAGGAAAAGTTCTTTTTCCGAATAGCGATAATCATACCGGGTGGCGTTGTCTCCTGTCCACCATGTTACACTATTTCGCCCATGAAAGCGAAAATACGCATCTTGACTAGTGATTTCCGGGCAATACCGGGGAGCACCCTGTAACTGTGGGGCGTCGGTAACGACAAGCCCGCAGTTGCGCCGTTTGAGCCCCTCAAAGACCCTTTCGATCTGCCAGTCGGTATTGCGAAACTCGACAAAGCAGGGGGTGGTGTGTAGTTCTCCAAGAAGGGCATCGAGATAAAAGCGATTTTCGGGAGTGTAGTGAAAACTAAAAGGGAATTGGAGCAATACTCCGGCAAGGGCATCGGCTTGTACCAGGGGAACGAGGGCTGTTTGAAATTGTTTGCAATGATCCTTCCACTCTTTCGTTCTTTGATGAGTCAGCGATGCATGGGCCTTTACGCTAAAGAGAAAGCCTTTCGGAACCGAAGCAAGCATCGAGGCAAAGATGTTTTCCTCCGGCATGCGATAGTAGGTAAAGTTGATCTCGGTAAAGGAGAAGAATCGGGCATACCAGGAAAGAAAATCGCTGGATTTCATCCCTTTGGGATAGAAAGGCCCGATCCAGTCTGAGTATGAATAACCGCTTGTTCCAATGTAATGCATCTCTATATTGTAAGAAATCTATGAGAACCCTTCACGTTAAGTGCCCGGCGGGATTGAACATAATGGATATTTCAGCTACACTACCGTCCCTGAGCGGACTGAGAAAAACCGCAGAGACCACTGACAGTAATTGTATCATGTGAAATGATAGTCTTCAACCAAAAGGTTGGGGCTAACTCGATATTATAGGGAGAGGGTTGAAGAACTATGAGCTATGACATCACCAAGATGAGGAATATCGGTATCAGTGCGCATATCGATTCCGGAAAGACCACCCTGACCGAACGTATCCTCTACTACTGCAAGCGAATACACGCAATCCACGAGGTACGCGGAAAGGATGGTGTCGGAGCGACCATGGACTCCATGGAGCTCGAACGAGAACGAGGAATTACCATTGCGTCCGCAGCTACGCATGTTGAATGGAAAGGCCATCCGATCAACATTATCGATACTCCGGGACACGTGGACTTCACTATTGAGGTAGAACGGGCCCTGCGGGTGCTCGACGGAGCCATTTTGGTACTCTGTTCCGTCGGAGGTGTCCAGTCTCAATCTATCACCGTTGACCGCCAGATGAAGCGTTACAATGTCCCGCGGATCGCCTTTATCAATAAGTGCGACCGTACCGGTGCAAATCCCTACAAGGTAAAAAAGCAGCTTGTTGAAAAGCTTGGCCACAACGCCGTTTTGATGCAGATTCCCATTGGTCTGGAAGACAAGCTTGAGGGAGTTGTCGACCTTGTGACCATGAAGGCTCTCTACTTCGAAGGTCCTTCCGGGGATGATATGGTCGAACGGGATATTCCCGATGAGCTGAAGGCTGAGGCAGAGGAGAAGCGGGAAGAGATGCTCGATGCGGTTTCCATGTTCAGCGATGATCTGATGGAAGCGATCATGGAAGAGAAGGTAACCGAAGAGCTGATTCGGGATGCAATCAGAAGGGGAACCCTTAGCCTCGAGCTTACTCCAGTGTTTATGGGATCGGCTTATAAGAATAAGGGTGTACAGCCCCTGCTCAATGCGGTACTTGCCTACCTGCCGAATCCCACCGAGGTAAACAATATTGCTCTCGACCTTGACCATGATGAGGCTGAAATTCCTTTGGAAGCGGGGGATGATCTACCTACCGTTGCCCTTGCATTCAAGCTTGAGGACGGTCAGTACGGTCAGCTTACCTACATCCGTATCTACCAGGGAAGCATCAAGAAGGGTGACGAGCTTTACAATATCCGAAGCCGAAAGAAGTTCAAGGTTGGTCGTCTGATTAAGATGCATGCCGATCATATGGAAGATATTAACGATGCCCATTCCGGTGAGATTGCCGCTCTTTTCGGTATCGATTGTGCCAGCGGTGATACCTTTACCGGAGACGGCAATAACTGGTCTATGACCAGTATGTTCGTTCCTGAGCCTGTTATCAGCCTCGCCATTACGCCAAAAGATAAAAAAGCCGCCGACAACATGGCAAAGGCTCTCAACCGATTTACCAAGGAAGATCCTACCTTCCAGACCTATGTTGATCCCGAATCCAATCAGACCATCATCAAGGGAATGGGAGAGCTTCACCTCGATGTCTATATCGAACGAATGAAGCGTGAGTATGGTGCCGAAGTTGAGACTGGTATGCCCCAGGTTGCTTACCGTGAGACAATCAGCCAGCGGGCCGATTTCAACTATACGCACAAAAAGCAGACCGGTGGTTCCGGTCAGTACGGTCGTGTTGCAGGTTTTGTCGAGCCTTTGGCAGAAGGTAACTACGAGTTTGTCAACGAAATCAAGGGTGGATCTATTCCGACCGAATACATTCCTGCCGTTGATAAGGGATTCAAGTCCGCATTGACCAAAGGAAGCCTTATCGGTTTCCCTGTCGTAGGCGTTCGGGTAACGATAAACGATGGGCAGAGCCATTCCGTGGACTCCTCCGATATGGCCTTCCAGGCCGCGGCCATCGGAGCTTTCCGTGAGGTATACCACAAGGCGAAGCCGGTTATCATGGAGCCGATCATGAAGGTTAGTGTGGAGGGGCCCACCGAGTTTCAGGGGAATATCTTCGCCAGTATCAACCAGCGTCGAGGTATGATTGTTGCCTCTGTGGAGGAGGGCCTTTTCTGTCAGGTTGAAGCCGAAGTCCCCTTAAGTGAGATGTTCGGGTATTCGACGACTCTTCGTTCTCTGACTCAGGGTAAGGCCGAGTTTACCATGGAATTCCTCAAATACGGAAAGGTTCCTCAGAGTATCTCCGACGAACTGATTAAGACGTACGAGGAAAAGCGGAAAAAAGAGGCCGGAAAATAGTCCGGCCTCGCGATCTGCCGGTTGTCGTAGTATAATCAGGAATAAGGAGAAGTTATTCATATGGTGAAGAAAGAACTTATCGACCGTAGTCCCCTCCGAGTGTTCGAGAAATCGATTCAAGGTGGAGTGGGCAAGGGCAACATTGGTGTTGTCGCCAGCAAGAAGGGTGTGGGCAAGACTGCGTGTCTGACCCATATTGCCGTGGATAAACTGCTTCGAGACCGACGCGTCCTACATGTTTCTTTTGCGGGAAACGTAGATCACATCATTAATTGGTACGAAGACATTTTTCGCGAAATCGCAAAGAAGCGTGACCTGGAAGAGGTTCAGCGCATACATGACGAGATTATCAAAAATCGAGTCATCATGAATTTCAGTTTTGCGGGAACAACGACCGAACAGATCCTTGGAAGCATTAAGGCAATGATCACCGAAGGTCATTTCCCTGCCGACTCCATCATTGTTGACGGCTATGATTTTGAACATGGTACCTTGGAACGGTTTCAGAAGGTTTCTGCTTTTGCAAAAGAGATGCAGATTGAGGTATGGTACTCGGCAAGCCTTAAAGGTGAGCAGCCGAAATTCAATGCTCAGGGTATCCCTGTTGATGTAGAACCATATCTCGATGCCATCGATGTTCTGATCAATCTCCGCTATGAGGGTGAGTATGTACACCTGGAAGTGGCAAAAAATCATGACGAGATTGGTGTTAAGGATCTTCAGCTTAGTCTTGATCCAAAGACGCTTCTCATTGCCGAGTAAGTATAATACTTTTCTAACAATGCAATGAAAGCCCGCTCTTCCGGCTGGAAGAGCGGGCTTTTTCTTGTCAGGCAGGTACCGGTGTGTGTTGTTGTACAAAGGAATCGGGACCTGTGTTATATCATTAGCTCAAAAGCTTCTCTGCAGCGATCCGAACTGCAGTTGTCGGGGCTTCTCCCTCTAATTGAGCCTTTGCAATTGTCCGAACAAAGAAGGTCCCTGCTACCACTGCATCGCTGTGGCCTGCAAGCAGCTCTATCTGACCTTTACTTGAGATACCAAAACCTGCAATGGTCCTGGCTCCCCGTTGCCGAATATCTTCGAGTAGTGCCATGGCCTCAGAGGTGAGTTTCGTTTGCGAACCGGTAATTCCCGCTCTGAGAGCTGTGTAGACCCAGCGGGCGGGTCTGGCAGCGGCCATAATCTCCTCTACCCGTTTTTGAGGTGCGGTAATAGGGATGACCGGTACACAATCCAAGCCGCTCTGTGCACAGGCCGCGTAAAGTCCTTCATCTTCTCCCACTGGAAGGTCCGGTGCGATGATTCCGGCCGCCCCTGCTTTACTGCTATCATCGACAAATCGCTTGATGCCTCGGGCGTATATCTGACAGGCGTATGCCATGATGTAAAGAGGTACCTTGGTTGCCTCGACAATACGTTTGGCAAGTTCAAAACCGTGATCAAGGCGAAGTCCTCGATCAAGGGCCTGGGTACAGGCCGCTTGGATGGCAGGCCCGTCGGCAGCAGGATCGGAGGAGGGCATCTGCAGTTCGAGCATTTGGGCACCCCCTTCGACAAGGGCTTTTGCTATCTCGAGGCTTGTGGCAAGGTCGGGATAGCCGGCGATAAGATGTGCCATCAAAAGAGGACGGCTATGGCTGCCATCCTTGCTATTCGTTTTCTTCATGATAAGGCCTCCGCTTCACGGCGGAGGAACTCCGCCCATTCTTTCGGTTTTTCGTTTGCTGCGGTGATGAAAAGGTCTTTATCACCTCGTCCCGACATATTGATAACGATGACCTTTCCCGGACCGAGGCGTTTTGCCTCCTGCATGGCCGCGTACCCGGCATGGGCGGATTCCAGGGCAAAAAGGGTGCCCTCGGTCTTTGCAAAGAAACGCAGGGCCTCCAGGGCCTGTTCGTCGCTTACCCTCGTAAATTCGATCCTGCCCTGTTCATGCTCCCAGGCGAGCCGTGGGCCGATGCCCGGGTAATCGAGACCGGCGCTGATGGAGTGGGTACCGTAGACCTGACCGTCTTCGTCAAGGAGAAAGAGGCTCTTGTAGCCCTGAAAGATTCCTTCCTTTCCTGAGCCGTCCATACGTGCTGCGTGCTCTCCTGGGGCCCTGCCCTTTCCTCCTGCTTCTGCTCCCAATAGCCTGGTCTTTAGGTGCTCATTCAAGGTCGGCTCATCTATCCAGGGAGAGAAGAAGCCGATGGAATTGCTCCCGCCCCCGACACATGCGACCAGAAGGTCGGCTTTTACCCCGGCCTCCGAGAGTTGCTGCTCGGTTTCCCTTCCAATGACGGACTGAAACGCTTTTACAATTGCTGGAAAGGGGGCAGGACCCAGTGCCGACCCGATAAGGTAGTGGGTGTTTGAAAAACTTCCGGCCCAGTCCCGAAGGGCCTCGTTTACCGCATCCTTAAGGGTCCCGGAACCGCCCTTTACGGGGATAACCGTAGCGCCGAAAAACTCCATATACATAACATTAGGACGCTGACGCCTATGGTCTTTCTCCCCCATATAAATGACACATTCCAAACCGAGGCGTGCACAAGCAGCTGCAGTGGCAAGACCATGTTGGCCTGCCCCTGTTTCGGCGATGATGCGCGTCTTGCCCATTCGCTTTGCAAGCATGGCCTGTCCCACGGCGTTGTTGATCTTATGGGCTCCGGTGTTGGCCAAACCCTCAAGTTTAATGTACATCTCGGCCCCGCCGATAGCCCGGCTGGCGTTTTTGGCATGGAGTAGGGGGGTCGGACGGCCGATATACTCTTTCCCGATCCTATCAAGCTCTGCGAGGAAACTCTGATCCTTCATAGCCTTGCCAAAGGCTGTCTCAAGCTCCAGAAGGGCCGGTCTCAACACTTCGGCAACATATGCTCCTCCAAAGCGACCGAAGTATCCTGACTTCTTCGAATCCTCTCTATTCATGATATGCAGCTCCTTTGTATTGCTTCGAAAAGCTGTTCGATACGATGGTGGTCCTTGATTCCCGGCCCCTCTTCCACGCCCGAAGCTATGTCGATAAGCTCCGGCTTATAGCGTGTTACAATGGCTTCCACATTTTCCGGAGTGATACCCCCGGCAAGCCAGAGCGGCCTGCCCGAGCGCTCGATGACGGCCCGCACGATATCCGGGTCCACCGCTTTTCCCGTTCCTCCATAGGCCTCTGATGAAAAGGCATCGACAAGTATCCTTGGGCAACGGTACCCTCCCTCTTTCGGCGTTGCAGCCAGCTGTTTTGCCTCGGCAATCGAGGAGGGCCGCAACGCCTTAAAATAGGGGAAAGCGGTGGCGGCGCAAAGCTCAGGGGAACTATCGCCGTGGAGCTGGACCCCGTGGATAGCCCCCTCTGCCAGCAGCTTTCTGGCTTGATCAATCTGCTCTTTTGCCTCTATTCCCTCTTTCCTTTCTACAATGACCGCCACCCGTAGTGCTCTGCCAAGGGGGGAATCCGGCCTATCCTGTGCCGCAGAAGCAACCGATCGAATGAAGTCGGCCTCTGCTTTGCGTTTGGATGGGGCGAGAATGAATCCAAGAATGTCCGCTCCGGCCTCGGCCGCCTTTTGCGCATCTTCCATGCGGGTAATGCCGCAGAGCTTCACCAAGGGGCGCGGCCTCTCTGGTCTCTCTCCATTTGGGGCTGCATCTTGCAGGGCAGCTTGCTTAACGGCCAGGGCTTTCCAGAAAAAGGGAGCGTTGTTTTTCTGGTCCGCTGCCGAGAGTGCTGTAGTGATATCGGGAATTCTTTCCGGGGCGGTGACCACTCCCTCTCCGACAAGGGCTGCGGCAAAGCCGCATCCTGCTGCGATCTTCGCCTCTTCGGCGCCGAGAATCCCGGATTCCCAGACAAGAACGGTGGGCCACTGGATGGCATCGGCAAGGGCGGCGGGGCCGAAGGGGTCGATCCGAAAGCTTGCCAGGTCCCTGCTGTTGATGCCGATGAGCTTTGGTGCGAAGCCCCTGAGCCTTTCAATATCTTCCCTGCTGTGGGCCTCGGCAAGTACCGTCATGCCCAGTTCTCGGGCAGCGGAGAACATTTCTTCAACGGCGCTTTGTTCGAGAATCCGGGTGATGAGGAGCACTGCATCTGCCCCGAAACGCCTGCTTACCACTACATCCTCACCATCGAAGAGAAAATCTTTGCGCAGAAGCGGCATATCGGGAAGCTTTTCTTTGATCGTTGCCAAATCGTTGAGAGAGCCTCCAAAGTGGTCTTCCTCGGTGAGTACGGATATTGCCGAGGCTCCCAATTGTTGGTATCGCTTTGCCAGAGCGACCGGGTCCGTGATCTCGGCTATGTGGCCCCTGCTTGGACTTTTCCGCTTTACTTCACAGATAAGCCCTCCCTGGGGAAGAAAAGGCAGAGGGGCAGGAGCCTTGTTTTTTCCCCATGAAGGCTCCTGGGCCGAAAGAAGGCTTCCTTCTGCTGTAAGGCGCTCCCTGCGCCTTGTAACGATCCGCTCGAGAATATTGGGAAGCTTTGTACCGGCTGTCTCAGGCGACATCACCCCGCTCCTCTTCCATTGCGATCCTGGCGCTGCTTGCAACAACTGCTTCCAGCTGTCGCTTTACAGAGCCGTCGCTAAGGGCTTTCATAACCATCTCGGTCCCTTCCCGGATCGATTCACTTATGCCGTAGACCGTCAGGGCAGCGCCACCGTTTACTGCAACCGCATCCCGTATGGCTGTCCGCCCCTTTCCTTCGAGGATCTCTTTTGCAAGTTTGCCGTTTTCCTGTCCATCTCCTCCTATAAGCTCCTCTAAGGGATGAGAAGCGATTCCAAGTTCTTTGGGATCGAAGGTGCTTGTGGTCATGGTGCCGTCCTCCTCCATCATAACGATTCTGGATGGGGCACATACGGAAATTTCATCCTGCCCGTCGGTTCCGTATACTACCATTACTCGTTTGATCCCGAGCATATGCGCCGCCTGTGCCATGGGTTCGCAATAGGCCTCATCGAAGACCCCGATGATCTGATATTGGGCTGCCGCGGGGTTTACCAGGGGACCTAAGAGATTCATGATGGTTTTTATACCGAGTTCCCGCCTCGGTGTTGCTGCAAAGCGCATGGCGCTGTGGTAGGTTGGGGCGAAAAGAAAGGAGAAGCCGGTCTCTTCCAGTACTTTTGCCGCTCCGGCAGGTTTCAAACCCGTTCGTATGCCGAGGGCCTGATAAAAGTCGGCGCTTCCGCTACGGCTTGAAACCGCTCTGTTCCCGTGCTTTGCCACCTTTGCCCCGCATGCGGCCGCGGCCAGGGCCGCGAAACTGCTGATGTTGAAGGTGCCGATTTCATCCCCGCCGGTTCCGCAGGTGTCCAGGAGATTGCCCTCCGCTACAAGGGGGGTACGTTTTCGCTGGAGTACGGCAGCACATCCCGCTATCTCTTCCGGCGTAATCCCCTTGGCGTTCATGGCAACCAAAAAACCTGCAATCTGACTTGGCGTCAGGTTTCCGTCGGTTAGGTCTTCCATGATATTTTCGGCTTCACTTCTACTGAGGTGTTCACCAATGAGCATCCTGGATATGTAGGCCTTGGGTGAGAATGATTCACGGTGATAGTGGAGAAAATTTCCGAGGATCCTTCTGCCTTCCGCTGATCCTACCGATTCGGGATGAAATTGTACCCCTTCGATCACATGTTCCTTGTGGCGTATTCCCATGATCTCTCCGTCGCTGCTACGTGCCGAGACCTCGAAACAGTCGGGAAGCGTTGCCTCATCTACAGCAAGGGAGTGGTATCTGGTAAAGGTCGATGGAGACGGGACGGAGCGAAAGAGCCCCCGGCCGTCGAGATCCATGTATTCGGCCTTACCGTGGCAGATATGCTTTGCTCCGACGATCTTGGCACCAAAGGCGGCCGCAATGGCTTGGTGACCGAGACAGATTCCGAGAATGGGAAGTCTTCCCACAAAATGACGGATTACTTCCAAGGTAATTCCCGCCTCTTCCGGACGGCCCGGCCCGGGGCTGATGACGATTTTTGAAGGGGCCAATGCTTCGATGCTTTTGATGTTCGTTTCGTCGTTACGCAGCACCGTTACCTCTTCGCTGCTCAATTCGCTGATCATCTGGAAAAGGTTGTAGGTAAAGGAATCGTAGTTATCGATCAATACAATCATGCTTTTGCCTCCAATCCGACGGCCTGTGCAAGGGCCGAAAGTTTTGCTTCTGTTTCGTCGTATTCGTTTTCAGGTATGGAGTCGTACACAAGTCCGGCTCCGGCCTGTAGGATAAATCTCCCCTCTTTTTTCAGGGCAGATCTGATGGTGATACAGCTATCGAGGTTCCCACCGGGTTCCAGATAGCCGACAACGCCTGAATAGAACCCCCTCCTGTGGGGTTCGATGGCATCGAGGATCTCGATGGCCTTGATTTTAGGTGCCCCGCTAACGGTACCGGCCGGAAAGGTCGCTCTCAGTGCATCTATTCCCTCTTTGCCGGGGGCAAGTTTGCCCGAAACCCTGGAGACGATATGCATCACCTGGGAAAAGCGTTCTATGCTCATAAAGTCGTCCACCTTTATTGTTCCCGGTTTACACACCCTTCCGAGATCGTTTCGGGCAAGATCGACCAGCATAAGGTGTTCGGCTTTTTCCTTCGGATCTTCCCGAAGCGCCATCTCCGCCTCAATATCCTCCTCCCGACTTTTTCCTCGTCGTTTTGTCCCTGCAATAGGTTTCATGGATGCTGTTCCTTCCTTGACCGAAACGTGGACCTCCGGGGATGCTCCGAAAAGCTGGCAGTCGCCGAAATCGAAATAGAAATGATACGGGGAGGGGTCACCTGCCCGCAGCCGTACATAAGCATCGATGGCCGACATGTCGCTCTCGAAGACAATCCTTCTCGAGAGGACTCCCTGGAGAAGATTTCCTGCAATAATCTCCTCCCGTACCCTCTGAACTCCTTTGAGATACCATTCCCGCTCTTCCTCCGAACGTCCGGAGACCACTGTGCCATGCTTTACTGTCATCGTTTTCGCAACTGGTTCTTGCAGAACTGATTGTTTGGCAAGGAGCTGTTCAAGTTCGGTCATTGCAGATTCTATATTGATGCGGTGTTCCCGGTAGTTGATTCCGATCAGGTAGAGCAAACTTGTGCGGTGGTCGACGATGACAAAGCGATGGCCAAAGAGGAAGAGGGCTTCCGGCATATCGAGAGGGTCTTCCCTGTCGATAAAGTGTATGGTGTCGCATTTGGCCGAGAATTCGTAACTTACATAGCCAACTCCGCCGGCGGGGAAGGGAAAGTCCTGATGGGGTGGGGCATATCGATTAGCAATCTCGTTCAGAGCATCGAGAATATCTCCCTGTACATCGTAACGAAGCTCTCTTCGATCTTCCGGACATTTGAAGTAGATTTGATCTTTTCGCTGAACGAGACGGAAGGCCTCATCTACCATGATCAGGGAATAGCGGGCCTTCCCATCTTCGAAGGATGCCGATTCAAGGAGCATTTTTGCATTGAGCAGACGGGCCAGCTGATGGGGAGCTCTGCCGTTGCCCGGGATCATCTTGATCAGATGTTTTTCTTTGTCCTGTTCTTTCGGTTCTCTTTTCATGTTTTCTCCTGTTGAGGTCATAAAAAAAGACCGCCTTTTGGCGGTCTTTTGCAAAAAAAAACCGCGGGCCCTTGCTATGGGTCCGCGAATATCTCGTCTCCAGGACCCAGCTACAGCTGCCAGGCCCACCAATTATTCTGTATCGATGTTATAAGGCTTTTCTTTTCCATAACCATATCTTAAAAGGGCCTTCTTTTTTTGTCAAGTTACTATAAATAGAAACGTGCAAAAAAATGATTTTATTAGGGCGTAATTTACCCTTATCTGCTGCGTTCAACCCCGTTTTGAGGACAGACGTCTGCAAGAGGACAGCGCGAGCAAAGCGGACTGACCGGTTTACAAAGTGTTTGGCCAAAGGCCACGAATAGGGTGTTGATTTCAATCCAGTACCGGCGGGGCAAGATAGCCTCGAGGGCCATTTCACTTTTTTCCGGGGTTGTGGTGGTAATCAATCCCAATCTGTTGGAAATACGGTGAACATGGACATCTACGCATATTGCAGGAATACCGAAGGCAAGGCCAAGGACAAGGTTGGCCGTTTTTCTGCCGACCCCGGGAAGTGCAAGTAAGCGGTCGCGCTCTGCCGGAACCCCCGTTTCTTTCAGTTTCATCGCAATCGTCTTCAACTGTGCGGCCTTTACCCGGTAAAAACCAGCGGGATAAATCAGCTTTGCTATCTGTTCTGTATCCATGGCTGCCAGGGATCCGAGGTCCGGTGCTTCTTGGAAGAGCCGCCTGGAAGACTCAAGGGTTACCGCATCTTTTGTACGCAGACTGATAATGGTACTAACAAGAACACGGTAGGGGTCCCTTACCTCGTCGGCAACCGCCGTAACCGAGGGGACCGGTGCACGTCCCGTGGCCTTGCGAATGTTCTCAATGAGGAGATTCCACCCTCCGTAACGCTCGATGGAAAGATGTTCAGCCGTGTTCATAACCAGACAGAGGGATCGTCTTCACCAAGGAGCACCACCACCATTGCCTCGATGGCTTCGCCGTGACCGGTTGCATCAACCCCCTCCTTTGTTTTTGCCTTTACCGACACCTGTTCGACGGAAAGCTCGAGCAATTGTGCCAGCTTATTCCTAATCGTTTCCCGATAGCCGGAAAGCCTGATTTCCTGAAGAATCACGGTGGAGTCGACATGTACCGGACGGAAGCCAGCTTCCCTGATCAACTTAAGGCTCTTTCGAAGGAGATCGCCACTGTCGGCATCTTTCCAGCGATCATCGGAAGGAGGAAAGTGGCTGCCGATATCTCCGAGGGAGGCGGCTCCGAGCAGGGCATCGATAAGGGCGTGAATAAGGACGTCGCCATCACTATGCCCAACTTCTCCCTTTGGTGAGGGAATCTCTACGCCACCGATGATAAGGCGTCGGCCGGATGCAAGGCGATGAAGATCCCAGCCTTGACCGATTCGCAAGTTACTCATGATAGGTCGCTCCTGTACGTGATTTTTCGATTATTTGGGTCCCCGTCGACGGTGAAAACCGGCCCAATGACCTTATCATAGACCTCGGCATCGTCGATATAGAGTTTTCCGTCACCGAAGACCTTTCGATGGGCGGTGAGAATTTCAGGAAAGCGAAAGCCTTGGGGCGTCTGTGCCTCTACCGTCTGGCTGCGGGGCAGGTGGCGAAGGATTTTTCCTGACTCATCTACCATTTTCATGGCGCTGGTGGAGGGGGCCACGGGGATTGCTGCGCCGTGTTCTTCGACTCCGTGCATCACCCGTTCGATGACTTCTTTCGTTATCCAGGGTCTTGCACCGTCGTGGATCAAGACGATAGCGGCACCGCTTCCTTCAAGGGCCTCTAACCCTGCAAGTACCGAGGCTTGCCTGCTGGAACCTCCGGAAACCAAGAACGGAAAGCGGTTTTCGAGAAGCGGGGCAAACGGCCAATCCTGCAGCAGATGGGTAACTACCTCTTCATCTCCCGCAGGACAGGTAATGACGATGTTTCTGACTGTTGAAATTCGAAGAAAGGGTTCAAGAGCATGCAGAAGGACAGGAACTCCGGCAATATCCGCATACTCTTTTTTTTGTCTTTGAGCACTCGAGGCAAGAAATCGAGAACTGCTTCCCGCGGCGGTAAGCAAAAGTGCCGAGGGAAGAACCTCCGATTTCACTCACTCTCCAACCGTTCGAAGATGAGTTCCTCTACATCGCTTTTTTTCTTGCCGAGAGAGCAGGTTACCTCATCAATAAGAATCTTCATCGCATCGTCGTAGAGCTTTCGTTCCTGTATCGGAAGTTCTTTTACCTTACTTCGATGATAAAGTGCACGAACCACGGTGGCGATGTCGTTGATGCTTCCGCTTCGCAAAAGATCAAGATTCATCTGGTATCGCATTTTCCAGTCTGCGGTAACGGGTTCATACTCTTCACTTATGAGTTGAAGCGCCTTTTCTGCCTCTTCCTTCGGTACAATTGCACGAATGCCCCTCTCGTCGGTCTTATCGGTCGGGATCATCACGGTCATGTCCGAAAGTTCCAGATAGATGACATAGTAAAGGGTCTTTTTCCCTTTAAGTACCCGTTCTTGAATATCGGTAATGATGCCCACTCCTTGAAGTGGGTATACCACGTGCTGGTTAACCTTGAATGCAGGGGTATCCAGGATAGAATTATCAGCTTCCATATATGGCATACTATCGAAAAGTACCCATTTCGTCAAAGGGGCCGATTGATTATACTGCCTTCTATGGAGGGTGTTTTATGGTTGGGGAACGAAGAGCGGGAGTTCTTTTTCACCCGGTTTCTCTACCGGGCTCTTATGGAATCGGAGATTTGGGCGGTGAAGCATATCGTTTTATCGATTTTCTGGAACGGGCTGGTATCACTCTTTGGCAGGTTCTTCCCCTGGGGCCTACCGGTTATGGTGAGTCGCCGTACCAGTGCCTTTCGACATTTGCCGGCAACCCTTTGCTGATCAGCATCGATCGCCTTCTCGAACAGGGGGATCTTCCTGCTCGGATGGTGGAGCATATTCCGGATTTTCCCATATGCACCGTGGATTATGCACGGGTACGTTCCTGGAAGGAGCCCCTGCTTCGTCACGCGGCCGGCCGTTTTCTCGACAGTGGCAATGCAAGTCGTTTGGAAGCCTTTGGCGAATTTTGCGAAGAGAAGGCCTCATGGCTCAATGATTTCGCTCTTTTTGCAACCATCAAGGAATTCTACGATGCAAAAGCCGAAGAAGAGGGTGTCGAGGATGCAAGCTGGAACGTCTACTGGGATAAAGCCCTTGCGCTAAGGGATGCCGAGGCATTGGAGGCCTTTTCAGCCGGGCATCAGCGAGAGATTGAAGAACACATGGTCCTTCAGTTCTTCTTCTATGAACAGTGGCGAGAGCTCAAGGCCTATGCCAACGAGCGGGGAATTTCCATCATCGGGGATATTCCCATTTTTGTAAGTCCCGACAGTTCGGATATCTGGGCCGAACGCCACCTTTTCTTAACCGATGAAAAAGCTATGCCTACGCATGTTGCAGGAGTCCCACCGGACTATTTCTCTCCTACGGGACAGCGATGGGGAAATCCCCTCTATGATTGGGATGCCATGAGAAAAGAGGGGTTCTCCTGGTGGATTCACCGTATTCAGGCGATGCTCAATGTGGTCGACATCATTCGTATCGACCATTTCCGGGGCTTTGAAGCCTACTGGAAGATCCCTGTCAAGGAGAAGACCGCGGTCAAAGGTACATGGGTCAAGGCTCCGGGGAAAGAACTCTTCGATGCGGTAATAAAGCGTCTCGGCCCCATCCCCATCCTTGCCGAAGACCTTGGTGTCATTACTCCGGAGGTGGTTGGGCTTCGGGACCGTTACGCATTCCCCGGCATGAAGGTTCTGCAGTTTGCCTTTGAGCATGACCGCGACGGGAATCTTACCGCGACAAACGGATTCTTGCCTCATACCTATGATAAAAACTGCGTAGTGTATACCGGTACTCACGACAACGATACCACCCTCGGCTGGTATCGTTCTATCAACGATACGGAGCGGGATTTAGTCCGTCGTTATTTGGCCCGTCCGGACGACGATATTGTCTGGGACCTGATCAGGACCGCCTATGCTTCGGTGGCGAAGTATGCAATCATTCCCATGCAGGATTTCTTGGTTTTGAATACCGATGCCAGAATGAATCTTCCGTCGACGATCGGGGGAAACTGGAGTTGGCGCATGACCCCCGGAGTGGCCAACGACTGGGTCGCCGGCCGGGCCCGGGAGCTTGCATGGCTGTACGGACGGCTTCCCCGGCCTAAACAACCCCGTCCGGAAGAATGAATTGTTCGAATTCAAGATACTTGAACGGATGGATATCAAGGGGATTGGGGAACCATCCCCTTACCCGGTCAAGATCGATAATATTAAACGCGGGGGCATGTTTGATAGGCAAAACCGTAGCATCATCAAGCAGTAGCTGTTCCGCCGTTGCCATCTCTTTATAACGTTCAATTTCGTTTTCTTCCGTAGCGGCTTCTGAGACCATTGCATCGTATCGGTCGTTATGGTATTTCCCGACATTTAGGGCAGCATCGCTGGTCCACATCTGAAGAAAAGAGAGGGGATCGGCGAAATCTCCCACCCATGTCAGGACTCCGAGGGTAAAATCTTCATTCTTGATCCTCTCATAATAGTCACCAAAACCGGCGTTTTCAATCGTCACCTTCACCCCAAGGGCCTTCCTCCAGGCTTCGGCCATCAAGTCGGCGATGCGCTGCGCTTCCGTTCCTTCAGGAATTAAGAATTTGATTTCCGGAAGCCCTTTGCCGTCGGAAAATCCCGCCTCGTCGAGGAGCTTCATCGCTGTTTCGGAATCCGTGGCGGCGATACCGTGAACAGTGGGATACCCTGATATCTGGGGTACCAGGGAGTCGGTAGGAAGATACATATATTGGGTGCTTCTCACCTCATCCCAGGGAACCAGAAGGCCTAGAGCTCTACGCAGCTGAGGATTGTTATAGCTTTCGCTTTGGCTGGAAGAGGAAGAAAAGAAAAAGTAGGTTGTCGAAAAGACCGGATTGAGGATCATGGCCTCTTTGTTTTCAAGGATGTCGAAATCAACATTACCTTCTGCCCAGTGAAGTGTCCCGTTGTCTATCGACCTCGCCGCCCATTTCCCGTCGTCGCTATAGACGATGTTTATTCCATCGAGGTGAACGGCGTTACTATCCCAGTAAAGCTGATTCTTTTTCAGCACCATTTCCGTATCGTTTGACTCCACAATGGTAAAGGGGCCGTTACCCAGAACCGTTGTCATGTTGCTCCAGTCTTTAACCTCAAGCATCTTCGGATGCAGAGGGGAAAAACTGTGATGGCAGAGAATCTTGAGGAAATGAGGGGCCGGTTTTTCCAATTCGACTTGGAGGATCCCAGGCTCGGGAACGGTAATGCCTACCGAAGTTGGATCATCGTTTAGGCCGAGACGATAATCTCTTGCGCCCTTTATGATATCGAGCAGGGAACCATATTCGCCGGGATTTGCAGGATTAATCAGAGCCAGCCAGGTGTCTCGAAAATGTTCGGGCTCCACTTGGTCTCCGTTCCAATATCGGGCACTTTCCCGTATGTGAAAACGATAGGTTTTTCTGTCGGAAGAGATCTCCCAGTATTCGGCAACCGCCGGCATCGGCTCGAGGGTAAAGGGGTGATAGGTAACCAGCCCCTCGTAGATGGCCGTATAAATTTGTGCCTCGGTACTGGTAAAGGTATGGAGCGGATCAAGGTTGATCTTTGGCGGAGAGAGTGAGACGACCAGCATGTTTTCGTCGTTTGCCTGCGGCTCTTGTGCCTGATTTTCGCTTTGTGGTTGAGACCGATCTTCGGGTTTTGGGGGATCTGCCTGGGATTCTGCCGTACTCTGGCAGGAAGCAAGGAGCACACAGAAGAGCAGGCTGATCGTTACGATTTTTGTCGTTGTTTTCATTGGTTAATCCTGTAAATGTTTGAGAATACGCTGCATATAGGCCGGTCCATACAGCGGTTTGATAAAAATTTCATTACATCCGGCTTTTTTGAGGGTGGGAATTTCTTCATCGTCGCTGGTGATTGCAATGATGGGGATAGCCGTGTTTTCTGATCGAATCGATCGCGCGACATCCGCACCATTAAGCTCCGGCATATAATTATCGAGGATTACCAGATCATACCTGCGACTACGGAAGAGATCGAGGGCCTGTCTACCGTTTTCAGCCAGGTCACATACAATCCCTTCTTTGCGAAGACGTATTTCGATCAATTTTCTGTTGATAAACTCATCCTCGGCATACAAGACGCGTTTTCTTATCATCGAAAGACTCCCTACGATACTGTAAACCTACCCTGTTAGGCGCATATCGTCCAGCGTCCTAGGCATCTCCTATCGCCTGCTCAAGCCATCGGGTGATATCTTCCAGTTCTTGATGAGCAGAAGGCAACTCGTTCATAAGAGAAGAAATCCTTTCCGCAATCTCAACCGAATCGTAGCGCACACCGGGAAGGGTATCGATAAGTTTTTCGACCATGTCCGGCTTAAGACAGTCGGAAAAGATGCTTACTTCCCTGATAATGCCCCCCTTTGTATCTATGTGGAGGTCGATCGATCCCCATTCAAAGCGCTCTTTTAGGCGGTAGGTAAATTCGGGTGTCTTTCCGAATCTCCATTCCCAGGCCGAGAGCTGCTGAAAATAGCTCGATAGATGGGGGATTCGTTTCAATGTTTCATGGTCGAGGATTTCTATATCGCATCGTGTCCCCTTTGCCTCAAAGAAACTTTCGATGATTGCATCACAAAGTACTTCATGGTTGATGTCGGGGACAAATTCCGAAAGATTTGCGACCCTGGATTGTACCGAAGAGATCCCTTTACTAAGCAGCTTTTTCTTTTCCGGGGTAAGATAGTCGGCTATTTTTGTAAGGGCTGCGTTGATCAACAGGGTCCCGTGATGAAAGGCACGGTCCGAAGTGAGTTTGTAGGCGCTCCCCGATATCTTTTTCCCTTCGACCAGGATATCGTTTCTGCCCGATGTTTCCGCGTGGATGCCGAAGCGACGGAGTGCGTTGATGATGATCTTGCTGTTTGCCTCTTTATCGTAATCTTTTCTGCCGGAAAGAAAGGTAAAGTTGGTGTTCCCCAGATCGTGATAGACGGCTCCTCCTCCGCTTTGCCTGCGGGCAAGTTTTACATTGTCCCGTTCCATCGCCTTGAGATTACACTCTTCCCAGGGGTTCTGGTAGCGACCGATGACAACAGTGTTATCGTTTCTCCAAAGAAAAAGAGTGTCACTCTTCGGATCCATTTCTCTGAAAATCCAATCCTCCGTTGCAAGGTTGAACCATGGGTCATAGGTCTCCGAAAGCAGGACTCGAACCTTTTTCATGAAACGTGCCTCCTTTTCTCTATCGAATGGCTATTTGTATCACATTTTTCCCAAGCCCTCTACCGAAAGTGGATTTCGAGACGTAGAATCATTCCTGAACAGCGTCTTTATATTGAAGGCGATACAGGTTCGCATAGACACCGTTCTTTGCTAACAGAGCGGCATGATTTCCCATTTCCACCAGGCGCCCGCCTGAAAGGACCATGATACGGTCGGCGTGCTGAATGGTTGAAAGGCGGTGGGCTATCACAATGGATGTCCTCCCCTGTGTAAGCCGTTCCATCGCCTTTTGAATCAGCTTTTCCGTTTCGGTATCGATGCTTCCCGTCGCCTCGTCGAGGATAATGACCCGGGGGTTCTGGGCCACGACCCTTGTGAAAGCGAGCAACTGCCTTTGCCCTGTGGAAAGATTGGCCCCCCGTTCGCTGAGCACTGTATCGTAGCCCCTGGGAAGGGACTCTATGAATGGGGCACTTTGAACCGTTTCTGCTGCCGCTTTGACCCTCTGTTCGGGGATATCCCTGCCAAGGGTAATATTTTCCCGTATCGAAGCGGCAAAAAGAAAAACATCCTGCTGGACCGGGACGACGGTGGAGCGCAACTCCGATAGGGATATCCGGGAGATATTGATACCGTCCAGAAGAACGGTACCGCCCTCAATATCCCAAAGCCTGGTCAGAAGATTGGCGATGGTCGTCTTTCCTGCCCCCGTGTAACCGACGATGGCGACGGTTTCTCCCGGTTCGATGGTAAACGAGAGATCGCGAATGACTTGTTCGTCGTTTGTATAGCCGAAATTGACGTGGCTAAATTCTATCTTTCCTTTTACGGGAGCAGGGATGGGCGTGGTACCGTTGTCTGGGATCACCTCGTTTCTGTCGAGGAGATTGAAAATTCGCTCTCCTCCGGCCATGGCAGACTGGAGAATCGTAAAATTCTCGGTAAAGTCCATGACCGGTCGGTAAAACATCTGCATCAAATTGACGAAGGCAATCATGACACCGAGGCTTACTGCCGAATTAAGGACCATTGAAGCGCCGAAATAGAGAACGGTTCCTATGGAGATGGATGTAAGAAGGCTGATCAACGGACGAAAGGTTGCAAAGACATACATTTCCGCGAGATTTGCAGAAAGCAACTGTCCATTTATCTTTTGGAAGTTCTCCTGACTCCTTTTTTCCCGGTGGAAGGCCTGTACCACATCCATGCCGGAAATATGTTCCGACAAAAAGGCGTTGACCTTACTGGTCCAGATCCTCACCCTTCTGTAGGCATCTCTTGCACGATTTCTGAAGATGACGGCAAGAATCACCACCGGCGGAAGGCTTGCACTGGTGATAAGGGCGAGATGCGGATCGAGATAGAAGAGGATGAAGATGACGCCTCCCATGGTGGCAAAGTCTCTGAGTAATCCCGTTGCCACCGATGTAAAGAGCTCGTTGATGGTTTCGACGTCGTTGGTGACCCGCGTAACGAGAGTGCCTACCGGTACATTGCCGAGATAGCCGAGGTTCTGACTCATCACATGATGGTAAAGCTTCTCCCGGAGCCCTCTCATCACACCTTGGCCGGTATAGGCCATGAGGTAGACCTGCAAAAAGGAAAACAGCAGCATGACGATGAGAAAAATAAGATACACACCGGTCTTGTGGGAGAGGCTCTTTTGGTCGTTGGCACGCAGAAGGCCGAGACTCTCCTTGTCGAGCTTTTTCAGGGATGATGCCGGCATGGCGATCCAGCCATCCTGGAGCATTGCTTCGGCTTCGGCCGGTAGTGTTGACAGCAGCTCTTCCGCGTTGTTCAACTTGCCGGAAAGATACCACTCCATAGTATCGACAATGTTCGCATCGAACAGTTTTTTCCGTTCTTCGGCAGAGAGCCTTTCCAGCATCGATGAAGTGATAAAGCGATTGTCACCGAAAAGAGGAGGATCACTTTTGTGAAAAAGTTGAGGAAGGACCGGCGGAGCAAAGAGCCGCTCGGCCAGAGCATCGTCCATCTTCGAAAGAGAGACGCGGTGGTATCGATTTATAATATCCTGGTCGATAGACCTCTGAAGAATAACCGGGCCCAAAAGTTCCGCAAGGGTTGCCAGAACCATTGCAAGAAGGGCGATGGTGACCAATTTTTTATAGGGAGCGACAAATCCGAGCAATCTTCGCATGATGACCGGGTCATATCCCTTTACGATCTTCTCTTCTTCCATCAGAGGCTCCCTTCCTGTTGCAGCAGATAGATATTGCGATAGAGGCCCTCTGTCGCGAGCAGCTGCGTATGACTTCCCTGCTGGATGATTCGTCCCCGATCGAACACCACGATATAATCGGCCCACTGAAGGGTCGAAACCCTGTGGCTTACCAGAATATTACTTTTCCCCTTGCGGTGCTCCAGAAAGGCGTTGAGTATCTTTTCCTCCGTTTCCGTATCGACTGCCGAAAGGGAATCATCGAAGATCAGTATAGGCGGATTCGGTAGTATGGCCCTGCTGATTGCTATCCGCTGCTTTTGTCCCCCGGATACGGAAAGACCACGTTCCCCCACCTCTGTTTCCCATCCTTTAGGAAATTTCTCTATTTCCCGGTCTATGGTGCTGATTCGTGCAGCATCCATGATCTCGCTCTCATCGGCTTCCGGCCGCGCAAAGCTTATATTCTCCCGCACCGATGCGCTGAAAAGAAAGGTATCCTGGGGAACAAGGGCTATCGCGTTCCTTAAGGTTTCAAGATCATACTCCCGAATATCGACGCCGCCGAGAAAAACCGTTCCGGAGGGGGGATCGAGAAGCCTCGGCAATATGCGAACCAGGGTACTTTTTCCGCTTCCTGTTCTTCCGAGGATGCCGAGGGTTTTTCCTTCTTCAAGCATGAGATCGACTTGATCCAGGGCCTTGATCTCCGAATCAGGATAGGAAAAGCTGAGTTTCTTGATTTCGATGCCGGTGTGATCGATGTTCGTGCGCCCCCGGGGGGGAGACACGATGTCCGGTTTTTCGTTGAGGATCATGTTTATCCTGCCCAGGCTTGCTGCCCCCCGCTGGATCATATTGACGGTCATTCCCATACCGATGACGGGCCACTGAAGCATCGAGAGGTAGGTAAGGAAAGCAACAAAGTCGCCAGGCGTAAAAGAGCCGAGCATAACGGCTACTCCTCCGAATCTCATTAGAAGCAGGGAGGTGAGTCCCGAGATGAACACGATAAGGGGGAAGAAGAAGCCCCAAAGCTTTACCAGCTGCATGTTTTTCTGCATATAGGCATCGCTTGTATCGACGAATCGTTCCTGTGCCCAGGATTCCCGGACGAAGGATTTTAACACCCGGATACCGGAAAGCGTCTCCTGGACATGTTCGCTCAGTCGGCTGAACCCCTCTTGTACGGCCTTGAATCGCTGTCCTATGACAGTGCCGAAGGCAAGGATGATGATGGTAATCAGGGGAAGGGGGATAATCGTTATGGCGGCCAGAGCGGGATTTGTCGTAAAGAGGATGATGAGGATTGCAAGGGTAAGAAAAAGACCATCCATGAAGGCAACCAGGGCCATTCCTGTTGCCATACGGATTGCACGCATATCATTTGTCGCCCTTGCCATGATATCTCCGGTCTTCATGGTGCCGTAGAATGATGGGGAGAGGGTAAGCAGGTGCGCAAAGAGCTTGTCCCGCAGGTCCCGCTCGATACGTCTGCTTGCGCCATGAAGAAAAAAGCGCCAGCCAAAGCGGGAGAGGGCGACGATTGCCGCCAGAGCAATCATGATAAGTACCGGGGTCGCGATTGCGGCGGGGAAGAAACTTCCCGATGCAATGATATTCGTGGCCTGTTTTATCATCTGGGGAATCAACAGCTCTCCGGCATCGGTAATGATAAGGCTTATAAGCCCGGCAACATACCACCAGCGGTACTTTTTGACCATGGGTAAAAGGGTTTTAAACTCTTTCAGCACACAAAACCTCGCTTCATTTCAATATAAGGGTTTTGATTTTTGTCGGCTACCACATTGCGGCACAAGAAAATCGGTCGTATAGTAGAGCAGCATGAATATTCTACTCTTTTTCCCTTCCGATAGAAGCGATAAGGGAAGATCGAATTTCTTTCTTCCTCTATTCGATGATCGGGCCCGCCATCTGCTTAAGATTTTGGGGGTGAAAAAGGGTGACGTCGTAAGGGCCGGTATTGCCGACGGTCCCCGGGGAAAGGCTTCTGTTGATGAAATACAAGAAGATGGTATCGTGCTTTCCTTTGTTCCCGATTCCGGGGAGCAGGAAGAATCCGCCGGAATCGGCCCCTTTCTGTTGGATCTTGTTGTCGGTCAGGTCAGGCCTATCTGCGCCAAGCGTATCCTGCGGGAGGCCGCCATGCTCGGGGTCTCTTCCATCAGTGTTGTCGGAACGGACCTCGGAGAGCGGAGTTATCGGGAAGCCAAGCTCTGGAGCTCGGGAGAGGCCGAACGCTATCTGATCGACGGAGTCGTCCAGGCTGCCGCCACAGCGATCCCCGCTCTCCGCCTCTTTGAGAGCCTCGATCACTATCTTTCAGATGCCATATTTTCCCCGGAGTACCTGCGGATTACCTTGGATAATGTAGCTCCATCGAAACCGCTTTTCGAATTTGCCGGAAAACTGCCTGCCGTGCTTGCGGTAGGAAGCGAGCGAGGCTGGAGCGATCGCGAACGGAAGCTTTTCAGCAAAGCAGGGTGGAGCTTTGCAGGGCTTGGCGGACGAATTTTAAGAACAGAAACCGCATCCACCGCAGCCCTTGCCATTCTCCTCGCTACAGATGAAGGGCTTTTTTCCAGTCGGTGTCGTTGAACAAGGCCACATGCAGCACATAAAAGAACGCCGATATGGGAAGAAAGATCAGTGATGTGATCAATGACCAGGTCAATGTCCCCTGAATAGAGAGATTAAGAACGATCATCATCACCGTGAGGTCGAGAAAGAAGAAACCGGCCAGGTTCAGTCCCTTTTTCTTTACGTACCGGGCATAGATAAGGTAGAGTCCCAAGGGAAAAAGCGCGGATACAACGATCAGAGACCAGGAAAGCGTCGCAGAGGTGATCAGCTCGATTGTAATAATAAGAAGGGCTGCATCGAAGACAAGAAAAGCCAGCAGTAAAAGTACCGGGGGCTTGCGTTTCACGACGTAGAAAAGAAAGAGCTCCACCGCCGCAAATGAAGCCAGACAATAGGGAAATTCCGGTGCATGGAAGAATCTGCCGGGGGCATTGCGATACCCTAGCAATAGCTGGATGATTAGCACGATGAGCATCATGGCGGTAACCGAGATGAGCGGCTTTTTCCCATATTTGACAAAGAGCCAGGCGATGCTTGCGCCACCGATAAGGGGAACGGCAACGTAATAGGACCAGGTGACGCCGCCGTTTCTGGCAAGATCGATACCTGCGGTGAGGGCTATGGGAAAGAGGCCGAGGAAGAGAATAAGCGAGGCCCGAAGGATGTTCTTCTGTCGGTCGGTGAGTTTTCGATAGAGAGGCTTGGGCGGAATAACATCCTTTGGAAAGCTGGCGGGCTTTTCCGGGTGCTCTCTTACTTCCTGGGGGATGGGGGTATCGCAGAGGGGGCAGGCTTCGAGCCTGTCCTCTACCTCGACCCCGCAACGGGGACAATATGCCATAGGTTTACCTCCTGTTCGTCGTAACAGATACGCGGATGCCCATCTTCCGCAGTCGGGTATATACCAAACGCTCGACGGAACGGTCCTGGACCGTCGAGGTGATAAAGAGGCTGGTCTTACCGGCGTAGGCGACGGATGTGGCATTGACGCTTTGTTTAAGTGGCGGCGGAAGAAATTGGTAGCCCTTGATAAAGGGTTTCATCTGCTCAGGGATTTGAATCCGCCCCAGATTGGAAAAACTCAAGGTAAAAGCCTTTCTTCCGAATATACCGTAAAAATGGCGAAGCAGCGGATCTTTGAAGAGCAGCGGGATGATCCTGACAAAAGGATTCTTCTCCCCTTCGATGTTACGGGCAAGCTGCCGCCTGATCATCCGCTGATCGAATTCCATCTTCATAAAATGGTGAACCTTTGCAACAATATCGCCAAACTGGAAATCACCAAGCCGCGGATCGATTCCCGGTTCCACCGACAGGGCGAAATTACGCATGGTAATCGAGGGATAGACCTTGCGGAGGTTAATGGGGATGCTGATGCGAATAGGGCGTGGTTTTAACTTTCTGCGTACCATCACCTCTTGTGCCACATCGATCAGTAAGGCGGTGAGAAACTCTCCGATAGTTGCCCCGTAGCGGGAAGCCTCCCGTTTCAGATCGGCACTCTCCATCTTCCCTTCCGTAACATGGAAAATGGGAGGTTTTTCTTGCTTTCCCCCGAGCTGAAGGGCCGGAGGAAGTTGTTTTGCCTGGGGAACCCCTTTCTCATAGTGGATGCGAAAACTGTCCTCGCCCTCTTTGGGATCGGGTGGATCTGTACATTCGATGATACGCCCTTCGGGATCAATCTTCTCCCCCCGGCGACGGAGGTATTCGAGCAAAAGGCCGTTAAGAAAATTGAGAGCACCGGTCCCGTCGGTAATGAAGTGGGCAATCTCGAAGGCTATCCTGTTTTGGTAGGCGAGGACCCGAAAGGGGAGGACTCCCGGCTTTTTATAGGGTAGATAGAGGCAGGGATACCTGCTTTCCGCCTCGATTCGCGCTTCGCTGTCGCACGGTTCGAGATAATACCAGAAAAGGCCCCTGCGCAGGTGGACCCTGTAATAGGGGCAACGGACAAGCATCGCCGATAGGCTCTCTTCCAGTATCTTGATGTTTACTGCTTTGTCGATATTTGCCGAGAGACGAAATATCGTTGTCTGTTGTTTTGTCAGCAACGAGGGAAAAATCTTCGCCGCGTTGTCGAGGCGAAACTCTTGTTGAGGTTCATGTGCCTCGCGTATGTCCATACCCATATCCTTACACGATGGGGAGGGGCTCTGTCAATGAATTCTGACCTTGCTGACTGGCTTGTTGCCCTCCTCGCTGATAGGCTACAATGCCCCCAGAAAGGGGGCTGTGATGGCACGTTTAGAGAATCAGGAAGCCGATAAGCTGCTTGATAGGGAGTTTCCGGTGCTGGACAAGGGCTTTGTCCGTCTTGTCGATTATCTTGGTGATGATAGACGCATCGTCGAGGCGGCCAGGGTAAGTTATGCAGGTGGTACGACCAGTTATCGCCGTGACCGGGGATTGATCCGCTATCTGATGAGAAACCAACACACCAGTCCCTTTGAACAGGTGGTTTTTACCTTCCATGTAAAGATGCCCATCTTTGTCGCCCGCCAGTGGGTACGTCACCGGACCGGGCGGTTGAATGAAATTTCCGGACGATACAGCATCATGAAGGAGGAATTCTACCTTCCGCAGGATGAAGATATTGCGTATCAAAGCAGCGATAATAAACAGGGACGGCAGAACGAGGCTGTGGAAGCGAATGTTGCGAAAAAGGTCCGGGGAGTGCTTGAAAACGGCAGGGCTGCGGTGTGGGATGGTTATAACCGTATGCTCGATATGGGGATTGCAAGGGAGATAGCACGAATCGATCTTCCCTTAAGCCTTTACACCGAATGGTATTGGCAAATGGATCTTCACAACCTCTTTCATTTTCTGAAGCTCCGTCTCGATGCGCACGCCCAAAAAGAGATTCGTGCCTACGCCGCCGTGATCCTCGAGATTGTCGAGGGGGTTTGTCCCCTGGCCTCCGAAGCCTTTCGTGATTTTGTGCTCAATGCCGAGAATTTTTCTGCTCCGGAGCTGGATGCCCTTCGCAGTCTGATTGCCGGTAATTCCGTCGGACTAGAGGGAAGCGAACGAAAAGAGTTTTTTGCAAAACTCGGGATGGATGATCCTGCTCTTTGACGCTTTGAGCCGTATTAAAGCAGCTCAGGTTTCTGTTCTTCCCCATTCCAGAGGTAGATCCTGCTTCCCAAGGGAAGCGGTCCCGCAGGCACCGAGGCCTCGATCTCTCCCAGGAGCCCTTGTACATCCGTCTGCTCCTTTTCCTCTTTTTCCGGGGGAATAAGGACGGAAATAACCGGACCCGGCTTTTCGGGAAGTTCCAGTCTTTGTGCTATGCGTTTTGCCACTTCTACGGCCGTATCTTTTTCGGTTTCGGTGAGAATTGCGAGGAAATCATTTCCGAAGAGTCTGAAAAGCTGATCCTGAAAGAGACGCAATTCCGATTCGATCCGTTTCGCCGATTCCAATGCCCTTTCGCAGCCGCTTCTGATACGGAGAACAGCCGTACTGCCGCTTCTTTCTGCCAGGACGGCACAGAGTTCTCGCTCCACCAACCCATTTCCGGCAAGACCGGTAAGTTCATCATAATTGCCCGTCAACTCTTCGATATCGGGAGTCGGCGATCTTCTTGCTTCGAATCTTCGTAAGAGTTTTCCGGTATCGAGGCTGGTAACCGAGTAAACAGGCAGGTCCTGTCGCTGGTCTACATGCCGATAAAGGGGAGTCGGAGCGCTATGTTCCTGCTGCAAGATACGGTCGAGCACGAGGGTAACGGCGTATGAGTAGCGGGCGAGGTTCTTGAACGATCGGCTCCCCTCTCCTTGGTCGAGGATGGTATCAAGACGCCTGCTCAGGGTATTCGGTACCGGAAAGCGATAGGTTTGTGTCGGATTTTTCAGGGATTGGGCACCCTCTTCCATTGCCATACAAGCAAAAAGTGTTTTCAGTTGTGAAACCGATTCGTAAAACTTTGGTATGGGCGGCAGGTTTCTGGGACGTAGATATTTGGGGATGGAGTGTTGGAGGTTCGGAAACAGATAACGTTGGCGGAGAAAGAGAATGTCGGCTTCTATGCGCTTTCCGTATTCCGAAAGCACAAAATCGAAGGATCGTTCGACATTCCGGCAATAATCACGTAAGGTCCCAAGATACTGTTTTTCTATGAGTTCATCGAGGAAACGATGCCAGTTTCCTTCGATCTCTTCGAAGATGGGAGCAATCTCCGTAGGTGTCTCCTTTTCATCGAGGAAGCTTCCCATTTCTGCTTCGCGAAAGCCGTAGAGCAACTCACTCAGTATCGCGGTAAGAATTACCACATACTGCATCGGGTCCCCTGGAGGTATGAGGCCGCTTTCCTGGGGAAGCTTGAGGATCGGATCAAAATAGGGGAACAGATCCGGATGATCGGAAAGTCCCATCCAACCCGAACCGGGGAAAAGTCGTTCAAGCATCAAAAGGCTGCGACGAAAACCGATACTCTCATGTTCCGGGATATCGGAGGTTTCTTGCTCTTCGTCCGTTGCCTGTGCCGTCGTATGTTCCGTTTCCGTTTGCTTGGGTTCTTTCTCCTCGGAGGGCGTTTCCTCGCTCTTCGGCGCAGGGGAATCGATCACCTCTTGCTTATTCAAGCGGAAAAACTCCAGAATTTTTTCTTCCTTTTCGTCGAGTAACTCCCGATACTGCATCGGCTTTTCTGCAAAAAGCAAAAGCAGAAGGGGAAAACACCGCACCGGGAGCGTCTCAAAGATATAGTACAATTCGCTACTCGCCGCCGCATAATAGCGCCGCATCCTATCCGCTTCAAGGTTTCTTTTTGGAAGTTCCAGGAGTGAAAGGTCGTAGAGGTGACGAAACGCCCTCTGGATCATAACGGGACTCAGTTTTTGAAGCTGAATGAATGGACGGTAGAGAAAAAAGACAACCCGGGAAAAATCTCGTATAGATACGTGTCGGGGATGAAGCTGAATGCGTGAAAGCTCTCGGTGAAGCGCCTCGATCTCCCATTCCTTAATGGATTCGGCAATCTTTCGATAAAAAGGACTGCGAAGTTGATGAATACGGTTCTTCTCCACTCGTCGGAGAATACCCCGAAGTGAGAGCACCACCGTCTCGATTCTCCGATAAAAGATTTCACTGCTGTTAAGCACGAATTTAGGATGGAGAAGTTCCTGCGGATGAGAGAACGGCCAAAGAGCAGCCCAGGCGGTGCGTCTTCGCATGATGGCGAATTCCGGGCGGCTTGCAAGATACCAGATTCTAAATCGGCTGGTGTAGCTTCGTTTGATTCCTCCTTCCTGTCGGAAAAAAGTCTCATCGGCTTTCGATATTCCTGGATTTTCCCTGGTTTCTGAGACCGAAAGAGTATCAGCCTGGAGAATTTTGTCACCGTAGGCCCGCTCTTTTAATTTCCTGTATCGTTCTTCAAGAATAGGATCATCCCGTTCTGTACCAACTTCTCCCCCAAGGAGTTCAGCCATCCGTTGTGCTTCTTCTTTGGAAAGCGGACCGAGCCTATTTCGTGTTCGGTCAAGTTCTCCGGGACGGTATCTCTTTGGGGGCTGCTTTGCCATAGTCATAAGTATATACCGATACTCTTGGAGCGAACACAGTTTCAACCTTTATGTCAGCGGAAAAAAAGCGTTGTTTCTCGTTCAAAAACCTGATCTATTGTATACTGGCCAAAGGAACCTATACCTACGGAGGATGATATGAAACCAAGCTTAGTGATTCTTGCAGCCGGACTTGGAAGCCGGTACGGTGGCATCAAACAAATAGAGCCTGTAGGCGTCAACGATGAAATCATCCTGGAGTTTTCTCTTTTTGATGCCATACGTGCGGGGTTCGGCAAGGCCATTTTCGTCATCAGAGAAGAGATTGAGAAAGATTTTACCAAGCATGTATTGCCCCGTTTTTCTTCGAGGATCCCTTGTAGTTTTGTTTTTCAGCATATGGACGACCTTCCTGAAGGCTTTTCACTTCCCCGGGAGCGGAAGAAGCCCTGGGGAACGGCACATGCGGTTCTTGCCGCCCGAAAAGAAATAGCCGAACCATTTGCCGTTATCAATGCCGACGACTTTTACGGAAGAGATGCCTTTAAGGTTATTGGGGACTTTCTTTCACAGCGGGCAAATGAGGAAGATCGCTACTGTATGGTGGGGTATAAACTTAAGAATACGGTTAGTGAGCATGGTACCGTTTCCCGGGGAATTTGCGAAACCGATGAGAAGGGAATGCTGATAGGTATGGAAGAGCACACCCGCCTGGAAAAGCTTTCCGATGGTATCATGAGCTATGTACCGGATGGAAGGGAGCTGAAATTCTCAGGAGAAGAACCGGTAAGCATGAACCTTTTCGGGTTTACTCCTCATGTGCTGCCCGACATGGAAAGGATTTTTGCCGATTTCCTGCGTGAGCATATTCATGAGCCGAAGGCTGAATTCTACATACCGACCGTTGCAAACTGGGCTGTCAAAGAGCTTGGTGCCTCAATGGAGGTGCTTCGATCTGACGCACACTGGTTCGGTATCACCTATCAGGAGGACCGCCCCGCGGTTGTCGAGGCCATACGGCATCTTGTTCGGGAAGGGGTATACCCTGATCGGCTCTGGAAATAGTGTCTTTCTCTGTGGGGTGGCCTTACGGTTCCTCATTCGTTCCTTCTGCAAGTTGCCGATAGAAATCCGACAGATGGTCGCTTCCGTATTCGGGAGCGGCAAGATCTGAAATACCCATTGCGGCGAGAAAAAACTGTAGCGGCCCATAGACCGATAACGGGGTAATGCGGGGTAATACGGCCAGGGTTATGCGACGAAGCACGTCGGGCAGATGTACGATCTTTTCCTGCTTTCCCGAGGCTTTTAGGGCAAGGAGTGCAATCTGATTCATGCTGAGCGTATCGGGGCCTCCAATCTTCAGTTCGCTGGCCCTTTCTCCACGGTCTATCTGAGCCTTGCAACTTCGAATTATCTCTACTGCAAGGTCTTTGCCTGATATCGGATTAAAGCGCCCCGTGCCTTTTCCAAAAAGATACACCCGGCCGGCTTGAGCCATGTTGAAAAAATCGGCCATGTCGGAGAAGAATCCCGTGGGTCTAATTACCGCAGAGGGAATTGTCGATTGAGAAAGGAGATCGACGAAGCGTTCCTTTGCCTCCACCAGCTTCACCCAGCGAAGATTCCTCCCCTTGAACACCGAAACATAGCAAAAAAGAGTACACTTCGATCTCTCGGCCTCTGCCAAAAGGTTTGCGTTTGCCTGATAGTCAACCTGCTCATAGGTTAACCCGTCCTTTTGCCTGGTTATGCCGAGGCTGCTGAAGACAATATCGCAGTTTTCCGCAATGCCCTTGAGATCGGCTGGTTTTGTCGCCTGCCCAACGATGATTTCATCGGCAAGAGAAGAAAACGATGCGGCTTGGCTTTCCTTTCTCAGAAGCACCCTGACCGTAAAACCTGCTTTCTTTGCTTCTTCGCTTACATGTCTGCCAAGATATCCGCTGGCTCCTGCTATGAGAATTCTCATGTAATCTCCTTATTTAGTCCAAACGGTCTAAATAAACCATACTACTTTGATCCTTATTTTGCAGGAAAAGGGGAACTTTTTCATTTTTGCGGGGAGCTCTTGACTGACATGCTTGAACGAGAGCTTGCCTTGGACTCTTCACCTGTTGTGACGGAAACCGGATGTAATGCCGCGATGCAGCTTTTCTTCGGTTTTCTCTCTCTTGCCGCTGTTGAGGGAGGGGCGGCAGATTGGAATCAGCTGAGGAAAGGATTGCACCTATTTTCCCACTCTTGTTGACTTGGGCGACGGCTTTGGTCTTTAATAACAATATCCCACCATCCCGAGGTAACTGTTGTGAAATATACTATACTTGGAACTGGAGCAATAGGCGGTTATTACGGAGGTATGCTTCGAAAGAGCGGTCTTCCTGTTGATTTTCTTGCCCGCAGTGATTATCAGCACATAAAAGAACATGGTCTTACGATTGACTCCATAAGGGGCGATTTTATTCTGAGGGAGCTTGATGTTTATGATTCTGTGCAGAATTTGCCGGATACGGATGTCGTCATCGTATCGATGAAGACAACGGCAAATGAAAACCTCTCCGAACTTCTATTGCCTATTGTAAAAGAGGGAACGGTAATTTTCGTCTTACAAAACGGTTTGGGAATGGAAGAGGAGCTACAGGAACAGTTTCCCCATGCCGTTGTGGTTGGCGGGATGTGTTTTATCTGTTCCCAGAAGCGGGGGCCGGGATATATTGTTCATCTCGATAAAGGTCCGATTACTGCCGCCCCATTGCATGAGAGTGATTTCCCTATCGTCGAAAAGATGCAGTCCGATTTTGTACAGGCGGGAATTGAGATGACGCTGAACAGGAATCTGAATCATGCCCGTTGGGGAAAGCTTTTATGGAATATACCGTTTAACGGGCTCTCGGTTGTCCTGAATGCCAACACAAAAGAGATTATGGATAATCCTTATGGATTATCCCTTACCCAAAAACTTATGGAAGAGGTTTCTCGAGGGGCGAGTGCCTGCGGCTGCAATCTCCCTTCCGGCTCAATTGCGGGTATGCTGGAGTCTACCCATACGATGGCCCCTTATGACCCGAGTATGAAACTTGATTATGATCATAAGAGGCCGATGGAAGTTGAATATATGTATCGGAAGCCTCTACAGGAAGCACGAAAGAACGGAGCCGATTTACCCCTTGTCGAAGCTCTTGCAGATCAGCTTTCCTTTTTGAATCAAATGGTGGAAGTACCCGTTTAATATCTGGGTTTGCCAGCCTGCATATCGTAGAATGATTCGATTCCCTTTGTTCTTATGAATTCACCGTTTGCAAGCCAACGCTTATGGAGGTCTTCATTGTATCGATTTCTTGAACAGGGGAATTCCTTACATTCTCCGCAAAAGTCGACCTTCATTTCTTTGAAACAGCTTTTTGCCGCACAATCTGGATATCTGCTGCCGCCCGATCGACATCCGTCGCATTTCGCATCTGCAAAGAAGCGAAGAATTTCTTGAAAAGAATCAAAGTGGGCAAAGGGTTCGAAAAAAGCGGTCATCTTTTGTGCCATCCGTTGGTAGTCGCCTAAAGCTTCCAGAAGTGTGCGACTCTGCCTCGCTATCGGGCCCCCTTTGAAAGATGCGCAACAGGAACAGTCGAGCCCGCATGGGGCCAGTTTGCCAAGAATTTCTGTTCGTTTCATCATAATTCTCCTTATACAAATAAAGATGCAGAAGAAGCTTCAAAGATGCGGGTAGGATCTCTTTTTTCTATTTTTTTAACAGCGAACCGACAAGATATGCCGTTTTGCTATACCAGGATGCATCGGGTCTTCGTTCCGGTAGATTCCTGAAAAGTGAAAGAACCTTTCTCATGGTAGACGGATCGCTTTTTGCCGCATATTCGGGATCGGCAAAATCCGGAGGTCCGCCATGCTTTCGTACTTCTTCCCGTAAATCCTCTCTTCGTCTGGAGAATTCATACCACGCTTTACAGCTGCATGAGTTTTCCGGCAGAACCCACTGGCAGTGATGCCCAAAAAAAGCATTTAGGTTTTTACGAGCGCGAAAAAGAAGAGATTTAATTGATGATTGAGAAAGCTTTAGGATTTCGGCCGCCTCTTCAATTGAAAGACCAAACATATCCACCAGGATAAATGAGCTACGCTGGGCCAAAGTGAGGCGAGATGCCATTGCGGTAAAACAGCCGTCCTGCAGCTCCCGTACCGATTCATCAACTAAAAGCTCCTGTTCCGGCAGTGGGTCGATATCTGTGAGCATATCCTCAAAACCGTCTTCGATCTGGATAATGTGTCTCGCTTTCCTCTGTGCATCAAGGTAAAGATTCAGACAAATCCGTCTGAGCCAAGCGGAGATTTTTGCAGGTTCCGCAAGCTGGCTTCGCTTTTCCCATGCGGAGAGAAGAGCCTGTTGTGCGAGATCTTCAGCATCGTGAGCATCGGCGCAGAAGCGGAAGGCTACCGTGTAGATGTACCGTATATGGCTTCTGAGCAGCTCTGCAAAATCGTCGTCATATGCTTCCATTGGTCGCCGTCACCATACTAGTGAAAAAGAATATACGTCAATATCAGCAATATTCGGAACAGTAGAAATTTGATACGATAGTGTCAATTTCTGAAGGGAGGTTACCGGTGTCCTATTATCAAAAGCTTGTGGGAGAACGTCTTTACCTTTCTCCCGTTTCTGATGATGACCTTGAGCTCTATACCTCATGGGTGAATAATCTCGAAACTACACTAAATCTGCAGCTTGCCACAGGTATCATATCCCAGGATAAAGAGCGTGATATGATTCAGAAGTTACAGGAGGGCTACAACTTCAGTATCGTTCTTAAGGAAGGTGATCAGTTGATCGGTAGCTGCGGCCTGATGGATGTCGATCTAATCCAAAGCCGAGGTGAAATGGGAATCTTCATCGGAGAGAAATCGCAGCGGGGAAAGGGCTTTGGGGGAGAGGCCATCGGTCTGCTTTTAGCTTATGCCTTCCACCTCCTTAACCTGCACAATGTTATGCTTAGGGTCCGCTCCTTTAACGAAGTTGCACAGCGTTGCTACCGGAAACTTGGCTTTCGCGAAATTGGAAGGAGAAGCGAATGTGTTTGCATCGGTGGCCGCTATTTCGATGAGATCTACATGGAGATGCTCGATCGGGACTTTTCAGCTACCCTTCCGGAGCTTAAGGCGCTGTCGGATAAGTGATGCTACTTCAACATTCTGTTAGCCAGTTTAATGATCTCATAGCGGTTCTTAATACCGAGCTTTGATATAATTGAACTTACATAATTTCGTACTGTCTGATACGCGATACAAAGTTCATCGGCGATTTCGGTATTATCATATCCACGGGATATCAGTTTAAATATTTCCTTTTCTCGTTTGGTAAGATCTTTGTACCATTCTATGGATGTTCCATTATTGTCCTTGTCGGTATATTTTGATTCTACTATGTTGGCGGCTATTGCAGGGGAAATTTGTGTTGCTCCGTTATAAGCGGCGCGTATTGATGCAATTAATTCGGTAGGAGAGATATCTTTCAGCAGATACCCAAGAGCTCCATAGCGTAACGCCCTTTTGACGAAATCTATTTCTTTGAAGGTGGAAAGCATAACGACTTTGATTGACTTATGTGATTGCAGAATGATTTTTGTGGCTTCTACCCCGTCAAGTTCCGGCATTTTGACATCCATGAGGATGATGTCAATGGTAGTGTTTTCTACCCAGGAAATAGCTTTTCGACCATTTTCTGCGATTCCAACGATTTCAATATCATCAGTATATGTTGTTAAAAGAGTTTTTAAACTTTCCGCAAAAAGTTCCTGATCGTCAGCGATGAGAATCCTTATCATATTTTTTTTCCCCTTTATTTATAGGAATCTCCGCCTTGATGGTAAAACCGTCAATAGAGTATTGAAATGTTACACGTCCCCCCACACTCGCTACTCGTTCTTGAACTCCAGTCAGCCCGATGCCAAAGTTTGTTTCTCCATAATTCCTGCCATTATCTCTGATGTAAAGTAAAATATCCTCTCTTACTTCACCGAAGTAGATGAAGACCTTATCTGCATTACTATGCTGCAAAATATTGGTTAAGGCTTCACGAACGATGGAAAAAAGAATACCGTCCGTCACCTTTCCATAGGATTGCTTGGAATTTACCATCTCCAAGCGTGTTTCGATATTTGTGACCTTTCTAAAAGTTCGTATTAAATGAAGAATACTGGCTTCATCCTCGATAGTATTGGGCTGTTCTTGGTTTCTGGTATATGTAAGTATTTTGCGAGTCTGATTCAAACCGTTTTTTGCTTCTTTTTTTGCTGTCATATGAATTTCTGTAAGGCGATCAAAATCTTCATCTCCGATACTTATCGCTACGTCCATCAACGAGATAATATTAGTGAAGCTATAGCCGGTGGAGTCGTGAATTTTTTGCGTGATTACTCTCCGCTCTTTTCGTTTTGCGTTATTTTCAGCAGTATAAGCATAATCCTGGAATCGCTGATTCAGGTGCAATAATTTTGATTTAATTGATTTTTCCAAAGAGAGTTCTCTGCGGCTCTGAAGCAGCTGTTCACGATAATATATCATGAAAAACAGGGATATTGTGAAGAGAATAGTAAGGAGCAAGAACATTGAGTAGTCCCAAAACAAGGGAACCTTAAAATTCCAGGAAAGAAAGGCTGTGCCAAATAAGGGATTGGGGAACTGGAATAAGGCTAAAAGGCATAAATACAAGGATAAATACATGATGCTGTATTTCCAGTTGTTACGGTAACGGGTAGGAATGGAATAATCTATGTATAGAAGGATCTCCAGTAGAAAATCTTCTTGTATGGTATAAGAAATGATGAGAATGATAAAACCCCGGAGATAAAACAGAGCAAGATTGGGTATGGTTAAAAGCTTTATGATGTTTATTATTGCTATGACAGCATCGATAAAAAGAAGAACAAGCACGCTCTGTATATAAAATAGCGGCATCCCTGAGAATTGCGATGTTTGATGATATTGAAAAATGCAAACGATATGAATGATAAGAGTAATACTGGTTAGGGAGATTTTGGCACCGCCATAACTATTAGCATGTTTCATCTTTCATTAGTATACCATAGAGCTATTTTCTTACAAAAGAAGAAGATCCCTATACATATCTTTGAGGGTGAAATTAGTATTAATGTCCTGTCTTTTTAGTACTTTTGTTTGTTGTTACTGATGATGACTGAACGTACTATATTATGCAAAATCGCTAAAAAGGAGGTCGCGATGAAGAAGACACTTGTAGGGACGTTGGTTATCGTTTTGCTGTCGGTATCAACCATGCTGTTTGCAAGCGGTAATCAGGATGATGATGGAGGGAGGATAAAGCTATCCTTCGCTACTTCAATTTATGTTGAAGCTCCGCATAAGGCTGTAATCGACAAATTGATTAGCACCTACAATGCAAAAAACCCGAATGTTGAGATAGAGGTTTATGGAGCGGGGTGGAGCAGTTTTTGGGACAATATGACCACGGAGATACTGAGTAATAATGAGGCTGACATTATTCAGATGTATACTTCGAATATTGCACAATACCATGCACTTCGACCGGAAGGAACATTTTTAAATCTGAACGATAAAATCGTGGGGACACCCTATGAGAAAGATTTGGTCGGGCAGGACGAGTGTAAATATGACGGTGATTATGTTGCCTTTTCAAATTACGCTTGGGGAACAACTGGCCTGTTTTATCGAAAATCAATATTAGAAAAGGCAGGCGTAGATCCTGCTTCGATTAAAAGTGTGGAGGATTTTAGGAACGCAAGCTTGAAACTCACAAACGACAACGTATCAGGGTTTGGAGTTTTGGTTTCTTCTCATAGCTTTGTTGTTTCCGAATGGGCACGATTTATAGCCAGAGTTATTTCAGGAGGCCTCTATTTTCCCGGGGAAAAGGGACCTTTCACGGCGGATCGTATCAATGTGACCGATCCGGCCAATATTTGGGCGGCACAATGGTGGCAAAATATGATCCTTCAGGATAAATCGGCCAGGGTTCTTAAAGATAAAAAAGATGTGCGGGAATTATTTTGGAATGGGAAGATCGCATTTAATCTTGATGGACCTTGGTTCATTGGAATGACCGAATCACGTGATCCTGCTCTCCTTGAAGATGTAGGTCTCATTCCACAGCCCTCTGTGGAATATGAAGGCAAGACATATAGACCGAATCCTTCTCAATATCCCCTTATCACGGTCATCAGCAAAAATTGCGAACACCAGAAAGAAGCTTGGGATTTTCTTAAATGGATGGCATCAAAAGAGGCACAGGAGATCATTGCCGAGTGTGGTATGATTCCCAACAGCAAGTCATATGTAACCGAGTCGAATTATAAAGCCACACATAAGCTTGCTTATCAGTTTTATGATTTCATCGCCAATTACTATGATCCTCTGATCAGTGACCCTTCCATCCCCCAGATCGGAGAATTGCAGCAAATCATGATAGAAGCAACTCAGCGTATTTTTTCATCAGCAGATGCAGATGCTACGGCTATTTTGGAAGGGGCCAAGAAAGAGATGCAAGTGGTAATGGAGCGCTAAATATTATCGACTACAGGATGCTAAAAACATCCTGTAGTCTTTGCTGCACCAGGTTCAAAAGGAGCGTTCATGAGTGATTCCCGCATCTTTAATAAATTTCCAACGCAATTTCTTTTTCCTCTCATCATAGTCATTCTTGTTTTCTTGATTTATCCGATTTCGAAAACAGTTTTAATGAGTATACAGTATTGGTATCTTCCTAAAAAAGGACCGAATACAACGTTTGTCGGACTGAAGAATTTTTTCCATCTTTTTTCTGATAAAGCCTTTTTATCATCTTTGGGAAAGACGTTCATTTATATTTCTGTAACAGTATTTTTTCGATTTGTATTAGGGTATCTTGTTGCTTTTCTTTTAAATTTGAAATTTAAAGGAAGGGCACTTGCACGGGCACTAATAATAATTCCGTGGGCAATACCGGAAGTCGTTGCCTGCTTAGTGTGGATACTCATGTATGATCAGGAATTTGGAATTATCAATTATATCATAACAAATTTTCATATACTGCATGAAAATGTTCGCTTTCTTGAGGATCCAGGAACGGCTCTGCCGGCCGCTATGGTTGTAAATATTTGGAAGGGCTTTCCGTTTGTTGCTATTATGATTTTGGCAGGACTCCAGAGCATTCCTAAAGAGCTGTATGAAGCTGCAACTGTGGACGGCGCTTCCGGATTTCAAAAATTTAGAGATATCACTGTTCCCATGTTAAAACCAGTTTCAAAGGTTGTATTTCTTTTATTGATTATCTGGACAATGAAGGATTTCGCTATTGCGTATCTTTTGGCGGAGGGCGGTCCTTCTCGAGCAACTGAAATCTTGACCATATATGTGTATAAAACATCATTTAAATATTTTGATTTTGGGGTTGCTGCGGCTGGAGGTTGTGTCCTTCTGTTATTCTCATTGCTTTTTACGGTATTTTATATGCGTGATTTGGAGAGTGCATAGGTATGAAAAGATCATTGATATATATTGGTGTCATAATAGTTCTCCTTTTCACTTTGTTCCCTTTTATTTGGATGGTATCAACTTCTTTTAAACCGGCTGGAGAAGTCTATGCTTATCCGCCACGGATTATACCGAACGAGCCTTCTGTTGCAGGATACAAAAATATTCTGTTTAGTAATGGCCAAAGTGATTTTAACTTTCTCCGCTGGGCTTGGAATAGTTTTGTGGTTTCTTTACTGACTACAATTTTCTCGATGCTCATCGCTCTTCCCGGTGGATATGCTTTATCCCGTTATTCTTTTAAGGGTAAACAGACCATTGGCTATATCATTCTTATTTCTCAAGTCCTGCCGGGGTCGGTCATGATTATTCCCTTTTATTTCTTAATGGGGAAATTACATCTTTTGAATACTCTATTTGGACTTGCTCTTGCATATATCACCTTTGCCGTACCTTTTTGCACGTGGATGATAAAAGGATTCTTTAATGCTATCCCGAATACCCTTGATGAATCAGCCATCGTTGAGGGATGCACTATGTTTCAGGTTTTTTCCCGGGTTATTTTGCCTTTAACAATCCCGGGAATTGCGGTGACATCTGTATTTTCATTTATCACTGGCTGGAATGAATACATCTTTGCCAGTGTTTTCATGAAATCGTATAGCAAATGGACCCTTTCTTTGGGGATTTCCAGTTTTCAAGGTCAGTATACTACGGACTGGTCAACTATTATGGCAGGGTCTGTTTTTATCGCTTTGCCGATTGTGTTTCTTTTTCTTGTACTACAAAAATATCTCATCAGCGGTATGACGGCTGGTGCCGTAAAGCAATAACAAAGGAGATCGATATGATTCATTTTGGAATTATCGGAGCGGGAATTAGAGGATCTATGTATGCAGATACACTCTCGCAAAACTCATATGCTGAATTAACAGCAATCTGCGATGCCGATCAGACAAAACTTGGGAAATTCGGTCAGCAAGGAATAAGGACGTACGGCGATTATAGAAAGATGTTTGATGATGCAAACCTTGATGCCGTTATTATTGCAACTCCTGATTTCCTCCATCTCGAACCCTCTCTCTGTGCGGCTGAAGCCGGTTGTCATATTTTGGTAGAAAAACCTCTGGCAACCAATAGTGAGGATGCTTCTTTGATAGCAAGGACCATAACGGAACATGACGTACTCTGTATGGTTGCCTTTGAGAACCGGTGGAATGCTCCTTTCGTTGCAGTGAAAAATGAGATTGCTTCAGGTAATCTTGGCAAGGTCGTTTCGATTAATGTTACACTGAATGACACTATTTTTGTGCCCACGGAGATGTTACCTTGGGCTAAGCTCTCATCTCCCGGCTGGTTTTTATTTCCCCATGCCATTGATCTTGTGTGCTGGCTGACCGGCGATCAAATCAAACGTATTTACGGTTGGGCTGGAGAGGGTGTGCTTAAAACGATGGGAATTGAAACCTATGATTCTATGAAGGCACTTTTGGAATTTAATTCAGGTTTTGCTGCAAGTTTCAACAGCACATGGACACTACAAAATACACTGCCACTTGTGTATGATTTAAAAGTAGAGATTATCGGATCTAAAAATAGTTATTACATCGACTTGCAGGATCAAATGGTCAAGCAGTATGGAGGAGAATATAAGAATCTTCATACCCTTGGATATTCGGTAGATGGTAGGATGCTGGGAGCTCCGAGCCTCATGTTATTTGATTTTATAGACCATATTCGAAAAGGGAAAAAACCTGAATCAGACCATATCCATGGTGAATACATAACAAAAATAATTGACGCAATCCATATTTCTGCTAGAGATCACAAAATAATTGAGGCATAGAAATATAATGGGGAAATGCATCCTGTTTAAATACATAGATTTTTCGGGAGGTAATGGGAATCTCGATGAAGTCGATGTATATATGAATGAAAATATCCTGGCTGAATCCATTGGTATTGCCTCTTGGGAGGAGTATCCTTATAAGCCTAAAGTAACGGTCAGGGCAGGGTGGAGTGATAATGACCTCTATCTGAAATTTACCGTTCGCGAGAGGACGACCAGGGCGAAATTCCGGATGGCGAATGATCCCGTTCATTTGGATAGTTGTGTTGAGTTTTTCATTGATCCTGGCAACGGCAGCTATTTTAATATAGAAATGAATTCAATCGGGACTGTCTATTTAGGATACGGGACGTGTAGAGCGGACAGTAGGCCGATGGCAGAAGCAACAACTATAACATCCCTGTCTTCTATAGGAAGGGAGCCCTTTGAAGAAAAGTACATAAAAGAATGGACCATCACGGTCGATATTCCTTTGAAACTTTTTCAGGGTACACCGTTACATGAACCAGGAGGGAAAGCGTTTAGGGCCAACTTCTATAAATGTGGGGACGAATTGAAAGATCCACACTTTCTTAGTATGTTCAAGATTGAAAGTCCTCATCCCGATTTCCATAGGCCTGAATACTTTGGAACAGTTGTGTTTGAACGACCGTAACCAAGACTTTTTCGCTACCCTTCCGGAGCTTAAGGCGCTATCGGAAGGGCACTGAAGCCAATCCTATTCTTCCGCAGGAGGCCGTCGAAGCTGCTTTTTTCGGGAAGAGGCTTGCTTTTTTTCCAAACGCCGCTGTCGTGATGCCTTTGTCGGCCGGGTGGGATGCCTTGGCCGGGGCGGAACAATGGCGGCGGATATGATTTTTGCAGCCCGGCCTATGGCTTCTTTCCTGTTTGCCTCTTGGCTTCTTGATCCACTACTTTCTATGATAAGTTCGTCGTCACCGGTGATTCGCTTACCAAGTTTGCTTCTGAGACGGGCAAGCTGGCTTTCGGAAAGGCCGAGTTTTCCCAGGGGAATGCGCAGCAAGACCTTTGTATTGACCTTGTTGACATTTTGGCCTCCCGGCCCGGAGGACCGTGCAAATTGTTGACTTGCCACCGCGCGAATCAGATCGGCAAGAATTCCATCTTCCATGAAAAAAGGGTATCATGCTTAGACTTATGACTCAATATTTCTGACATTAATTCTATAAGACAGTACCCTTTGCCGTCTTCCGGGAGTGTCTATGATTGACCCTGTATCACCGATAGCAACATTGAAGGAATCCGTTGAAAAACAATTGACGAGTGCTCGGCTTCAGGAGCTTACACGGCTGGTCATCGAAGCCCACCGCGGTGGGGATGTAGCACTTTTGCGAGCCTATGCCGAGCGGGCGGGGCTTGGGCCGGAAGTGGTTTCTGCTCCGGCAAGGACCCTTTTTTATCGGATTGTGGCTATGGTGCATCCTGACAAGCTCCCTCATCTATGTGGAGATTTTCGATCTGCCATAGAACGGGAGGATGTGCAGGCCCTGGAAAAATTATCTTCTCTTCTTGCTTTTCGTCGAAGCGCCTCGGTGCCGAAACGGCGTGTCGATTTCGATATCCGGGATTACAGAGAGGAGCATATATGGGATGACGGCATATGGGGATGTGTCGATGATGCCGATGTCGAGAGCCGATGGGAAGATGCTGAGGGGCTCTCTTTTCTGGATGCTGTAAAGCTTGATTCGGTGGGGAATCTCGATATTGAAATCTCTCCTTTTGAGCTTTCGCATCTCGATGGTCCTCTTGATGTTTCCCACTACGGCCTTTACGACCTGGATGGTTTTGAATTCTGTACCAACATCTCTGCTCTTGATGCTTCTTGGAACAATCTCACATCGGTTGGGGAACTCGGCTCTTCAGACCATTTGGTGGAACTCTATCTTGCAGGCAATGGTATCTGTGATATTACACCGCTTGCAGGAATTTCTTCTCTTGAGATTATCGATCTTGAAGACAACGAGATTGAGGATATCGCGCCTCTTCTTGAGCTGGCTGCCTTGCGATTCGTAAATCTTCGAGGCAACCCCATAGAGGAGCGTCATCTCGTTGATGATCTTATTCAAACCGGGGTGGTTGTAGTTTTGTAGCTTGGAACCTTCTCCCTCCACTTCGCTTTCCAATAAGTATTGACTTAGATATTACTCTAGGGATTATCCTAATATTAACTGATAGGAGGGGTAATGATGGTTAGTCAAGAAAAAGTTTGGTTTATTACAGGTTGTTCGACAGGTTTTGGGCGTGAGGTCGCCAGAACAACGATCGCGGCAGGTTACAGGGTTGTGGCTACCGCAAGGGATAAAGCAAAAATTGAAGATTTGGTAACGAATAAAGAAAACGCGTTGGCACTCACGCTGGACGTAACTGATAACGTTCAGGTCAGTGAAGCGGTCAAGGCGGCGGTGGAGAAATTCGGACGTATCGATGTATTGGTAAACAATGCGGGTATTGGCTATTTCAGTTCTGTTGAAGAAAGCATTGAAATAGAAATTCGGAAAATGTTTGAGATAAATTTTTGGGGGCTTATGAGTGTGACCACTCAGGTTTTGCCTTACATGAGAAAGCAGAGATCGGGACATATCATCAATTTTTCGTCAATTGGGGGCTTGATGTCATTTCCAACCCTTGGTTACTACAATGCCACAAAATATGCGGTCGAAGGCATTTCGGAAACACTTGTTCAGGAGCTCGCGCCATTTGGCATAAAAGTCACCCTTATTGAGCCAGGTGGGTTCAGGACAGATTGGTCAGGTCGTTCATCTGTAAAAACACAGACTGCTATTGAAGATTACAAAGAAACCATAGTCGGACAAAGACTGGCGGCCGCCGCTCAGGGAGGCGGGCACGAAGCAGGAGACCCCGTAAAAGCTGCCCAGGCTCTCATCGAGGTCGTCGAATCTGAAGAACCGCCAATGCATTTGCTTCTAGGTAAAGACGCTTATGAATGGATATTTAATAAAATCGACGCATTGAAAAAAGATTTTGAAGCATGGAAAGTTACATCCCTTGGGACCGATTTCGAATGATTACATTAGCGGTGTAGTAAAGTATTACAAGCCCGCCGTTCCTGCGGGCATTCAAATCGGACGTGGTTGACAGGGACACGCTCCTTGCTATCTTAAGCGATGCGGTGTGCCCCTTCCTGAGCCAATACGCAACCATGGGAGATCTTTATTGCGGGTAGCGAAACGCTGGAGAACATTAAGCAGGCTTATTTGGTAGGTGTTACGTAGCCAGCTTGACATTCCAAACGCTCTTTCAATTGTTATTGGTTACATCAATCTGGCTATCAAGCATACGTTAAAAAGTCTACAACAAAGAAAGTCGGCTGTTTCGCTTATCTGAACACAAAGAAAATGCTGTCTATCTCATAATTTACAATATTCACAGGTAAGACTCCGCCGAGGGGAAGATTCCAACGACTCGGGAGCGTCTCCGAATTTCTCTCTCCAGTAGTTCTGTAGCTCCTGTTGACCTTGAGATCGGTGAAGCATACTCTATATAAAGAGTCGGAACTGAATGCTTAATGGAGATCATCATGTTGTTATCTCTTGGAATGATTCTTATAGGCTTTATCTTGCTTACCTACGGTGCTGATCTTTTGGTAAAAGGGGCAGGACGACTTGCTCTTTTAGTCGGTATTTCTCCGCTGGTAGTTGGTTTGACAGTGGTCGCTTTCGGTACGAGTGCACCAGAGGCCGCTGTGAGTCTCAAATCTGCTTTGATCGGTAAGGTGGGGATCACAGTCGGTAATGTGGTCGGAAGTAATATTTTCAATACTTTTGTTGTTCTCGGTGTTGCCTCGTTAATTGCCCCTCTTGTGGTACATGCCCAGGTGATCCGTAAGGAGGTTCCCCTGCTGGTCGGAGCCTCCTTTTTGCTTCTGGTGCTCTCCCTGGACGGTGTGATCTCCCGATGGGACGGTGTACTTCTTTTTGTCTTGATTGTTGCATACACCTGGTGGTCGATCCATTCGAGTCGAAGAGAATCTTCCGATGTCTCTGACGAATATGGTCAGCGATTCGGAGAAGAACATGATCATTCTATTCCTGATGAGGTACCTGGACTCAAACAAACCGGTCCGAAAGCCGTGTTCTTGAATCTGTTTCTTCTCTGTGTCGGTATTGGAATGCTCATTTTCGGAAGTAATATGCTTGTTAATGGTGCGGTCGCTATCGCGGAGTTCTTTGGAGTCAGCGATCTGATTATCGGCCTTACCATCGTTTCGATAGGGACCAGCCTCCCCGAACTTGCCACCAGTATCATGGCCGGTATTAGGGGAGAGCGGGATATTGCCGTCGGTAATGCCGTCGGCAGCAGTCTTTTCAATATCCTTGCCGTTTTGGGGCTATCGGGCCTTGCGTCTCCTTCGGGGGTACCTGTTGCTTCTTCCACGTTGCATGTGGATCTGCCTGTTATGATCTTTTCCGCTTTGGCCTGTCTCCCTGTTTTTCTTACAAGTCACAAGATCAGCCGCGGTGAAGGTGTCGCTTTTATTCTCTACTATTGCATCTACATCGCATATCTTATCCTTGATGCGGCGGCAAGCCCCCATCTTTTCCTGTTTATACAACTTGTGTTATACATAGTGGTTCCGTTAACGGTAATCTTTGCCGCATATTTGTTGATTAAAGGAATCAGACAGCACAGGCGGGGTGAGTATACCCTTAAACGGTGAACACACACAAATTGGGGCAAGCGGGGATTTGATGGAGAAGATGCGGCAAAGTGTTGACAGCAAGCGGGCCGAGCGGTTTTTCAGAGCCATCGGTACGAAACGCCTTATGCCCGTGACCAATGCTTTCATGAACTTTATCGATGCAAAGCCTTCCAAGCGGATGAGAAAGGAGTTTGACGTTTCCTGTGAGACCAGGATGGGAAACGATATCTGGACCATCGCACCAAAGGGGCGGAGCAGGAGCATTCATATCATCTATTTTCATGGTGGATCCTATATTATGGGATTCCACCGTCTTCATTGGCATCTTATCGGTAACCTGGTCCGCAGCCTCGGTGTTAGTGTTACTGCACCGGATTATCCCCTGGCTCCGAGGTCGACGGTGAAGAATGTTTTCGATTTGATTCTGCCTCTCTATCGTGATATTTCCGCCCGATATGAGCATATTATCCTGATGGGGGATTCTGCAGGAGGGGGGCTTTCCCTTGCACTGGCCCAGAAAGCCAGAGATGAAGGGCTTCGTGTCCCTTGCCGCCTTATTTTATTTGCGCCATGGGTGGATGTCACCATGACAAATCCTGACATCGCCGAACTGGATTCCCGCGATCCCTGTCTTAACCGATCCGGCCTTAAGTCGGCCGGGCTCTCCTATGCAGGAAGCATTGATCCTGCCCATTTCCTCGTAAGCCCTCTCTATGGGGACTTGAGAGCTCTCCCCCCGATTACCATCTTTGTCGGAACCAACGATATGCTCCTTGCCGACTGCCGACGTCTTCGTCAAAAAGGGATGGAAGTCGGGAGTACTATCGAGCTTCATGAGATCGAAGGCCTGGTACATCCCGGCATCATGCTTCCCCTTCCCGAATCGCAAGCCGTGCTCCAAGAGGTCGCTCGTCTTGTACAGACATCTACATCTTGAACCTTTAGACCGAAATCTCTATGATGCGATGATCATCTTCACGGAGGTCGGTTTATGCGAAAAGAGGATATTCTGCTTGTTGAAGGAATGCGTTTCTGGGGGACTCACGGCTATTTTCCCGAAGAAAATAAGTTGGGTCAGGAGTTTATTGTAGATATTGAAGCGTTGATCGACATGACCGATATGTGCGAGCGGGATGAATTCGTATGGGAGATTAGCTATGTGGCCCTTTTTAAGGCTGCCAAACGGGTTGTCGAAAATGAGGAATACAAACTGATTCAACGGATTGCCTATCGCATTATCGAAGAGGTTTTTACCGATACCCCTGCATCCAGGGTGAAAGTGACGGTAAAAAAGCCGGCTGCCCCCATCGGCGGCATTTTCAACCACACCGGTTGTGTCATTGAACGCGGCCGCGAAGAGATGCAGTAGCTACTTCTGATTCATAAGAGTCTTCAGAAGGCAGAGGTAGTCGCTCTTTTCCATAGGCCTGGGATTGTCCCGGTTGCTTCCGTTTCGCGTCGCGTGTTCCGCAAGCTCGTCCAGATCCTCAGGCCGGACTCCAAGGGACCGAAATTCGGGAAGTCCGATTTCCTTTGCCAGCTGCTGTACCCGCCTGACAGCCATTTCTGCTCCTTCCTGTTCCGTTGCAAAGTGAAACCCCATGGCCTTTGCCACACGTGCGTAGCGCTCGGCAGCAAAAGCGAGATTATACTCCATCACAACGGGAAGAGCGATTGCATTACAAACTCCATGTGGGGCATCGTACTTACCTCCCAGGGCCTCCGCAATGCAGTGAACGGACGCAACATCCGAATGGCTGAAAGCAATTCCCGCCAGAAGACTTCCCGTCATCATGGCCTCTCTGGCCTGAGCATTATCCCCTTCGAAGACCGCCTGTTTGAGATTGCTGTTGATACGTTCAATAGCATAAAGGGCAGCCGCGTCGGATAAGGGAGTTGCAACCTTGGCGGTAAAGGCCTCGATGGCGTGGGTGAGTGCATCCAGTCCCGTTGCTGCGGTAAGTCCGGCAGGCATGGAGTGGGTATATGTAGGATCGATAAAGGCTATCTTCGGGGCGATAGCTGGGGACTTTATGGTGAACTTGAATCGTTCCCGGCTGTCCGTGATGACTGAACTGAAGGTCACTTCGCTTCCTGTACCTGCCGTGGTGGGAATGGTATAGAGCGGCAAGGTCGGCTTTACTATCAAATTCCGATTTTCATAGGTACGAGCAGCTCCTCCGTGGCTTGCAACGACGCCGACGGCCTTGGCGCAATCGATGGGGCTCCCGCCTCCGAGGGCAATCAAGGCTTCGACATGCAAATCGGTGGCAAGCCGTGCCGCTTCTTCCACGTTGTGATCCTTGGGGTTGGCCTCGACACCGTCGAACAGGTGAACTTCAATCCCTCCGTTTTTGAGCTGGTTGATGATTTCCTGACAGAATGGTTGGCGGCGGATGGCCGTATCGGTGATCAGCATAACGCTTCTTGCCGAGGTTGCTTTGAGTACTGCCGGCAACTCGTGGATGATTCCTTTACCGTAACGAATTTCTGTCGGAAGGATGAAGTGAAATGTGTTGGGAAAGTTCAAGACATGCCCCCATTGTAATTGGTAGTGTTACGAATATTGGTGGTATAAAGGGTGCAATTCTTTTTATTACCGTCAATTGCGAAGATTCTTATAAAAAGATCAATCGAGGAAGAAAAAAGCAAGAGTTTTTCCAGCAAAGACGACATATCACCACCAGGATTCCGAACACTACCCATATAATTGGATAGAAAAAAACCGGCCGCTCAAGGCTCACCGGTTTTCTGGGTACAAGATAATGGAGCTGATGGGAGTCGAACCCACGACCTGTTGATTGCGAACCAACCGCTCTAGCCAGCTGAGCTACAGCCCCCTGTAATGCGAAAGAATTATACCATTTTGGAAGCTTTTTTCAAGTAGGCGATCGAATCCATTTTCTTGCGATAGGAACGCTTCATATCCTCTTCAAAGGCCCTATTGTCCGAATAGCTACGGCCGAAAACCGGCTCCCATAAGTCGATTTCCTCCATACAGAGGTAGAAAAAGACACCGCTCTTCCATGCTCCGGAAAAGCTGTTGTAGGCATAGGAAAAAAGCTCACGTTTTATCTCAAAGGGATAACTTTGTTTTCCCTCTGCATCGCTAAGAGGCATCTGCAGAATTTTACTCCGCAGCTTTCGGCGTCGAAGTTGTCGAATGACGGGGCGAATGAAGGTCAGGGTCCCGAGGCTTATGGTGACCACCTCTTCCGGTAAGAAAAGCTCCTGCACCCGTCTGAAAAGATTACCGTATTCTTGCTTCCAACGGTCGTAATGAACGATGGGATGAAAATGAAATCCGACGGCTATTCCTTTATCAGCACATCGTCGGGCAGCGGCAAGTCTGTCATCCAGGGATGATGTCAGGTGTTCTTCCGCATCGATGATGGTTTGTGGATTAAGGGACCATGTTGCAAGCATGTTCGAAGGAAGCTCGTGCTCTTCCAGCCAGGATGTATTGGCCGATTTTGTTTTCAGTTCGAGAATGATTTCGGGATTTCGCCCTGCAAAGCCGCTTAGCTTTTCCAGTAGTCCGTTTCTGTTACCCCACATAAGGGAGTCGGATGATTGTCCGGTTCCGATATGGCGCAGCCTCGTTTCTCCACTTCTCCGTTCGGCGATAAATCGTCGTTCCAGTTCCTCAAGCTTTTCGTCGAGGTTGTCGACAAAATAGACCCGGCCCTGGTCATAGAATGATTGAATACTGCAATAGGAACAGGCAAAGCCGCACTGTTTTACCACATCGAGGGTCTCGAGATTGCAGCAGCGTGTCCGCTCGCTTGCAACCGGGCAGGTGCCGAGAATCTCACCCTGGTGCGGGGCGTCTATCGGTATGCTTTTTCCTCCCAGTTCCGATGAAGCAGGGGGAGTGAAGGAGTCGTAGCTTTTAGGTCCTCTCCGTAAGCGCTCCCACACTTCTTCCGCGCCCTCAATCAGCTTTCTTCTTAGTGGTTTTCCCGATAGCTTCGGATAGTTGCGGGCAATGAGGTCGGGGTTCCATAGAGAGGAGAGTTCTCCCTCATTCCACATTTCTACATCGGATGCAAAGTCGATGAGCTGTTTTATTTCCTGAAAGGTAAAGCGATATTGTGCCCATACCGATTTCAGGAAACGACGTTCTTCATAGGAAAGAGAACAATATTGTTCAGTTTCGGGAAAGATATGTGCTGGCGGAGGTGCATTCACGGAAGCAGCAACTCCTCCTGGCGTAATTCCGATGCCTGTGCAAGAAGCCCACCCTGAGAGTCGTTGCGCAACAGTTCCCGTATTCGTTCTCGTGCTGTGTATGAGTTTGCCGACCCGAGCAGAGTAAGGAATAGATCTGAAAAGCGCTCTTCACCCTCTTCGGCGATTCGGGAAGGGGTCAGTTTCAGAAGTGCTGGACCGATGAGGCCCATGACCCTGTTTCCGCTCAGCAGAAAAATGAGAGAAACAACGTTACGGTAGGCGACTGTAAGCTTAGCCCCTTCAATCCCCTTGAGTTGAAGGGTTTGATACGCTGTGATGGCCTTTGCCACCTCATCAAGGGATTTTTCGTTTTCTTGTGCGATCAACATTCCACAGGCTTCGGGGAGCAGATATCTGATTACACCCTCCACATCGGCGGTGGCGGCTCCCCTTTTTTTTAGGGCATTCAGCAAAACCTCTGCGAAGGCTTCGTTTGCATCGGGGGTGACAAACATGCCTTTGCCCTGGATGATCTCGATCATGCCCCGTGCTTCGAGAATCCGTGTGGCATCCCGTATGACGGCCCTGCTGACACCAAACTGATCGGCCAATTCCGGTTCCGGTGGTATGGCGCTTCCTTCTGGATAATCCCCCTGAAAAATCGCTTCACGAATGGATGCAGCTATTTCATGAGAAAGGTTTCGTTTGCGATGCACGCTTTTAAACGCCAACTACATCTCCTTATCTTTCCAATTATATCCCGCAGAAAACTTATCGCAAGTAATTAAATCGAATAGAGGGAACCTTCCCGTGCGATTTCGATAATGAGCCCGCTTTTCCCTGTAATTTTCGATCGGTATTCGTCTACTATCGCTTCCAATTGATCATCGCTCCTATTCGGATCGTGATGAAACAGCAGCAGTTTTTTTACGCCAGCCTTGTGAGCAGCATTGATGGCATACTCGAAGGAGGAGTGTCCCCAGCCGATCTTACCGTTTTTGTACTCCTCGAGGGTGTACTGGGAGTCATGAATAAGGAGGTCGGCCCCCTGGAAAAAGCGCAGAATCTTTTCGTTTTCTTCCCGTGCAGCCAAGGCTCCCTCTTCCGCCGCGGCAGAATCGTAATTGGGATCCTCTGGGTCCTCGGGGAATACGTTACGAAAAGGTTCGGTATCATAGGCTGTACAAAAGACCTTTCCCTTATACTCGAAGCGATATCCAAGACAAAGAATCGGATGATTGAGGTACTTGGTGGTGAGCCAGAGCCCGTCTCCAAGTTCCATGCTGCGTTCTTTCATCGGATGATAGGTGATCTTTGCGGCCAGTTCACTATGCTTTACCGGAAAGTAGCGATACCGAAGCTGATCGCCGACGATTCGATCCAGTCCTTCGTCTTCGTATGTGACGGGACCATAGATTTCCAGCTCACTTCCCGGAATGAAAATGGGAGTGAAAAAAGGGAAACCCATGATGTGATCCCAATGGGTGTGGCTGAGAAAGATCTTTGTTCTAATCGGCCCTTTGGGAAGGTCGTTTTTCATAAGATAATCACCAAGCTGACGGATACCGCTACCTGCATCGATAATGAAAAGGCGTTCGTCATCGCCGACTCTCAGTTCGATACAGGCGGTATTGCCCCCGTACCGAACCGTTGTTGGGCCGGGGCAAGGGATGGAACCGCGAACCCCCCACAAACGAACCTTCATCATGCTTCACCTCCCAATTTGAGGAATATCCTTGCCCTTTCGATTTCCTCGTTTACCACCTCTTCGATCTCTTCGAGCCAGTCGAAACTGACACCTATTTCGTCAAAGAGCTCAAGCGGAAGCTTCTCCGGGTAGCGGTCACCGGAGAAGCCTATCTCCAGGAAGTTTGCAAGGTAATTTGCGGCGGCTATGGTCAGCACCATCTCCCGATGTTTTCCCTCATAAGCTGAGGGGCTGTGGTGGTAGATAATGGCGTCGCTGATCTCCTGGCCGAGATTCCAGGTCTTTGCAATAAGTTGTCCCGCTTCACAGTGATGTATTGCCATTGCCCGTTTTTCCGCCTTATAAAGAGGCATTGTTTCCCGGTCCGCGATGCTCATTGCAAGAAAATACTGATCCGATAGACGATTGTTTAAGGGGATCTTTCCAATATCATGAAGCAAACCCGCGACGAAAAATTCCTCTATCTTTCTCGGATCGACCTTTCTTTTTTTCGCTATCTGCTTGGCGGTAACGCCGACACAGAGACTGTGGCGCCAGAATCCATCCATGTTGAGAGCCTGGAAATGTTCTTTACCGCCTAGGTTTCCCAGAATGGCCGTAGAGAGTGCAAGGTTTTTTACGGTGTTGATGCCGAGCATGATGATCGCCCGAACAAGGCTGGTGATCCGTTGATTGAGTCCGTAATAAGCGGAATTAATAAGCTTCATGACCCTACCCATGAGAACCGGGTCAATGCTGATGACTCGGTTCAGATCGGCGGGGCTTGCATTCGGATCGTTGCTGATCTCCATGACCTTTGCAACGCTTGTCGGAAGACTCGGCATTTTATTAATGTACAGCGCAACGATTCTCAGATTTTTCTCTCGATCCTCACTCATTCAGACTCTCCGTCGATTTGTCTCAGTATGGCCCCAATACGCTGTTTTAGGGATATTTTTACCTCTTCTGCTGGTAAATAGGAAGCCAATTCATCAAAGAAGGCGAAGCTGTCTTTCACCTTGGCCTTACGAAGAGGTTCGGCCGGAAGCGGTTCCGGCTTTATTACTGCGGTCGGCCCGGAAAGGCGTTTTATTAATCCTTCCTTTCCTTTCAGTTTAGCCCGTAGTGATTCCATTCTCAGCGGCATATCGCTTTCTTCAAAATTTTCCCGGAGTTCCTCCGGCAGATATTGGGCTAAGCTTTCAAGGTATGCAAGTAAATCTGCCGATTCTTCTGCGGTATTCTCCGAAATCGTTTCTTCTTTTTCTTTCTTGTGTGAAGCGCTTGTCTCCACCGGTTTTAGTTCTTCGATAGGTTCTTCCGTTGCATTGCCTTTTTGATGTGCTTTACGTAGCGGTTTTCCAGTATATATTACCGGAGTGTTCAGCTGAGTCATGAGCGGCTGTTTGGGGTCCTGTGTAGTTTCTGATGGTTGAGGTTGAGGTGATGGGCCTGGAGTTGTGGGGGTAGGAGGTGCTCCATACCCTTCCGTTCCACCAGGAGGCGGCACCTCTTGTGGCTCATGTTGCGGCTCACCCTGAATGGTCTTCGCTTCTCTGAGGGGGGCCGGTGATTCATCCTTCTCATCTTCTTCATCAGGAATTTCATCAGGAATAAAAATATCCTCTTCAAGCTCACGAAGATCAAGCTCTTCTTCCTCTTCATCAATGGCAATAACCGGTTCGATGCCGCCGATATCGATGATTGCTGCTTCATCCTGGCCGAAATCGGGAATGGTTTCATCGATAAGGCTTTCAGTCTCCTCCTCTGTTTCCTTTTCGGCCTCACGCTCTTGGGTCTCTTCCTTTGCCAGGGCCATGAGATGCTGTTTCCACTCTTTCTCCCGTTCTTCAGCATACTCTTCGGTCATCTTGTCATAGAGATCGAGACTTTCCTCCAGTTCTTCGATCTCTATATCGTCCCCAAGCCCCTCTTTCGTGTGAACAAGTTCCTTTGCGAAACGGACGGCCTCGGCCTGGTTGCCCATCATGCGATTCACATTGACCAGCCCTGTAAGAATACGCTGGTCGAGAGAATCTTCCGCATAGAGTTCCTGGTACATCTCCAACGCTTCTGTGTAGAGGTTTTTCTGAATAAGTAGTTCCGCAAGCAAAAGTGATCCTTCGTGAGAATCTCCCTTTGCCTCAAGATAGTGCCCAACCGCTCCCATTGCTTGCTCGACCTCACCACCGTCTTTTGCCATGTATGCAAGATGAAGCCATGCTTCGATGGCCGGGGGATCTTTTTTTAGGGCGAGCTTGAAATGCTGTTCGGCAAGTTCCTTCTTGCCTTGTTGCCTTCTTATCCTTCCCATCAGGCAGTGGGCCTCACCGTTGTCCGGGTCGTTTTTCAGCAGAGGCGCAAGGATCACCCCAGCCTTGTGGACCTTCCCTGCATCGATATATGCCTGGACAAAACGAAGTTGGAGGGCAACATCGTCGGGAAACTCGGCGGCCAGCGCCTGGATTGATTTCAATGCTTCTTCGGGGCTTTCGGTTTCCCGCTTCAGGGAACTCAGGTTCAAGGCCGCTTTCCCGTAGCCGGCATCCAGGCTAAGGGCCTTTCGATAACAACGTTCGGCCTCCTCCGCCTTTCCTTGTTCTGCGAGAACGGTTCCGAGGTTATTGTTTCCCTTTACGCTGCCGGGGGCGATCCTCACCAGGTCTCGAAACATCCGTTCGGCTTCTTCGAGTTTGCCGGCTTTTTGAAGGGCCACTCCAAGATTGTTGATTCCCGAAGGCCAGCCGGGACGGCTCTTCAAACTGCGCTTGTATTCCCGAATGGCCGCCTCGTAGTCTCCCTGGCTCTCCAGGGAGATGCCCAAATTGTAGCGAAGGGTAGGATGGTTTGTATCGTACTGAAGTCCCTCTTCGTATGTCGTAATGGCTCTGTCCGTCTGGTCCTGACTTTCGTAGATGGTTCCCAGATTGTTATAAGCAAAACTGAATGAGGGATTCAAAGAAATGGCATTACGGTAGTACCGGATTGCTTCATCGTAGATTCTCTTGCTTTTGAGGCAGTTTGCAATGTTGTACTGAACATCGGCCCTCTGAGGATCCGTTTCGTATGCGCGCTTAAGGTATGTTAAGGCACTGTCCATATCACCGGTACTTCGTAGAGCAACTCCAAGGTTATTCAATGCCTCCACATTATCCGGGGCAAAGGAGAGAATACGCTCGAAGGTTCCCGCAGCCTCTGCAAAACGCCCGCGCTTCATGGCTATTGTTCCCGAAAGGATCAACACGCTGAGATTGTCCGGATAAAGGCTTTCAAGCTGGTCGGTATATTGCTTTGCTGTTTCGTAATCATGGAGGCTGAGGGCATCACGTGCCAGCTCGTAAAGTTCCCGGGGCGTCACTGTTATGGTCTTCCTTGCGTGTTGTTTTGTGTCGGGCGTCCGTACACTTCCCGGCTTAAAGGGCCGGGTCTCTGGGGATCGTCGTTATCGAAGGCTGCAATTCTAAAAAAATAGAGGGTCCCGTTTTCCAGTCCCGTGAGGGTTATGCTGGTATTTTTCCCTACATTAATAGGGCTAATACCCTCATGTGCGGAACTCCCCCGATAATCATCAGGGGCCGTTCCGTACAGAAGGAGATAGCCGGAGAGATCGTGTGCGGATACGGCATTCCAGCTTATTGTCAGAGATCCGTCTTCCGGAACAACATTGATGAGCGAGGGGGGGACTGGTGGGGGATCTTGTTCATACAAGATATGTACTTCCGAGAGCATTGGACTTTTGCTTCCCGTACTGTCGGGAAAGAGTTCAAAGCGAAGTTGAAGAAAACGTCCCTTGCTTTCCACCGGGAATGGGGTACCCGGAACAAATGGTTTCCATGCCCCTTCAAGTTCTTCATAATCGCTTTTCGTATTACTTTGTCGGTAGAAGTATCCTATCCTGCTCATCCCTTCGATGCTGCTGTCCGTTTCAATGGATACCACCCTTGCGTGTTTGCCGCCCAAATCGATGGGAATGGTCTCTGCCGTTCCACTTTTCAGCGGATAGGGTTTCAGATGTGACGTTTCAATAAGGGTTTTGCTGATCCTCAGTTCATCGAGAAAGCCGGTATAGCCTGTTCCCAGGCGTAAAGGCTCGGCTTCCGGACCGCCTATGTAGGGAAGAAATACCGATGATCCCTCCTGCCCTGTAGCCGTTATGTAGCGTACCGCTTCATCCTTGCCATCGACTTGATAAAGAAGCATTCCCGTTTTTGCGTTAAAACAGAGGCTGTGGTGGTGCCACTGTTCCGGTACCAGAGGGGTTCTTCCTTCGATCTCTATAGAAAACGGACCGTTTCCCGGGGGAAGAAAGATGTTGTCAAAGCGCCAGGTAAGGCTTCTGCCTGAGACATACACCTGAATCTCCTGGGCCGCTAGTGCCTTTTCGATCTGACGGCTGCTCTGCCAAAGCAGTATCGTCTCTCCCTGTTCAAGGTATTGGGGTCTGAGCCAAAATTCTATGGTAAAGTCGCTCCAAAGTGTATCAGGGTACAGGAGTGAAGAGGCTTCAGGCATCAACGCTATCTCATTCTCCATCTTGCGGAACAGTGCCGCACCCGGCCCGAATTTTCGTTCTGTCCGGGGATAATGGGCTCCGTCTTCCATAAGACGATAGAGGCCGCCGTTTACCTCGTTTCTTCTATCGAAATGAAGGAGTAGGTCGGTGTTCGTATCCGGCCTATAAGAATCTTCGTCGAGCATCAGAACCTGTTGCGATTTCTCTTCAAAGCTAATCCGGTTCCCACCGATAACTGTTTCACCGCTGCCCGAAGGAACCCTCAGTGTCGTGCGGGATAAAAGGCATAAGGAAGCCCACCCTGCGGAACGGCCTATCGATACTTCCGAGGCACTAAGGGGGAGGGGAAGGATAGCCCATACTGCGGTGAGAAATACTATTCTCACTATTTGGTTCAATAGAACGTCTCTTGTCTTCACAGCTTTGTATCTATTATCGACGCTTTTTGCCGGAAGTAAAACCCTCTCTTCGGGCTCTCTGCTCTCCTAATGTGTGATATAATGCCGCTGAACTGATAATCCTGACTATTTTGGACTGATGTTATGAATCGTTTTGCAAGGATACCGATGGCATTATTCGGCTTCCTCTTTCTCACTTTTTTTGTCCTCTCGCTCCACACGATCGTCGATCTTGCACGAATTACCAGCGACGAAAGTGGAGGTGAAAGTGCTCAATATCACTTTGCTCTTTTTCTGCCCGAGGAGTCCTACAGTTTTTTTCATCAGGTGGCTCAGGGAGCCCGAACCGCTGCTACGGAATATAACTGTGCACTTTCCTTTCATCCTGTCGGCTATGGTTCTCCCGATCTCGCGATGGCTCATTTCTCCGGAATCGACGGAGCGGTAATCTATCCGAATATTGAGGAACAGCAGATTCGAAATATTCTGGAACAGCTGAGTGCCGACAATATCTCCGTGGTTCTCGTCGAACATACCATTTCCGATGATGCTCCATGGACCTTTGTGGGCACAAATAATTTTGATATCGGACGAAAAATCGGAGAATTGATAGCGTTGCAAAGCAGCGATCCGCTTCAGATAGCAGTAGTCTACAGTGAAAAATCTCCCGGTATTTATGCGGAAAAGGACCTCGTCGGTTTGGGAATTACCTCCGCTCTTGGCAAACGACTTGAGTCGCCTCCTATTGCAAAAATGACCAATCTGAATCCCCTGGATGCGGAAGCCCTGATCTATCGGATACTTCGTAATGAACCGGGGATTTCTACCATTGTATTTACCGACGCCAGGGATACACTTGCGGCGACACAGGTACTTATCGATATGAACCTTGTTGGAACGGTTCAATTGATCGGTTTTGGGGCCGAAGAGACCATCCTCGATTATGTGGAGAAGGGCATTCTTGCAGGAACCGTTGTGACGAATCCCCGAAGCATCGGATATCACGCAATCGAGGTATTGTCCGAGCTGAAGAGAAATGGACACTCTGCCGGCTATGTCGATACGGGCGTTAGCATCATCACGCAAAGCGAGGTAAGTACCTTTCGAAAAGTGGAGGAGGGAAAATGAAACGTTCTCTCCGAATGCAACTCTTTCTCAATATCATTCTGGGCCTTGTCACCATTGTTTTTTCCATGTCGTATGTCTTTTTCAGCGCCATGGAACTTCAGGAAATTGTCGACACCCAATTTCGTAAAGAACAGTTTTATCAGAAATTACAGCTGGAAATTTCCCGAATCAGAACCCCTATTCTCTCCTATCTTTCTAGCCGTTCTTCCAAGGCATTGGCCGAACTCCTCATCAGGGAACAGACACTGCGCCAGATGATACCAAAGGAAATTCCTGTGACAACGGATGCATATCAGCTTGCCGAACGGGAAATTTTCTTTATGTTGAGAAACTATCTGGACCTTGTTGAAGAATCCATCGCCCTTAAGCGGGGGAGATCCATCGGCGAGTATACGCGTAAATATGAAGAGATGAAAAATCTGAATGCCTACCTGACTACGAGGATCGATGCCATTAGTCTTTCCGGAATACGAAAGCAGTTGGCGGTTTACGAGTCGGTTATCGATGTCTCTCGGGAATTACAGCTGCGAAACCTTCTGATGATTATCTTTTCCTTTCTCTTTTCTTTAACCTGGATGCTCTTTTCCATCAACAAGGTTACCGATCCGATGCACCGCCTTGCCCAGATGGCAGGAGAGCTGTCGGCCGGGAACTTCGAGATAGAGGATATTCATATCTCTGCCGTAAGCGAAGTAGAGGCCGTGGTCGAGGCCTTTAATGATATGAAGAATGATATTCGGCACAATATTGCCGAAATTCAGCGTCAGAAAAGCATCGAGCAAGGCTACATGAATGAAAAGCTGCGAAATTTGAAGATGGAACAGCTGCTCAAGCGTATGGAGCTCTATACCATGCAGGCTCAGATGAATCCCCATTTTCTCTTTAACACGATTAATACCGGTGTTCAGCTTGCTATTGTGGAAGATGCCGAAAAGACTGCCGAATTTATGGAACATCTGGCAACCTTCTTTCGCCATAACATTCGCGAGCGTAAGTTGATTGTTCCGCTTCGGCATGAAATTGAAGGACTGCGTTCCTATTTCTACATTCTCAAGATTCGATTTCCGAAAACCCTTGACTGCAGGCTTGATGTCTCGGAACCTCTCCTCGATTCCTGTTCGGTCCCAGCCCTGATTCTGCAACCTCTCGTAGAGAATTCGGTCATACACGCCTTTAAAGGGGTTCATCGAAAAGGGAGCATTTCGGTGAAGGTATGGAAAGAGGGAAAGATGATTATGTTATCGGTCCGTGATGATGGAATCGGTATCGCAAAGGAGATGACGGACTCCCTTCTCAAACATTATTCCTGGGATCAGGAACATACTTCCAAGGTGATGGGACTGGAAAATGTCATCCAGCGGCTCTATTTCTTCTATCCCGACAATCCGGACATTGTCACCATACAGTCGGGACCTGATCGTGGAACAGAGGTCATCATATCCATCGACATGGAGGAGGAACCGTGTATAAAGTTCTGATCGTCGATGATGAGGAACCGGTTCTCAATAGCTTTTCGTATATGGTCGAACATCTTGCAGATGGTTTTACCGTATCGGGAAAGGCTCATTCGGGATTCGAAGCCATCTCTTCGGCACACCAGAATCATCCCGATTTGGTATTCATGGATATTGGCATGCCGGGTATCGACGGTCTGGAGACCATAAAGGAGCTACAGCGGAGCTATCCCGCCATGTTGTTTGTGCTTTCTACCGCGTACGAACGTTTTGATCTTGCAAAAAAGGCAATTCCCCTCGGAGTTTTCGATTACCTTGTTAAACCGATCTCCCGGAAGAAATTTCTCGATACCTTGAAGCAGGCCCGTCGTCATCTTGATCAGGAGCGGGAACGTAATGCCCTCAGGTTGGACAATGTAAAAGGAAGTATGAACTCCAGGGTTTGGGAAGAGAAGAATTTTCTCTTGTTGGCGACCTGGAAGGGGTTGAACCGCAAGGAGTGGGATCGATATCGGCAACTTTTTTCCATCGATAGCGATCTCGCTTCGATGTACCTCATCAAACTTACCGGGGTGGAGGTGAAAGAGCGCAGCCGTTTTCACGAGGAGATCGTGAGACAAATATCCCTCAAATATCAACAGCTTTCCACCGAGTATCTGGGAAAGCTGCTGGTTTTCCTTCCCGGTGATTTGGAAACCGAGCGACTTCGTTCTGTTCTTGACACCATTGTGAAGCGTTCGGTTCCTCAAGAAGTACGAATCACCACCGGCTTGGGCCACCCCCACCCCTTCGACTCTTTCTTTCGCTCTTGCGGTGAGGCCTTACAGTATGTATCGGAAGATGATGAAGAACAGGGGGTCGGTGAGGATTGGGAGGCGGTTTTTGAACTTCGAAGGCAAATTTCCAGGGCTCATAGTTTGGATGATGCCTATCCTTCCTTTTTCCGATATAGCGAAAATGTGTTTCGTTCCTCTCCTTTTCATGTTGCCAAAGCTCGTATGGTTGCCTTTTTTACCCTCTTACTTGATGACCTTGTCCGTTCCCTCGGGGGAGAACAACCGCCCGCTTTTCCCTTTGAACCAGCCAGAGATATCATGGCCCTATCTACAAAGGAGGAATGGGATGCCTGGGCGGGGAGGGCGCTTCGAGCTGTAATTGAAGCTGAGAATCCCTACCGGGAGCGGCAGCTTCCATCTGTTCTTGCCCGAGCGGTCTATTACATTCAGGGAAACTACGAAAAACAGCTGCAGCTTTCCGATGTTGCTTCCTTTTGCAGCGTGTCCCCAAGCTATCTCAGCCGACTCTTTTCTGAGCATCTCGAAGCCTCGTTTATCGACTATCTTACTTCTGTTCGGATGCGTGTCGCTGAGGAACTTTTGTTGGAAAACAGACTACCCATCAAAGAAATAGCCTATGCGGTGGGTTATCAGGATCCCAACTACTTCAGTCGAATTTTTCGGAAACAGAAAGGGATTCCCCCCACCAGCTTTCTTCAGGAGCAAAGAGATGATGAAAAACGTTAGATTTCAATCCGTTTGTATGTTTGCCGTCCTTATTCTTTTATCATCCTGCTGGGGGGGGCGGGAGAAAGAGAACGGAAAAAAAGAGGAGGGTAAGGTAACCATCGGTTTTTCCATCGCTACTGATACCTTCATCATCGAGCGGTGGAATAAGGACATCAAAATTTTTACGACAGCGGCAAAGAACCTTGGAGCAGAAGTGATCCTCCAACTCTCTGCCGGGGGTGCAAAGGCCCAGATAGATCAAATTCACTATTTGCTTGAAAAGGATATCGACATCCTGGTGGTTCTCGCCCACGATACCTCTCTACTGGCGGGGGCCATTAAGGAAGTACGAGATCGTCGTATCCCGGTGTTGGCCTACGATCGCCTGATCATGGGGGTTCCGGTGAACGCCTATATCTCTTTCGACAACCGCGAGGTTGGGCGTCTTTTCGGAAAGGCTTTGACGTCAAAGGTACCCCGGGGCAACTATCTGATTGTCAACGGCTCGATACGGGATAACAACAGCTATGAAGTGAATGATGGGCTGCATGAGATTATCGACCCTTATATCGAGGCGGGGCAGATTCACATCGTCGATGAGCTGTGGCTTGAACAGTGGAGCGGCGACGAAGCCACGGTCAGAGTTCGGGAGGTGCTTGAGCGGACTACCGATATCGATGCCATCTCGGCTGGAAATGATCAGATTGCAAATGCCGCGATACAACTTCTTGCCGAACGCCGCATGGCCGGAGATGTCGCTGTAGTGGGCCAGGATGCGGATCTCCTCTCGTGCCAACGGGTTGTCGAGGGGCTACAGATCATGACCGTCTACAAGCCGATCGAGAAACTGGCGAGTCGGGCGGCAGCTCTTGCCGTTGAACTGGCGAAGGGCGAGATGCCCGATCCCGATCGAATGGTCGAGAACGATAGTGGGGTCAAGATCCCTTTTTTTGTCGAGATGCCTCGGGCTGTTTTTAAGGAAAATATGGATGAAACGGTGATTCGGGACGGTTTTCACTCGGTTGAAGATGTCTATCGCGACCAACAAGGAGAATTTTGACCACAAAATTCTCCTATTGTGTTGTTTTCATAGTGATACAGGTAAAATATCTGAAGTAGTCGACAAATTTCTCCTGTGTGCAGATGTTCATATCCCCCCCATACTGAAGAAAACCATTCATGTTCGGAGGAGTTTATATGAAACGAATTGTCGCTGGTGTTGCTGTCCTTTTGGTGGCTGCTGTAGCCATGTTTACATCCTGTAGTTCCAAAGAGAAGCTGGATATCGGTCTTGCCATGCCGGAGACCCATGTTGAACGGTGGCAGAAAGATGGTGCTGCACTTCTTGAGGATGCTACCGCCAAGGGATACAACGCCGAGGTTGCTTACGGCGATGCCGACCAAAGCAAGCAGAATCAACAAATCGAGGATTTTATCACCAAAGGTGCAAAACTTCTCATCGTCGGATCGGTTAACGAAGGTGTTGTTTCGGTTATCGAAGATGCTGCGAAGGAAGATATCATCACCATTGCATATGACCGTCTTATTACCGGTTCCGATGACTACGATTACTACATCACCTTTGATAACTTCAAGGTCGGTCAGTTTCAGGGCGCTGCTATCGAAGAGGCTCTTGGCCTTGGGAGTGTCAGCAGTGATAATCCCAAATACATCACCCTTTTTGCCGGTTCTCCCACCGACAACAACGCAAATTTCTTTTTCGACGGTGCTATGTCGGTCCTTCGCCCCTACGTAGAAAAGGGCTCTCTTGAAATCGTCGGACCCGCTCCCCTTTCATCTTCCGATGCCGATTTTACCAGGATTGCTACCGAAAACTGGAGGGCCGATCTTGCCAAGGCCAGGATGGAGAATCTCCTCAACAACGATGCCAAGGGTGTGGTACTTGATGCTGTTCTTGCCCCCAACGATACCCTCGCCAGGGCCATCATCGAAGCGCTTTCGACCGATGCCAAGTACAACACGGTGGACAGGCTTCCCGTCGTCACCGGTCAGGATGGAGAGATTGCCTCCATTCAGTACATTCGGGACGGAAAGCAGTACATGACCGTTTTTAAGGATACCAGAAACCTTGCAACCGCCGCCATCGAGCTGGCCGATGCCCTTTTGAAAGGCGAAACCCCCAATATTCAGGGCGCCCGTCTTGATGAAGAGACCTATGATACCGGCAAAAAGATTGTAAAATCGTACCTTCTCGAGCCGGTTAATGTTACCAAGGACAACTATCAGGAAATCATGATCGACAGCGGTTACTACTCCGCAAGCGATATCGATTAACAGTCGAATGGGCACGATGGCGGTACCCGGTTGGGGTGCCGTCATCGTGCTATCGGGTAACAGGGTAACGGTGTGAGCGAATATATACTTGAAGTGCAAAATGTTACAAAGGACTTTCCGGGAGTCCGGGCCCTCGACCAGGTGAGCTTCAGCGTTCAGAAAGGGGAGATCCACTGCCTCTGCGGAGAAAACGGAGCCGGTAAGTCGACCCTGATGGGGGTTGTCAGTGGGGTATACCCCAAAGGCGGCTACGAAGGAAAGGTTTTCATGCATGGGAAGGAGACCTCGTTTCGAAGTATCCGCGACAGTGAGAGGGTGGGGCTTACCATTGTCCATCAGGATTTATCTCTCAGTCCTTATCTCTCAATCTATGAAAACATCTTTTTAGGCCATGCCAAAACAAAAATGGGGATCGTTGATTGGAATCAGATGCTTGTCGAATCGGTTCCCCTTTTGGAAAAGGTCGGTTTGACTGAAAAACCTGAGACCATCGTGAGCAAGATGGGCGTGGGAAAGCAACAGCTGGTGGAGATAGCGCGGGCTCTTTCGAAGCAGACCGAATTGCTGATTCTCGACGAACCAACCTCTTCTCTCAATGATGACGAAAGTGAAAACCTCTTGGATCTGATCCTTGAGCTGAAAAAGGGCGGTCTTACCTGCATCATGATCAGCCATAAGCTTGATGAGGTTTTGAAGATTGCCGATTCAATTACCGTTCTTCGCGATGGAAAATCGATCCGCAGCTACGATACCAGGCAGGAAAAGGTCGATAAATCGATGATCATAAAAGATATGGTCGGACGGGATATGACGCATCTTTATCCTCCCAAAACACCCAATATTGGGAACGTGGTGTTCGAGGTGAAAAACTGGACGGTCTATCATCCGGAATACCACGCTCTGAAGGTTGTGGATAATGCTTCGTTTTTTCTTCGAAAGGGAGAAATCCTTGCTTTTTGCGGGCCTATGGGTGCGGGGCGGACCGAGTTGATGATGAGCATCTTCGGAAAATCCTATGGCTCTTCATGCGAGGGAGAACTTTTTATCAACGGCGAGTCCCACGATTTTTCCTCTCCCCATGAGGCTATTCGGCATGGGCTCGGGTATGTTTCTGAAGATCGAAAGGACCTTGGTCTTATCCTGATTCAGGATGTTAAGACGAATATCTCAAACTCAAGTTTGAATAAGCTCTCAAAGCTTGGCATCGTCAATAACTTTGAAGAGATCCATGCCGCCGAGCGTTATCGTAAATCGCTTAATATAAAAACCCCTACCATCATGCAGCTCGTTCGGAATCTGAGCGGCGGGAACCAGCAGAAGGTGGTACTCAGCCGCTGCTTGCTGGCCGATCCGGAGATTTTCATTGTGGATGAACCGACCAGGGGAATCGATGTCGGCGCCAAGTATGAGATTTACACAATCTTAAATACCCTTGCAAGCCAGGGGAAGAGCATCATCATGGTCTCCTCCGAAATGCCGGAGGCAATCGGAATGGCGGATCGAATCTACGTGATGAACGAGGGGCAAATAAAGGGGGTACTCGACCGGAGCGAGGCGACTCAGGAAAAGATTATGCATATGGCACTTGAAAACTGATTTCAGGAGTAAATATATGGCGAAAGCAACAAACAGCAGCGGACAAGTGACGTTCCTGCAGCTTGCGAAGGAAAATATCAGAAACTACTCGATGTTTATCATGCTTGGGTTGATTTTTGTGGTATTTTCTATCCTTACCGGGGGCGTAAACTTTACCTCGCGGAATATCACCAACATATTCATTCAGAACAGCTATATCCTCATTCTTGCTGTGGGTATGGTGCTTGTTATCATCATCGGAAATATCGATCTTTCGGTCGGATCGCTTTGTGCTTTTATCGGCGCTATTAGTGCAATGATCTATAATGCCGGAATTCCTATCGTTCCTACTATCTTTCTTACCATTGTGGTGGGACTTCTTGCCGGAGTCTGGCAGGGATTTTGGGTAGCCTATGCCAGGATTCCTGCATTTATCGTGACCCTGGCCGGTATGCTTCTATTCCGTGGTCTTACCTACGTCATCACCGATGTGACACCGATCAGTCTGCGGGACGACGGTTTTAAGCGGATCACCTCCGGTTCGATTACCATTGAATCACTTAATATCGGGGGACTTCATACCCTTGCCCTGATTGTCGGGGCTGTCTTAATTGTCCTTTTTCTCTTTAGTAGTATACATACGCGAAAGGCAAAACTGCGACGGGGTTTTGATGTTCTTCCCATGCGCTACTTTGTTTTAAAATTAGCCTTCATTATCGCCATGATCGGTTTGCTTTCCTATAAGTTTGCCGATTATCGGGGGATCCCCATGATTGCCGTAGTTCTTGGTATCGTCATTTCCGTCTTTGTTTTTGTCACGAAAAATAGTGTGATCGGGCGATATATCTATGCAGTCGGCGGTAACGCCCGTTCGGCAAAACTTTCGGGGATCAACTCGGAACAGGTCATCTTCGTGGTCCACGTTATCATGGGCGGACTTACCGGTCTTTCAGGATTGGTTTTTACCGGATACATGAACTCGGCGCTGCCTCAGGCCGGTAATCTCTTTGAGCTTGATGCCATTGCCTCCTGCTTTATCGGTGGTGCTTCCGCTACCGGCGGTATCGGAACCATCATCGGTGCCATCACCGGAGGACTGGTTATGGGTGTCATCAACAACGGTATGTCTCTTATGAATATCGGGGCCGATTGGCAGTATGTCGTGAAGGCTTTGGTTCTCTTGCTTGCCGTCTTCTACGATATCTATACGAGAAGAAAGTCCGGTTTGGGTTGATCATAGGCTCCCGTCGGAAGTATCTTTTCGGCGGGAGTTTTTTTGTGTACGAAGCGTTGAAAGCCACGGTGCGGGATTTTCCCGGAAGTCCCGGTGTCTATCTTATGCGGGACACCGGCGGTGTGATTATCTACATCGGCAAGGCGAAAAACCTGAAAAAACGGGTCTCCAGCTACTTTAGCGGAAACAAGGATGTCAAAACACGGGTCCTCGTCGATCGGATCGACAGGATCGAGTATATCACCACCGGCAATGAGTATGAGGCTTTGCTGCTCGAGAACAACCTGATCAAAGAGCATACGCCCCGCTACAATATCAACCTGAAGGATGGAAAAAGCTATCCTGTCATTCGTATTACCGCAGAGCCCTTCCCAAGGATCTTTCGTACCCGCCGGATCATTCAGGATGGATCGGAATACTTCGGCCCCTACACCAATGTCGGGGACATTGATGTCTATCTTGATCTGATCGAACGACTTTTTCCTTTACGCAAATGCAAGGGGAAGGTCAAAAAGCGTGAACACCCCTGTCTCTACTACCACATCGGCCGCTGTTCTGCACCCTGCTGTGGGAAAATCGATCGTGAGAGTTATTTACGCCATGTGGATGGGGCACGGCGCCTGCTTTCGGGAGAGACCGAAGAACTTCTTGTCGGGCTCCGACGGCGCATGGAGGAGGCTGCCTCCCGTCTTGATTTTGAAAAGGCAGCAGAACTGCGGGATACCATCTCCGCCGTTGAAACGGTGGGCAAGGATCAGGAAGTGGTCGACTTCAGCTCAGAGAGCAGGGACTATGTTGCCTGCGCCATGAACGATTCTCTCTGTTCTTTTGCCGTCTTTCGCATGCGGGATGGTAAATTAGTTGGACGGGATCTTTATCGCGGACGGGCCCTTTCGAGTGAAGATGAGGCTTTTTCTCAGTTTTTTCTCCGTTATTATGGGGAACTCAAGGATATTCCGGAAACGGTCTTTACCTCCGGCGGCTTCGACACGGAGCTGGTAGCCTCCTTTTTTAAGAATGAACGGAACAAAGACGTCTCCATCATTATCCCCGAGGAGGGGAAACATTCCCGTATCTTGCGTATGGTGCTGGATAATGCCCTGCACGATCTGGAAAAGCGGCTCAAGGCTGAGGCCAATATTCCCGGTCTGGAGGAGCTCCGTACAATTCTCGGTTTAAAGAAGCTGCCTCGCCGGATCGAGGGCTTTGACATCGCCCAGCTTTCCGGAAAATATCCCGTTGCATCCATGGTATCTTTTTATAATGGAAATCCCGATAAAGGCAGTTACCGTCGTTTTCACATAAAGACCCTTGAAGGAAAGATCGACGATTACGAGGCAATCCGTGAGGTTGTTGCCCGCCGTTATACCAGGGTGGTCAACGAGGGGATCGAACGCCCCGATCTGGTGCTGATCGACGGAGGAAAAGGCCAGGTGAACGCCGCCAGGGCCATCCTCAACGCCGTAGGGCTGAAAGATGTGGCAGTGATCGGTCTTGCCAAGCAGTTCGAAGAGATTCATTTCCCGGGGAGCGGCGAACCGGTGCGACTTCCCGAAGGTAATGAGGCCCTGCGGGTTCTCCAGGCTGTTCGGGATGAAAGCCATCGTTTTGCAACTGGGTTCAACAAGCATCTCCGAAAGAAAGGGGTAAAACTTTCTTCCCTCGAATCGATTCCCGGAATAGGGGCTAAGCGGGCCGCGGCGCTTCTCAGCACTTTTGGTTCCTTGGAGGCTATTGCCGAGGCAAGTGTCGACAAGATTGCAGAGATAGCCGGAAACGGTCAGGATGGGGCTGCGGATGTGCTTCAGGCGGTACAGGATATTGTTAAAAAAAAGCAGCGCGAAATTTGACTTCCGAGCATAGGAGTAGTACATTTCTAGTACTGATAAGGAGGAATGATCATGAAACCACCTTACGGAATATGCCGGGATTGAGCCCCGGCGAAGGAAAGAAGAACATAGTGACGGGAAACGTTCTGCGTTTCTCTTTCAAAACAAAGTGAGGCGTTGATTAGGTTGAAGGCCTTTTGGCCGGATCCTACAAGCCCCTAAAAGCCGGCGATGCGCCGGCTTTTTTTTGTCCATCGAAGCGGGCAAATTCGGCCGATAGGCAAGGGGTTGTCGATAGTATTATTTTAGTAGTGTTCGGAATCCTGGTGGTTTCATGCCGTCTTTCCCGGAAAACTCCTTAGGTTTCCAGGATTGCTTGATCGTATGTTCCTATACTTCTGCAATTGGCGGCAACAAAAGCAATTGAGAGGCTTTGACCACCAGGATTCCGAACACTATATATTATTTTTGTCGGTTCCAGGGAATAAGTAGATATTCAGCCAGATCAATGAGGGCAAACATTATGCCGCCTACCACGCCCATGGCAATGATCCCTGCAAACATTTCCGGATAGTTTATCCTCATCCAGCAGTCCATGATAAAAAAACCAAGGCCATAATGAGTGGCGAAGGTTTCGCTGAAGAAAAGGGCGGCAAGGGCTGTTCCCGTTCCCACCCTGAGGGCCGTTACATATCGGGGCAATCCCGCAGGAATAATGACATATCGTAATTTCGCCAAAGGACCGCCGCCCAGGACCTCTATGGTTGTAAAGTACTGATCAGGAATGTTGGCGGCAGCGTCCCGTATCGCCAACATCATTTGGAAGAAGAGTACCAAAATCAGAAGGATCACCTTTGCTTGGTTTCCAAGGCCGAAAAGCAGCATGACCACTGGTAACAGGGCCACTTTGGGAATGGGGTAGAGCAGGTAACTGACCGGGCTGAGGACGCGGTCGATCAGCCTGCAACGTCCGGCTGCGACCCCGAGAGGAACGGCGATGAGCGAGGTAACGACAATTGCCGTAACAGCCCGAAGCATGGTAGCCCCGGCATGGGCCAGCAGGACCCCAGGTAGAAGGGAGAAAAAGAGCGCAAAGGTTGAAAGCGGCGGCGGAATGATTTCCGGGCGGAAGGAGCTGAGCGCGGCCCACAGCAGGATAACCACGCCGAGGCCGATGATTGGACCGGAAAAGAAGCGCTTCATCGGCATGCCTCCTCAAGGGCATTTCGCAGCAGCCTGCATCGCTCAAAATATAACTGAGAGCTTCGTTGGTTTTTCTCACCTTTGGGCGGCAGTTCTATCAAATTACCGCTGCTCTCCGGACCGGGCGACATCACCAGGGTCGCGTCGGCCAGATATGCCGCCTCTTCGATGCTATGGGTCACCAGTACGACGATCATCTTCTCGTCTGTAATGGAGGCGAGTAGTTCCTGGAGCCCCTCTCTGGTAATCGCATCAAGGCTTGAAAAGGGTTCGTCGAGGAGCAGCAATTCGGGTTCGGTAACCAAGGCCCTGGCAAGGGCCACCCTCTGCTGTTCTCCGCCGCTTAAGGCAGCCGGATAACGGTCGAGGTATCGGTCTATGCCCGCGGCTCGTGCGGCTTCGACTGCCTTTGCCATGCGCACTTTTTTTGCCACTCGGCGTAGCTGCAATCCCACTTCGATATTCTTTTCGACGCTAAGCCAGGGAAGCAGGCCGAAATGCTGGGGAATAAGACCTATGCCTCTATGCCCTCGTTCTATAGGGCGGCTGTCGAGGCTGATCGTGCCCTCTCCCTCTCCACGCAGAATGCCGGCGATCATGGCGATAAGGGTACTCTTACCACAGCCCGAAGGACCGAGAATCGCTATGGTCCTACCTCTTTCTGCAATAAAAGAGATATCTTGAAAAACGGCCGTATCGCTATGTTCAGGATAGGCATATCTACAATGCTTCAATTCCAGCATAGACCAGAGTATAAGGCGGCAAGAGGTTTTGGGTCTACTGAGTCAGAAGAAACAGAGATAGAGCTTTGTTTCTTATTGCGGAACTTTCGAGCTTATGCCTTGACCACGGTGAGCAGCATTTTGAAAGGAGTTATTGCTTTCAGGGAGTGAGGAATTCCTGCGGGCAATATAATAAAATTCCCCTGTCGAATCTCAAAAGGTCTATTATCAATTTCGACATGATTTGCTCCAAAGAGCGGAATTATCATGGCATCACCTGGCGCTGCATGTGTGCTAAGACCTTCATCTGTATCCATAGCAAATAGAGTTAATGTAAGTTCCTTTTGTTGAATAATGGCTTTACTGGAAACTGAATGTTCCCGGACCTCTATCCATTCTGCCAAAGCTCCCGGAGTAGCTACCGGCAAATGCTTAAGGGAAATCTCAGATTCAATCTCATCAAAAAATGTATAGATAAAAACCTGGCAATTTTTTATTGCTTTCAATTCTGAGCAAACAGACTTTTCTACAATACAAAAATCACCATCCTTTACCTCTCTGCCATTTATGGATAAAATTCCGTCGGTAACGAGGTAAAGGGTTGTCTCCAAAAGATTATGGCCGCTTATGGATTCTTCTTTGGCCAGAGCATATAGTTCAAGTCTTAAGAGTCTGTTTTCGGCAAGTTTTGTGCTGAAGATTTGTCCGGGAGACGGGATGAGAAGTTTGGAAATTTCTAATATTTCTGCTTGTTTGAGTTTCTGAATAAATTCCATATCTATTCCTCCAGTAGCGAGATGATCTTTTCTTTTAATTTCTGAAATGTACAGGAATCGAGATTCCTTCGTTTTGTATCTGTACTAATTGTGAATTCTCCCGCAACTCTTGCTGGGCGCTTCGTCAGTACAATAATTTTGTCAGCAAGTTTTAGAGCCTCATCAATATCATGCGTTACAAAAAGAACAGCAGTTTTTTCTTCTGTCTTGATTTCGTTCACAAGTTTCAGCATTTCCTGACGAAGTTTGTGGTCAAGTGATCTAAACGGCTCATCCAGCAAAAGGATATCGGAACCGTAGAACAGAGCCCTAGCTATTGCGCATCGCTGTCTCATCCCCCCGCTTAGGTCTTTGGGATGGTAGGATTCGAATCCTCCCAGGCCTACTTCCCGTAAAAGCTCCATAGCACGTTCTTTGTTACCGTCCTGAGCTACCAGACAAACATTCTCAAAAACAGTTTTCCATTCAAGGAGCCTATCTTCCTGAAAGACAAACCCCGTTTTGCTAAAGCTTGTGTTAATCGCCCCTTCAAAATGAGTGATATTGCCGGAAATGATACGAAGCAATGTTGTTTTGCCGCACCCTGAAGGGCCGGTTACTATGACAATTTCGGAAGGTCCGACTTGAAAAGAAATATCGTCAAGGACCTTTAAATGTTTTCCGTTAAACACCTTTGAAAGGTGCTTGATTTTAAGCATGCCGTTTCCCCTTCGTAAGCCAATCAATAACATAAAAAATAAGAACTGTTATGACCGTCCAGGCTATAACGGTTTCCGGCTCAAGATTCATCCTCGCCTGAGACAAGGCCCCTCCGATTCCCGTAGGGGTGGTAAGAACTTCGCCCATTACCATAGTTTTGCAGGCAAGTCCCAAAGATATCCTCCATCCTGAGGTCAATGACGGCCGAATTGACGGTATAATGATGTCGAGAAACATGGAACGTTTCGTTAATCTGAATGTCTCCCCCATTTCCAGCGTTTTGGGATCAATATTCATTATTCCATGCTGTACACTGATCACCATTATTGGGAATATTGCCATGGAAGCAATGAAAATAGCCGGTTTCCCATTAAATCCGAACCAGAGGATCGCAAGTATCAGGAGGGCCACCGGTGGTATAACTTGCAGGACTCCGATAAGGGGACCTGTGATTTCCCGAAAGACTGTGAATTTTCCACAGAGAATTCCTATGGCAAAACCGGCTATCGTTCCCACTGTAAGTGCCGTGATAAGACGGGTAAAGCTAACCAGAATGATTTGCAGCATATCTGCATGTGTCATGATTTCTACAATTTTCACACATACAGAAGGAATAGTTGGTATTACAAGGGGCGGATAGATGAAAGAAAGAATGCCCCAGACCCCTATTACCAGAACAAGGGCTGTCACGCTTGCCTTAGTCTTGCCCATCATAGTACAGACCGCCGTCCGGTATTTTCCCTCCGATGGTTTTAGGATCAAAGGAGTAAAGCAATGTAAACAATGCTATACAATCGTCTTTTGCTTCCTGCGCTGTCTGATATCGTATGCCCATACGGGGGATTCCTTTCTCAAAAACCGCAGCTGACATATGAAGCTTTTCATGGGCAAGCTGAGCCGCTTCAGCCGGATTTGTAACGACCCATTCGACTGCCTTTTTATACTCAGCCTCGAATTGTGCCATAAGTTCAGGATGCGCTTCAATGAAAGAAGTTCGCACGCCCCAACCAGCATTCGGTTGGTCCGTATCGTTCTGTTTCAGTTCCTGCCAACATTCGGTAAAAGAAAAAACAGACCGAATCTCAGGGTTTTTCATCATAGACATGGTACATTGGGGTTCTATTTGGGTCGCATATTCAATCTTTCCCGCAGCCATGAGGTTGGCGATCTCGGCCTGTGTTGAATAAATAATTTCTATATCTTTTTTCAAATCCACTCCCGCGTTTTGGAGAAATACTTGTGTCAGACAGTCAGGAGGAGAAGATCGAAGCGGGATATAGATCGTTTTACCTTTAAGATCTGTCCAATCCTTGAAATCAGGATCTATAGTTGTGAAATAGGTTACTCCCCAGGTATTGACATTAGTAAGAGCCAAGCCTATGCCTTTATTATACAACTTGGCGGCAAGGGTTAACGGAAAAGCAAACATATCGCCTTCCTTCCCTTGGAGCATAGATACAAGCTGTTCAGGAGAAGTCCACAAAGTATATTCAAAATGAACATATTCACCTAACGCCTGCGTCTCTATCATCCGCAAAAGAGGTAGGGCAGGAGGAGCCGTAGGAATTCCACACGTTATGGTTAAAGGATCCGATATAACAGAGGAATTCTCCGCTCGTTTTTTTTCTTGAGATCCACCTGCATATAAAAGAGAAACGACAGTTGTTGTCAGAACAACTAAATACAAAAGAATTATATTTCTTTTTTTCATTACATGCTCCTTAAAGTATGGTATCTTAAGTATAATAGCTTTACCTAATTATCTATTCTGTTGCAACGGCAACATATTAGGACATTTATGGTTTTCTGCCATTGGAAAGGTTATAAATTTAGTTTGTTTTGACTTAATTAGCTCTTGATAGACTTGATAGAAATGAAAGAAAATTGGACTCAAGAAGAAATTGATTTGCTGTTGAAAGCTCCCCTTTTCGACGGTTTTACAAAAGATACCATTTTCTATGCACTCAACTGCTTACGGGGGAAAAAGGAACAGGTAGACAAAGAAAGAGTCTTATATCCTGTTGGGGAAAAACCGATGAGAGCAGCCATTATCCTAAAAGGGAGTGTGGACATTTCACAGATCAACAGGGATGGTCATCTCATTCTTATTTCCAGAATGGGGAAAGGGGACTTAATTGCAGAAGCGTTTGTCTGTAGTGCATCAAGCAATGATTTTCTTGACATCCGATCATCTTCTGACACGATACTACTTCTCCTTGCCCTGCCTTCAAAAGAGAATAGAAAACAAAGGGATTGCCCGTATTACAATGTAATTCTCCGGAATCTTGTCCGTGATCTGGCGGAAAAAGCCGTCGTTCTGAATAAAAAGGTCCAGCTACTTGGGCAAAGGACATTAAAAGATAAACTTTTGTTGTTTTTCGAAAATCTTTCCAGAGAACAAAAAAGTCGGACCGTTCATTTGACCTTCACACGAGAGGTTCTTGCTTCACTTGTTTCAGCTGACAGAAGTTCTGTTTGCCGAGAACTGAGCCGCATGCAGCAAGCCGGCTTAATTCTTATTCATAAAAATACGATAAAGTTGTTAGAAAATTCTTAAATAGATTCTTTTGCCAAGATTTATAACACTATAGAAAAATAGATACAATCATGATAAAAATAGTCATCGAAGCGAATAATCGGAGCGCACTCATGGCATATAAAGGCCTACAGGATTTTATATCGACCCTGGAAAAGCAGGGGGAATTGAAGCGGGTTTCCGCAGAAGTAGATCCCCACCTTGAAATAAGCGAAATATACGATCGGGTTGTGAAAGCCCAAGGACCGGCCCTTCTTTTTGAACACCCTAGGGGCTCTGAGTTTCCGGTCGCCATTAATCTTTTCGGCAGTATGAAGCGTATGGCCCTCGCCTTGGGGGTCGATTCGATCGATCGACTTGAAGAGACTATGAATAAGATCTTCGATCTTTCCCACTACCGTAATCCCCTGGAAGCCGTTCGATCTCTTCCCGATCTTTCCCGATTTGCGGCGGTCTTTCCCCTTGGTTCGGCGACCGCTTCCTGCCAGGCGGTGGAGGAGGAGCCTGATCTGGATAAGCTTCCCGTTCTTACCTGCTGGCCCGGAGATGCGGGGCGATTTCTTACCCTTCCCCTGGTCATCACCATGGATCCCGATACCGGACAGCAGAACATGGGGATGTATCGCATGCAGGTTTTCGACAAAACTACCACAGGGATGCACTGGCACCTTCACAAGGACGGGCGTATGCTCTGGGAGAAATATCGCACGCGTGGAGAGAAGATGCCCGTTTCGGTTGCTCTCGGCTGCGATCCTGCGATCATCTACGCGGCGACCGCTCCACTGCCCCTCGGAATCGACGAACTTGCCTTTGCTGGTTTTCTTCGCCGTCTTCCCGTTACCACTACCAAGTGCCGAAGCAATGATATTCGTGTCCCTTCGGGGGCAGAGTTCATACTTGAAGGGTATGTTGATCCCGCGGAACCCCTTCGCACCGAAGGGCCCTTTGGCGATCACACAGGGTACTATTCCTTGGCGGATCGGTATCCTGTCTTTCACCTTGAGCGTATGACCCGGCGAAAGCACCCCGTCTATCCCGCTACCGTGGTCGGCAAGCCGCCTATGGAGGATTGCTTTATAGGAAAAGCGACCGAACGCCTCTTCTTGCCTCTGATAAAGTTACAGCTGCCGGAGATTGTCGATATTTCCTTTCCTTTTGAGGGGGTTTTCCACGGCTGCGTCATCGTTTCCATCAAGAAACGATATCCGGGCCACGCCGGTAAGGTGATGAATGCCCTCTGGGGAATGGGGCAGATGATGTATACCAAGATGATTGTCGTGGTAGACAAAGATGTAAGGCCTGACGATTATTCCACGGTTGCCTGGAAGGTATTCAACAATATCGATGCATCCCGGGACCTGGTTTTGAGTAAAGGGCCCCTGGATGCGCTCGATCACTCCTCGCCTCTGCCCCATTACGGGACCAGGCTGGGAATCGACGCCACCAAAACCCTGCCCGAAGAGGGCCACGATAGGCTTTGGCCTGATGAAATCACCATGAGCGAGGATATTCGTGCTCTTGTCAATCAACGATGGAAGGAATACGGGATTTGAGAGAAGAAAAACGACAAAGCAGGCTGGTTGCCTACGGGCGAATGGTGATGTTCAGCCATACCGTGTTCAGCCTTCCCTTTGCTCTTGCAGGGGCGTTGACTACTCCAAAGGGCTTTCCCGGTTGGAATACACTGCTGTGGGTTGTCGTTGCATTCCTTGGGGGCCGGAATAGCGCAAATGCCGTGAACCGGATCGTTGATCGGAAAATCGATGCGGAGAATCCGAGAACAGCGGGGCGACACCTTCCTTCAGGCAGGGTTTCTCTTGCGGAAGCGACACTCCTCGCCCTCTTTTTCTTCGGTCTTCTTGTCTTTGCCGCTTTTCGATTGAATCGTACCTGTGTCTATCTTCTTCCTTTGGCCGGAGCCCTTTTCCTCCTGTACAGCTTTACCAAACGATTTACCTGGCTCTGTCATCTTTTTCTTGGAGCCACCTGTGCCGCTGCCTCCGTGGGAGGGTGGGTGGCCGTTACCGGGACGGTTTCCTGGCAGGTCCTTCTTCTCGGGGCTGCCAATGCCCTCTGGGTCATGGGCTTCGATATCATCTATGCCACCAGCGATGCCGAACATGACAGGATTGTGGGGCTGTATTCAATTCCTTCGGTCTTCGGCGTTACCCTTGCCCTCGTCTTTGCAGCTGTTGCGCATTTTCTCACACTACTTTTGCTGATTGGATTCGGAATAGTGGTCGGCCTTGGGCTTTTCTATTACCTTGGTGTAGGAGTGATTGGGGTACTCTTCCTCTATCAGCATCGTCTTGTGCGGCCCGGGTGGCTCGAAAAGGTATTCTTTGCGTCCTATACCGTGAACCAGATTGTGGGCCTTGTCTTTTTTATCGCCGTTGTCGGCGATTTCCTAGTGCGGGGAGGTTTGTTTTGAAACGATATCTTGTCGGAATAAGCGGTGCCAGCGGTGCCATATATGCCAAAGTGTTGCTGGAAGCAATGGTAAAAAGGGGCGTCGAGGTCCATGTTCTTCCTTCGGTCAACGGCCTTAAGGTGTTCGACTATGAGATCGGTATGGGGCTTGATGAAGCTATCGACGAAATATTGAACAGGGCCGAAGAAGAGAATGATAATCCCGGTACCGTAGGACGTTTCATAGTCCATGAGCCTGATGATTTTTTTGCCGCTCCTGCCAGCGGCAGTTTTCATTGTGAAGGGATGGCTATCGTTCCCTGCTCAATGGGAACCCTGGGCGCTCTCGCTTCCGGAGCAGTCTCAAACCTGCTCGGCCGTGCAGCCGACGTCACCTTGAAAGAACGGCGTCCTTTGGTCATTGTCCCCCGGGAGAGTCCCATGAACCTTATTCATCTTAGAAATCTTACAACACTGGCCGAGGCCGGTGCCGTGATTGTGCCTCCGACTCCCGGTTTTTATCATCACCCCACTACCGTTGAAGAGCTTGTTTTGCAGACCGTGGGAAGGGTCATGGAACAGCTCGGAGTCGGAAGAGAACTTATACACTCCTGGGGAGAAGAGCTATGAGAAAGGTTGTCTGTGCCGCCTTGTCGACGGTGGCCATATTCTTGTGTTCGGTATCTCCGCTTTTTGCTGGCGGGGCTTCCGAAAAAGCAGATGGGAACGGGGCTTCGGCTCTGAGAATCGGTATCATGCCGGATGTCGATTCCGTTCCGCTTGTGATGGCTGAAACGCTGGGGTATTACAAGGATGCAGGAGTCGATGTTGAACTTGTCTCCTTTAAGAACCCCATGAATCGGGATGCCGCCCTTCAGGCGGGAGAGATCGACGGCGCGGTTTCCGATTTGCTTGCCGTTGCCTTTGCCAAGAAAGGAGGCTTTCGCCTCGCCGCGGTGGCAAAGACCGACGGCGACTATGTGCTTTTGGGAAGTAGTGCCCTTGGTATTGAGAGCATTGACGCTTTGGAAGGAAAAAGTGTTGCCCTATCCCGAAATACGATCATTGAGTACTCTACCGATCGAATCCTTGCTGCCGAGGGAAAGGATTCGGACTTCATTGAAAAGGTTTCGATCCCTCAGATTCCCGTACGTCTGGAGATGCTCAACAGTGGGAAGCTCGCGGGGGCAACCCTGCCGGAGCCTCTGGCCTCCTCTGCTGTAGCATCGGGCGCAACGGTGCTTGGATCTGCAGAGGATCTTGGTATTAACCCGGGGGTCCTTGTCTTCTCCTCCGATGCCAGGAACAAAAGAGCCGATCAAATAAAGGCCTTTTGGGGTGCCTATAACCATGCCGTGACCTATCTGAATGGGGAACTCTCGGAAGCCGAGCTTGACGATATCATCAAGGTAATGGGCTTTCCCGAAAGTGTCGGAGGAGTCCTTCACTTTCCTTCCTATACGTCTGCCCGCCTCCCTGCCGAGAACGAGGTCCGTGAAGTTGTCCGGTGGTTGCTGTCCCACTCCCTCATCGATATCGAATATCGCTATGAAGATCTTGTCGACGGCTCGCTGCTTGCCCCGTAAAGGCAATTAATGAGCTTTATGCGGTGCGGTTACCCATGGCGCAGTAGGCTTCGGGTACCGCACCTTTTTTTATAATGACATAATAAAGAAAAAGTTCGGTAAGAACCGTCTGCATTTCCGCCCTTGTTTCTCTGACCAGAGAGTCAAAGCGGGCGATAAGCACGATGATATGTTTTAGTTCATCGGTTGAGTAGTTTTTGTTGGCAACAATGTAATTGCTTTGGTTTCGTTTACCTCGGATTCCCACCTTTGTACAGGCCTCTTGTGGTGCATATTGAAGGTCTGTCAGGCCTGACAGGCTTAGAAGTCGCTTAAACTGCCACAAGAGCCCTGCGAAGAGCTGTATGGGATTCCCCTCACCCGAGAGAAGCAGTTTCCGAAGGGCTTCGATGGCGCCGGAAAAATCACATGCTCCTATTTTAGCGAAAAGGGTAAAAACATTTTCTTCCTTGGAATGGAAGATAAAGGCATCCACATCTTCTTCGTCGATACAGCTGCCGGGGCCAAAATGAAGAGCGAGCTGATCACAGGCAATCTTCATTTCACGGGTATTGTTCTCCACCAATTCGAGAATGAGGTCCAGAGCCTCCGGACTTACCTCAATATGCTGCCGTCCGAAATAGTTTGCCAACCAAGAGCGTTTTTGATTTTCAAAGAGTTCCCAAAACATCTTCTTGTGCTCTTTGGGAACGGCAGAGGCTATGGCCTTGGCAATGTCCCGCTCCATACCGTTGCTTACCATGATCAATGTGGCATCGGTCGAAGGATTCTTAAGATATTCCCCGAGGAGCGCAGCATCATCCCGCTTGATCGCCTCCACGTTTTGGATGATCACCAGTTTTCTGCTGGAAAAGAGGGAGCCGTTTCGCAAGACTCCGACAATGCTTGAGATTTCCGTTTCATAGGGATAAAAACGTGTGGATTCATAGCCGGGATCTTCCGCCGCAATGCGCTTTTTTATCTCTGCTATGAAGGCTGCCTTTTCTCCTTCTTCCGGTCCAAGGAGAAGAAAAACCGGGGGAATCGACCCTTTTTTCGCAGCCATCAGGTGTAATCCCGAATAATAAAACAGAGCTTGCCGAGAATTCTGGCATGCTGGGTAAAGATAGGAGGATAAACCGGATTTTCCGCTTTCAACCTAATTCTGTTGGTTTCCCGATAAAAGCGTTTTAGCGTAACAGCTTCGTCGTTGACCCTTGCAACGACGATATCCCCGTTTCGTGCCTGTTCAGTTTGCTGTATAATCGCCGTATCGCCGTCCAAGATGCCGGCGTTCAGCATGCTGTCACCCTTGACCCTGAGTGCAAAATATCTTCCCGGACGAAGTGCCGATGCGGGAATCTTCAATACCTGCTCGCAGTTTTCCTCGGCAATAAGAGGTTGACCTGCCGCAACATTTCCCAAAAGAGGAACATCTATCAGCTCCGGCTGGACTTCGGGGGAGGCTTCACGATTGAGTACCTCAATCGCACGGGAACGGTTAAGATCGGTCCGAATGGCGTTTTTCTTCTCAAGTGCCTTGATATGATCATATGCCGCCCTCACTGAGATATCAAAATGGGCGGCAATCTCCCGCATCGTCGGAGGATATTGATGCTCTTCTATAAAGCAACCAAGAAAATCGAGGACCTCCTGCTGTCGTTCCGTTAGTTCTTTCATCGCTTCAGTTCTATCCCGAACTTCTTGATTTTCCCATGGAGATTACTAGGATAGACGCCTATAGCCTCCGCGCATTTACTAACATTATATTCGTGCTCTTTCAATTTCATTTCTATGAAACGGCGTTCGAAGGCATCCCTGGCCTCGGAAAGTTTCATTCCGGCAAAGGGTTTCATCTCTTCCGGGCGAACGCTTTTCCGTTTCTCATTAAGGAAAAAGCCGACGGTTTCCGAAGAGACCTCTTCTTCATCACTCATTATCGTAATACGTTCGACGAAATTTTTCAATTCCCGGACATTTCCCGGCCAACGATACGCGAGAAGCAGCTCCATTCCCGCCGTCGAAATGGAACGGATAGATTCCTTTCCGGAAAACTTTTCGAGAAAATAGCTACACAAGAGGGGAATGTCTTCTTTTCGTTCCCGTAAAGGAGGCACAACGATAGGTACGACATTGAGGCGGTAGAAGAGATCCTCGCGAAAGGCTCCTGAGGCTATGGCTTCCTGAATATCCTGGTTTGTGGCGGCGATCAGTCGTATATCCACAGTAAGGGATTCATCTCCTCCAACCCGTTCGAATTTCTGTTCCTGTATCACCCGCAGAACCTTTGCTTGTGCACTTAGGCTCATATCGGCGATTTCGTCGAGGAAAAGCGTTCCCCCGTCGGCGATCTCGAATTTTCCCTTCCGCCTGGCAACGGCTGAGGTGAAGGCCCCCTTCTCATGACCAAATAATTCACTTTCAAGAAGCGTATCCGGTATGGCGGCACAGTTTACCTCGATAAAGGGACCGTTCGATCGCTTGCTCAATCTATGCAGCTGACGCGCCACCAGCTCTTTACCCGTTCCGTTTTCTCCGGTTATCAGGACCTTTGCATCACTCGGTGCGCTTTGTGCAATCCGTTCCCGTACGGCGTTTATCGCCTTGCTGCTCCCGATCATCTCGTCCTCGGGAGGTATTCCCGCTTTCAGACGTTTATTTTCCTTTTTCAGGCTCTCGATTGCAAGGGCGTTTTTCGTAATGGTAATGATGCGTTCGAGGGCAAGCGGTTTCTCAAGGAAATCGAAGGCACCCAGCTTAACGGCCTTGACCGCAAGATCGATATTGGCATGGCCGGATATGATAATGACCTCCACCTCCGGCTGCTTTTCTTTGATCTCCTTGAGAACATCGATACCACCTTTATTCGGCAGCCACACATCCAGGATCACCACATCGACACAAGCATCGTCAAGCATTAAAAGGCCTTCAATGCCGTCTCCCGCGCTTCGGACCGAATAACCTTCGTCTTCGAGAATATCGGTGAGGACTGCTCTGATACCCGGTTCATCGTCGATGATCAGGATGGTATGCTCTTTCATTTAAGAATTCTCCGTCGGCAGATCTAAAAAGAAGGTCGTTCCTATGCCGCTTTCTGTTTCAAACCAGATTTGTCCCCTGTGGTCTGCAATGATACGCTCCACGATGGGTAAGCCCAGTCCTGTACCGTTTTTTTTCGTTGTGACGTAGGGTTGAAACACCTTTTCTTTCAGGTCCTCCGGAATGCCTCCGCCGTTGTCTTCAATATATATCCTACAGTAATGGGTATTCCCCTTTCTGACAAGATCGCTTCCGATGGTGATCTTTCCCTTTTCTTTGTCTGCCACCGACTCGAATGCATTTTTTAGCAAATTTGAGAAAACTCGTTTAATCTGTGCCGAATCGGCCGAGATTGTTGCATTCGGATCCGGGGATGCGATGCTGAAATCCGTATTGGGATATACGGGAGCATAGATAGCGGCAACTTCCTCGATGAGAGGCAACAATGCAGTGTTTTTAAGGCGGGGTGCGGGAAGCCGTGCAAAGTCTCTGAACTCCTGTAGCATGGTGGTAAGTCCGTCTACCTCCTGTATGATGGAGTCGACGGACCGTTCGACGATTCTTCCCAACTGTTCAGGATTATTATGATAGGCTCTGAGAATTCGTTCCGCAGAAAGTCTAATAGGGGTAAGGGGGTTTTTTATTTCGTGAGCAAGCCTTTGGGCGATCTCCTGCCAGGCCGTTACCTTCTCGGTTTGCAGCAGTTTCGCTCTTGAGAGTTCCAGTTCGGAGAGCATCTCATTGAACGAGGTTACCAATATTGATAACTCGTCGCGCCCTTCTGAAAGAAGCCTGATGGAATAGTCACCTTCCATCACCCGCCTCATGGCCTCTTCGAGATGTACTAGCGGCTTAACAATTTCGTTACCGGTATGGAATGCGGTAAGCAGGGCTATCAAAAGAAGGGGGACGGCAAAGATGGTATAAAGCAAAATAAGGGCAATCGAGAAGGAAGAACGGTAGGAACGGTATTGACCGAAGACTTGAATGGCATCGGTGAGGGCCTTCCCATCCTCTTCAAAGCCTATCGGCATCGCTCTGGTGAGCAAAGCCTGGCCCGTATGAACCTTTTCGTTCCGGAAAATAGGGTACTTCCTTAGAGCCCGCAGATAGGTCCTTCCCCCCACCTGATATCTTCCGACAGCCCCTTCAGGGCCATCCGGCAAAGGGCCGTTGATCATTGCCTCCGGTGCACCAAAAAAGGCGATCGGCCGACCCTCTGTATCGAAGAGCTGGAGGCCCGAAAGCTCGGGAGCTATTGCCGTCAAGGAATGCCACAGTTTCGCTTCTCCGCGCCCTGCGTCGGCTTCCAGCATATTGCCGAACACCAGTGAAGTGGAGAGTGATTCCAATTCTGCCACCGCTTCGTTGTTATAGCGCAGTGCGACCGAAAGACCTCCTTCGAGGGCGTCTTCCATTTCTGTATTGAACCACGCCTCAAGGGCAGATGAGATGAAGGTGATGGTGAGAATCCCCTGGGGAATTGAGGCAAAAAGCGTGATGAAAAGAAAAAAACCGGTAAGCCGTGTTTTGAACCGGCTTCCCGGTCGGCCTTCTCTATTATCCCGAATAAGGCGAAAGAGCTGGATGGTAAAAGAGAAAAAGAGAAAGATAGGTAGTGCAATACCGAGGGGTATAAAGACCAAACGGGTAAGGGTTTCGCCCTCCGCCAGATCTTGAAGAACCTGACGGGAGAAAAAAAGAAGCAAGACGATAAGCAGAAGATAGAGAAACGCTATGGCGGAAAGAGATGCAAGGGGAAGGTCTCCTCCCTTTCTTCTGTGATTCATCAACTTTGCTCCCCGAAATTGAAATCCCATCGGACCCAGGGGGTCACGATTTTTGTTTCGGGAAGAAAAAGATCCAGAAGATTAAAAGGAACCTGAAGCTTTACCCGTTTCAAGCCTACCCTGGCCAGAAGATACGACTCCTCGTCCCGGGCTATCCCCGTAATGACTGTATCGGAAAGGGAAAGCAGTCTTTTGGTATATTCTTCGGCACGTGGGGTTGTCCATTGGTGGCCTTCGGTATCGGTAATGATGAAGCGGCCGGAAAAGGGATCCCACCGGCCATATTGTTCGATAGTTTTTTCCCTGATGATTCTATCCCCTGCAATGCCGAGGAAACCCTTCCCCTTATGATAGATTCGCAGGTCGAAGCGAACCTGAGCCATTTGTCCATCATATGCACTTTTTACGAGAAGTTTTTCTGAGGTCTCTACCATGCTTAACGACACAACCGCGACATCAGCTTTTAATCGAGCCGTCAACAGTGCTCCTTGGCCTGCAGCTGTCTGAGCAACAAGCACAAACAGCATACACCAAAACAGTCCGGTCGCTGAGCGTTTCCTATTCCTCTTCGAAGCGATTTTCGAAGAGCCGGACGATGGCATCAACGGCCTCCTGTTCGTCGTCCCCTTCGGCGATAACCTGCAGGGTGCTTTTATAACCGGCACCAAGGGTAATGATTCCCATAATAGACTTTCCGTTTATGCGTACATCTTCCTTTTCAAAAAAAATGTCAGAGGTAAAATTATTGGCGGTCTGCACAATAAGGGCCGCCGGCCGTGCATGAATTCCCGCACGGTTCATGATAGTAACGCTCTTCTCAATCATCGGTGTTCCTAAAACGTATCCTTTTTGTTGAAATAGAGGTTCCGGGCATTCTCGCTCTCCAGCCACTTCAAGACGTTCTGGTTGAACTCCTGAGCAGAATGGTAACCCATCTTTTTCAGGCGTTCATTCATAGCCGCCGTCTCGATGATAATCGGGATATTTCGTCCCGGCTTTACCGGAACCTGCAGAAGCGGAACCTTAACACCGAGAATTTCCCGTGACATCTCTCCCGTACCAATTCTGTCATAATTTTTTGAAGAATCCCACTCCTCCAGCTCCACAATAAGCTGAATTTGTTTCTTATCTCGAATCGCTCCGACACCGAAAAGATTACTGACGTTGATAATTCCGAGACCGCGGATTTCCATGTGGTGGGCAAGTACCGGATTCCTGCCGGCTCCCATAAGGATATTTCCGTTCATACAGCGGATTTCCACCATATCGTCGGAAATGAGGCGATGGCCTCGTTCAATCAGCTCCAATGCCGTCTCACTCTTTCCTACGCCGCTGTCACCAGAAAGCAACACGCCGATACCATATACCTCAACAAGAACCCCATGAATCGATTTTCTCGGTGCGAACATGTCGTTAAGAGCACGCATGAGCCGCATGCTGAACTCACCGGACGGAAGGTGCGTCTGAAGCACCGGGCAACCGGACTTTTCCGCACATTCCATAAATCGTTTTCCCGGTTGATTGCCATGCGTGAAGATGACACAGGGAATAGGATAGGTAAACATTTTATTTACCGTTTCCATCTGATCCTCAGATTCGAGTTTGGTGAGATACGAGGCCTCACCCATCCCAAATAGTTGGATTCTGTTGTTTGCGAATTCTTCAAAATAGCCACTGAGGGAAAGACCCGGCCGATTAATTTCCTGTTCCGAGATGGTACGGGCAAGACCAGGCCTCCCTCCTATGCACCTCAAATCGAGGGCGTTATGTTCCTTCAGATCAAGATCAAGAAGGTCTAATACCGTATAACTTCTCATTGCCCCCTATTCTATCACGTCATCCTGTGGTTTGGGATGGTCTTTGATCCTATCTTTCTCTTTTCGTACAACATGCTCGAGCTTATCGATCATTTGTTCGATTCCTTCGTACAATTCATGTGTCGGGGGAGCCGCAACATGGGAAGATCGTCCCCAACGAAAATGGACCGATGCCTCTACCGTATATCCCGGCTTTTCTTTGGTGATGGTGATGGCAAGATCGACCATATACTCTTTTGCAAAATCGACTCTTTCCAGCTTCTTGGTGATAAATTCCTTCGTGCTGTCACTCACATCGTAATGAACACCTTTGATTTCCAGATTCATAGGAACCTCCTCAGCTGTTTCTTCTATATACAGGATAAGTATTTCTATGATGAAAATCAAACTTAGCGGTCAAAGGAAGAATCGATATTGAGTTCGTTTCGGTATTTTGCTACGGTACGCCGTGCTATGGAGACCCCCTTCTCTTTCAAGAGGTCACTGATTTTTTGGTCGGAAAGCCTTTTCTTGCCGGTATCGTTTTCCAGAATTTCCCGGATCATCTCTTTTACGCCCTCCTTTGAGAAGCGGGAACCGGAAGAACCTGCTCCGCTGATGGAGTTCGTAAAGAAATACTTTATGGGGTAAATTCCCCATTCGGTTTGCATGTACTTTGCATTGGCAATGCGGGAGACCGTTGTTTCGTGAACCGAAACCTCTTCTGCAATATCTTTCAGAGTGAGAGGAACAAGATACTTGGGGCCTTTTAGGAAGAAATCCCGTTGAAATTCGATAATCGCTTTTGCTATTTTCATGAGCGACCGATTTCTTTGCCGTATCGAGTTGATAAACCATTCGGCTTCACGCACATGATCGCCTGCGAATTTTTGAGCCGATTTCTCATGGTCCGCGGTATGATGTTTTTTTCCGTTTTGCAGGCCCGCGTAGAATGCGGAAATACCAAGGACCGGAATCTCTATGTCGTTAAGATAGATCTTGAACTCTCCCTCTTCCAAGCGTACCGAAACATCCGGGACCACATAGTGAGGTGTCTCATTACTGTAGAGGCGTCCGGGGAAGGGGGTTAGGCGGCGAATAAAGGCAACGGCCTCCTCTATCTCTTGGACGGAAGCGGAAAGGTCCCGGGCAATTTCCTGTATCCTGTTTTTCTCCAGCGCGGGAAGATGGTTTGCAACAATGTCGTCGGCATAGGGTGGGGCTTCCGGATCAAGAGAAATCTGGAGAAGCAAAGACTCACGAAAGTCGGCCACACAGATTCCCGTCGGCTCGAACTCGTGGATAAGAGCGATCATGCGCCGGACCCGCTGGCATTCGGAATCCGGAAAAAGTTCTTCTATTGGTTCGATGTGAAACCCATTGTCGTCGAGATTGAGGATGAGCTTTTCCCCAACGGCAAAATCTTCCTCATCGAGGGGTTGAAGCCTCAGCTGCCACAAAAGATGATCATGGAGAGACTCGGAGCGGGCAATGGCGCCTTCGAGAAATTTCTGCTTTGCATCCGAAGCTTCGCTGTCGTAGCTTTTCGAATAACCGGGATCAGAACTATTTTCGAAAAAATCGTACTCCTCTGACCTTGTGGAATGATCAATTTCCTCGTAACTCACCTGCGAACGATCTTCAAGTACCTCAAGGGCAGGGTTCCGTTCAATTTCCTCTGCTATACGAAGTTTAAGCTCGGTGATCGGCAGGGCCATCAACTGAATAGACTGAAGCATCTGGGGGCTCAGTTTGAGTCTCTGTTCCTGTATTAATACCGGTTTCTGATACTGCACGACTTCTGTATGATGCTACTGGTAGTGGTAATTGTCAATGCTGCATTCACATGCGAAAGGAATCGCCGAGGTAGATCTGACGGGCAATGGGATCGTTCAGAAGGGTCTCCCTGTCGCCGCTCACGACGAGCTCTCCCCTGTTGATAATGTATGCCCGGTTGGTAATCTCCAAGGTGTCGCGAACATTGTGATCGGTTATCAGAACTCCAATGGATTTCTCAGACAGACCCCGTATAATGGTTTTTATTTCATGTACGGCAATGGGATCGATCCCGGCAAGGGGTTCGTCCAGGAGGAGAAATTTGGGATCAATGGCCAGGGATCTCGCAATTTCTGTTCTCCTGCGTTCTCCTCCCGAGAGGGTATAGGCCTGCTGCTTTCGTATCGTTTGAATCCCAAATTCATCGAGCAGCGATTCCAAGCGCAATGACCGTTCTCGTTTGCTCAATTCTTTCCTTGTCTCCAGAATGGCCATAATATTGTCTTCGACACTGAGTTTCCGAAAGACAGACGCTTCCTGGGGGAGATAACTAATGCCCTTTCTGGCCCTCTTGAACATGGGTAAGCGGGTGAGTTTATCGTTGTTTAGAAAAATAGTTCCTGCCGAGGGGGTGAGGAAGCCGGCAATCATGTAGAAAATGGTGGTTTTTCCGGCACCATTCGGTCCCAACAGTCCCACGATCTCTCCCCGTTTCATGGAAAACCCTACGTCGCATACCACCTTTTTCTTTCCGTAGCGTTTGACAAGGCCCTCCACTCGTAATATATCCGATTGCGGGCTTTGAGACTGATTCACTCTGCCTTCTCCTCTTCTTCGGTGAGAGAGCCTGATACCGATCCCTCCATGACAATGGTATCGTTTCCCATATTGATCAGAATCCTGTCGGCCTGGTATTCGTCTCCCTTCCATTCTACGGACGGAGAGCCGATCAGCTCAAGGCTCTTCTCCTCTCTGTTATAGCGGGCAAGCTCCGATTGGCAGACCACTGCTTTCTCGGCGCTGACTGTGTCGATACGTACCCCCACCTGGAGTAACATTGTCTCGGTTTCCTCTTCCTGTTCGAAATAGTAACAACGGGCGCTGAGTTCGTTCTCCGTGTCGACAATTTCGGTATAGCCGCTGCCCCGCGTCTGGCGAAGGGTCCGATCGTGTAGCAGCTTCTTTGTTTTTAATGTAATCCCCTTTTCTGTATCCTCCATGAGGACAGCCCCCGTACATTCGATATAACGGAAATCTGGGCCCGAAAGGGTAATCTCATCGGCTTTTATGCTTGTTTCGTCAAATGTGATGCGGGCATCTCCGCTAAGAACAGTTTTCCGCTCCCCCTCCTGGAGGGTGATGGTGGTTGTATTCCCCCTAAACGAGAAAGAATTCCCATTCGTATCATGTTCCTCGGCCGTCGCAACCATGGAAAAAAAGACAATCAGAAGGGGGGAGAGGAAGAATATCGTCTTACGGCTCATGGGTATCCTCCCCGTATGTTCCCGATACTCCCCCGCTGAATTGGATCGTTCCGCTGTCGGTTTCCGCCGAAAAGCCGCGTCCCGCCAACACTCCTCCGCTCTCTTCATCGGAGAAGCGTACCAGGGATGTGGGGGGGGCCGTTATCAGCTTTTCCTTTTCATCAAAAGAAAAAGCGTCTCCCTCAATTTCCGTAGAACCGTTCTCATTTGTTCTGAGAATTTTTACCCCCGATCCCAAATCGATACGTTTTTCACGGAGATCATACTCCATGCTACCCGCCGTACTGAGGAATACCTGATCGCCGTTTTGATCGAATTCCCGGAAATCGACGTCCGATAATTTTAGAACCTTCTGGCGAGGATAACTTTCCACCTGAGTAGCCTCTATTTCGTACACAATGTGATGGCCTATGACGTTTGCCTGCCTAAAACCGTGCATGACTGTTTCCGGCGTCTCTTCTCCAAGGTCTTCGGCCATTTTTGCCTTTTCGTAATCCACCGAGCAAGCGGCAACGATCCATACAATGAAAAGAAGAGCTGAAACATGAAAAAAGCCGGGAAGGAGAAGCCTCCTTCCCTTGATGCATAGACTTTGTTTATTTCTTTTCAACTTCCGCATGTTTCAGGCTTGCACCGATAAAACTGGAAAAGAGGGGATGCGGAAGAATTGGTGTTGATTTAAATTCGGGATGATATTGTACCCCAATTCCCCAGGGATGATCAGGCCATTGAACCGATTCAACCAGCTCATCTTCGGGAGTGGTCGCTGCGATGATGAGGCCTCCTTCTTCAAGCTCCTTTCTGTGGATATTGTTTACCTCGTATCTGTGCCGATGGCGCTCGTAGATGAGTTCGGTGTCATAGATGTTAGATATCATTGTTCCCGAGCATAGCTTCGAGGCACTCCTGCCCAGCCGCATAGTCCCGCCGTAGGCCTTTACGTCAATCTGCTCTTCGAGCAGACTGATAACTGGGAAGGTCGTCTGGTGAGAAAATTCGGTACTATTTGCATCGTCGTGGCCAAGTACCGATCTGCTGTATTCGATGACCATGACTTGCATTCCGAGGCAGATACCGAAACAGGGAATCTTATTTTCTCTGGCCCATTTGACCGCCTTGACCATCCCTGCAATACCGCGTTCTCCAAAGCCTCCGGGAACAAGAAGGCCGTCTATGCCTGCAAGAAGTTCGACTGCCTTTTCATTGGTTTCGATCTCTTCACTGTCGACTTTTCGAAGCACGACCTTGGCCTGATTGGCTATACCACCGTGAACCAAGGCCTCGTAGACCGATTTGTAGGAATCGTGGAGCTCGATATACTTGCCGACCACACCGATCGTTACCGTTTTTTTTGCCTTCTTAATTGTTTCGACCATTCTGGTCCAGCAGCGAAGATCGGCGTCTTTGCATTCAATGGCGAATTTTTCCAACACGATTTCGTCGAGATGCTGTTGATGGAACACAATCGGCAGTTCATAGATGGTGGTCTTTACGTCATAAGCTGAAATAACGGCTCTTTTTTCCACGTTTGTAAAGAGGCTGATTTTGCGAATCATCTCATCTTCAAGGGCGTAAGGGGCCCTGCAAAGAAGGATGTCCGGCTGGATACCTATTTCGAGCAGCTCTTTTACCGAGTGCTGGGTCGGCTTTGTTTTGAGCTCTCCCCCTACCGTAAGGGGTATGAGCGTGAGATGAACAAAGAGTACATGCTCTTTTCCGAGATCGTGAATGAACTGACGGGCTGCTTCCAGGTATGGGACGGATTCGATGTCACCAACCGTCCCTCCTATTTCAATGATGGTAACATCCACCTCGGGATCTTCACTTGCAAGATAGATCCTTCGCTTGATTTCGTCGGTGATATGGGGGATTACCTGTACGGTTCGACCGAGGTAACGGCCTTCCCGTTCCCGTTTTATCACTTCTTGGTAGACTTGGCCGGTGGTGATGGAGTTTACCTTTGAGAGAGGAGCATTGGTGAAACGAGCGTAGTTTCCGAGATCCAGATCGGTTTCCGCGCCGTCGTCGGTGACGTAAACCTCACCGTGTTGAAAGGGGCTCATCGTTCCGGCATCAACATTGATGTACGGATCGATCTTGACCATACGAATCTGCAGCCCTCTACTCTCGAGAAGGTTGCCGAGAGAAGTCGCTGCGACTCCTTTGCCCAGGCTGGAACATACTCCGCCGGTGACGAATACGTATTTCTTCATGTGGGTTGATTATACTTAAGGGGGAGCTGTTACGCAATCCGCGGGAAGCTACACGGCTACATGATTTGCATCGGATGATGGGTCGGGTCGAGATAGAGAAGCTCCGCACTTCCTCCCGCGAGTTCAATGAGTACCCTGTTATCATAATCAGCGGCATCCGCTGCTTCTTTATCGAAGAAAATAGGAGCACCAAGCTTTGCACAGAGTACAATGCCGGTACTCGGGTTGACCTCGGTTCGAAAGGTCCGTATACCTTTCTTGTATACAAGGGTTCCTTTGTGATGACCCCCTTTATTGCGGCGGACTTCAAGGCCGCGAAGGGCAAAACGATGTTTTCGAAACAACTCTACCGCAAGGTCGTATCCGCTTTCTTCTTCCTGCTTCTCTCTGCATTCCATAGCAAGGATAAGAGAACTTGCTTCCGATGCTCCGATCTGCAAGGGGAGGGTGATATCATGTTTTACATCGTGTAGAATCACAAAGGGCGATTCGGTTATTTCGTCGAGAGCAATTCCTTGAACGGAAAAGCAGTACAGGAATCTTTTCATGGTATTTTTAATATAGCACGATCACCTGAAAAAACCTGTTCTATTGACACCGGAAAAGCTGGACCCTACACTTTTAGGTGAGGCACGAAGCAGAATGGAAAGATTTCTTTCGGAAGTACAGTTTAAGAAATTTCGTGATCGTATTTACGACGAAAGCGGTATACACTTTTCCCCCTCGAATCGAACGATTCTCGAAAGCAGGCTGAAGGAACGCCCCCTGTGTCAACATAGATTACGCCTGATGTGAGAATTTAATTTCTTCATCAGAGAACAGAACTATGGAGACAGTATGAGGTACAGCAGAGCCATCAAAGAATCAGTCTTGAAAAAAGTCTTACCCCCTGAGAAGCGGAGTATCCGTGAGGTAGCCCTGGAATACGGCATAAACGATCAGACCATCCGAAACTGGATAGAGCAGGTAAATAACGGTATACTGAACCTGGATGCAGAGTTAGGACCTGCCGCTCTGGGCAACAGAGAAAAGTTTCAGCTTGTACTTGAAGCGGCCGGGGTCCCGGAAGAGCAGCTTGGCGGATGGATCCGCGAGAAAGGTCTTCACTCAGAGCATCTGCAATTATGGCAGCAGGAGTTGAGAGAGACCGTGACTGAAAAAGACACACAGCACAAGCAGGAACTGAAAGACGCGAAGAAAAAAATACAGCAGCTCGAAAAAGAACTGAACCGAAAAGATAAGGCGTTAGCCGAAATGGCCGCTTTGATTGCACTGAAAAAAAAACTCCACCGGATCTTGGAGGAAAACGAGGACGACTGATAGCTCAGCACACCAGAGAGCAGGTGCTCTCAGCGGTACACGATGTAGTGCAGGCTGGAGCTCGCAAAAAGGAATGCTGCCGGATGATCGGCATCTCGGCGAAAACGCTGGAGAACTGGAAAAATCACGGTACCACCGATAGGCGCAAAGGTGCTTCCAAAAAAGTTCCCAGAAAGCTGAGCGAACAGGAAAGACAGCAGATTCTGGAGGCATGCAACAGCGAACGGTTCAAAGATATGACACCGAACCAGATCGTTCCAATTCTTGCTCAGGAGGGCTTTTATTACGCCTCTGAGAGTACCTTGTACCGTATCCTGAAAGAAGAAAACAAGCTCCACCATCGTGAGAATACAAAGCCTCAACGGAATGTGAGCAATCCGCCTGAGCTTGTTGCAACCGCGCCGAATCAGGTATGGAGCTGGGACATTACCTGGTTACCAACAGCAGTCAGAGGGATATTCCTGTTTGCCTATGTGATCATAGATATCTACGACAAATCAATCGTCGGCTGGGAGATCCATGAACGTGAAGATGCAGCTCTGGCCAGAGATCTTTTTCATCGGCTTTCCACTCGAATGAACCTGAAAGGGGTGCATCTGCATTCCGACAACGGATCTCCGATGAAGGGCCTCTCATTACTTGCCCTGCTGTACATGCTTGGAGTGCGATATTCATTCAGCCGTCCGAGGGTCAGCAACGATAATCCGTTTATCGAAAGTTTTTTCAAAACCCTGAAATACACCACCGGTTATCCGGGAAGATTCAGAAACATAGATCATGCCCGTAATTGGATGGCCGATTTCATCGACTGGTATAATTATCACCATCTGCATTCAGCGCTCGGATACATCACCCCCAATGAGAAAAGAACCGGCAAGGATTCCGAGCTGTTCAAGCGGAGAAACGCCACGATGGAAGCTGCTCGAAACTCTCATGCTGAACGATGGGGAAAGCGATCCGTCAGGAAGTGGACGCCATCTAATGTGGTGGTTCTGAATCCTGGTAAAAACTATGAAGGACAATCCTCTACCGAAGGCAAAAAATCTTCACAAAATATTTCAAAGAGCGCGTAATCTATGTTGACATAAAGCGAACGTCTGCGAAAATCGGGACTGGAAACGATCGATGACTACTTTAAACTGATCAGCATGAAGGACGAGGAGATGAAAATTCTTCTCGACTCGGTAACGACGAACCTCACTCGGTTTTTTCGAAATACCGCTCATTTTGATACGCTGAAACACTATGTCATTCCCGATCTCGTCTCTTTTAAGCGTGAGGCTGGTGATAAGGTTGTCAGAATATGGAGCGCAGGGTGTTCAACCGGTGAGGAACCCTATTCAATCGCAATGATGCTGAAGGATCAGTTGCCTGCAGGTTTTTCCGGGGAGGTTACCGCAAGCGATCTGAGCCTGAAATCACTCATGACGGCAAAAGAGGGGTTTTATCCGGATAATCGTATGAACGGGGTACCCGAGCATTATTTGAAACGCTATTTTGAGCGAGTCAGTAACGGCTATACGGTTAAGGATGAAATAAAAAAGATGGTGACCTTCGATTACCACAATCTGAAGAACGATAGCGGGAAACGAAATCTCGATGTGGTATTCTGTCGTAACGTCATCATCTATTTTGATGAGGCCGCCCAACAGGCGGTCATCAATAAATTCTGGGATGCGCTCAGCCGCCATTCCTATCTTTTTATAGGGCACAGTGAATCCCTGTTCGGTATGGAAACAAAATTTGAATTTTTGAAAACCGACTGGGCCTGTATTTATCGGAAATTTTTGTAGCAGAGGCTTTTTGTGGATAAAGAAATCGTTTCCGTAATGATATGTGATGATTCGGCTCTGATGAGGAATCTTGTCGGCAGAATGGTGGAAAAGGCGGAAGGGCTTGAGCTTGTCGGGAAAGCAATGAACGGCAAATTCTTGCTCCAAAAAATCCCGCGGCTGAACCCCGATGTGATTATCCTTGATCTCGAGATGCCGGAAATGAACGGTATCGAATTTTTAAAAGAACGAAAGCGACTCGGAATTGATATTCCTGTTGTGATTCTTTCATCCATAGCGAAACGCGGTGCAAAGATAACCATGGAGGCGCTGTCTCTCGGTGCCTCCGACTTTATCATGAAGCCTTCCGGTTCCGTCAGCGAAGACATCCACCTGGTCGAGAAGCAGGTGGTGGAAACGGTGTATGCTTACGGCCTCCAGTACCGCCGGTCTCTGTCGGTTGCCGAAAGGAAAAAACGGGATCAGGAGCGGCCGATCCCCTCTCCTGCCGAACGGCCCGTTCGAAAAGTAGAGCGTACTATCATTCCTGAGATCCTGCGTTCCGAACTTGTTCCCGGTGCCGGAAAACTTGAACCGAGAGAAGTGGCCTCTCCTGTTGCCAGGCAGGATGCCGGACCTTTGGAAATTTGTGCCATCGGTATCTCTACCGGTGGCCCAAATGCCCTGCGTACCGTTTTCTCCGAGCTTCCTGCCGATTTCCCCCTTCCCATTTTGGTCGTCCAGCACATGCCTGCCGGTTTCACTCTGGAATTTGCCAGGAGTCTCGATCGAATCTGCGCTTTGGAGGTCAAAGAGGCCGAGGAAGGTGATCTGGTGAAACGGGGTAGGGTGCTTATTGCCCCTGGTAATTTTCATATCCAGGTGCACAGGCGGCGCCTTGCGGCGGTCGTTTCGCTTTCAAGCGCCGATCCCGTAAACGGCCATCGGCCTTCTGCCGATGTACTTTTTGAGTCGGTGGCTGAAGAGTTCGGAGGGAGGGCTCTTGCCGTCATCATGACCGGAATGGGACGTGACGGGGCCCGGAAGATTGGCGAAATCCACCGCAAAGGCGGACTTACCATTGCTCAGGACGCTGCTTCCAGTATCGTATACGGTATGCCAAAGGTTGCGGCGGAGCTAGGGCATATACAGCATATTGTCCCGCTTAGTGAGATGGCTTCGGTCCTTTCGGCAAAGGCGAAAGAATTTTCCGCCTCTATTCCGTGACTTTTCCTACAACGATGGGTAGGTTTTTGGTTCCCGTCAGTTTGTTGTAAGCAAAGGCAAGCAAAAAGCCCAGTCCCAGCCCGATAATTCCCATAATAGCCTGAGTCCCCTCGCCCGAGTCCGGAATCAGAATTGATGCGAGCAGAAATCCCGCAATAAAAAGCAGTAGCGGCACTATCAATACCATGAATCCTGCAAAAATGGTCTTTCCGGGAGGAATCAAAACCTCGGCTTTGTCTCCCGGAATAAGGCTTTGGGCCAGTTCGCTGGGAACTTTCGCTTCGAAGCTGCGTCCTTTCGCGTTGCAAAATGAATTACCGGCACAGCCTTTGCAACTGTCGCTTTCCAAACAAGTGACGTTTGCAAGTCGTCCCGAAATTGAAACTATGGTTACTGTTTCCGTCATGAATCATCCTCCATACGGTTTTCGGTGGAAACCGGAAACCTGACGGTGTAAATCTCGTTTGCCGTTCCCTTTTCGTTTATTTCGACAACGGCACCCTGTAACTCCAGCTCTTCCCAATACTCTTTCGATCGTTCCGGGATTTGGGTAAGGAATTTGCCAATTTCTGTTTGAGGTTCGAGTCCTCCGATACCAAAAAGGCTTCCTGTTCGGCCCGTATCGCTGATAACGGCTGTTCCCCCTTGTAAAATTCGTCCATCTGCCGACAAAGCCTTTGTGTGGCTACCCAAGATTGCCGCTACCTCTCCGTCCATTCGATAGAAGAGGTTTGCCTTCTCTGCCGTCGTGCAGGCATGAAAATCGACGATGATCGCGTCATGCTCTTCTCTCAGTTTGGAAGCCAGCTGAGGGAGCATGAGATGAGGATTTGCCGGATGAACTCGTTGAAACCCCGACTGACCGAGAAGGACTACTACGGCAAGTTTCATCCCCCCTGCGGTATAGGTCCTCCATCCCCGTCCCGGGTTGCCGTAGGGAAAATTGGCCGCCCGAATGAGGTAGGGAGACTTCGGAATATGGGTGACCATATCCTTTTTGTAGTAGACCTTTTCACCGGCCGTAATGACATTGACTCCCAATTTGTGGATCTGGATTGAATGGTTTTTTCCAATACCAAAGCCACCTGTGGCTCCCTCACCATTGGCAATTACAAAGTCGATACGATGTTGTTCCTTCAAGAGGGGGAGGGCTTTTTTTATGCAATGGATGCCGGGTTTTCCGACGATTTCGCCTATGTAAAGGACTCGTACTGGCATAGATGAAAAGCCTACCAGAATTGACAGCTTTGGCCAAGCATATGGCTCACGCTCTCTCAACTTGCATATTTTCTTTCCTTCTTTGTGTGGATTTCGTATATTAAAGATGAACGATAGCCGCCGTTTGGGACTATTTTGTTCTGGTCGCCTCGTATGAGGGACCGATATCACGCTCAATGAGAGGTGACGTATGAAAGAGAATTTCGTCATTGATCTCGGACAGATACTCGACGAGGTCTTTGAAGCCACTCGTAACTTTGGCGAGTCGTTTCAGGAGGAGATGAAACGCGGTTGGAATGAGAAGGTCGATTTTTACCCTTCTTACTCATATCCCCCCGTTAACGTCTACATTACAGCCGATAAAAGCATGGTCCTTGAATTCGCACTTGCGGGATTTCGGGAAGAAGATCTGGACCTTCGTTTCCAGGGAGACTATATGATCTTCTCGGCAAAGAGCCCGAACCTTGAGCCTGAGGGGGAAGTGCATTATTTCAAACGGCGCTTGAAACTCAAAGCGATTGAGGCACAGCGCTATTTTGTTCCCGAAGATAAGTACGACCGGGAAAAGGTAAAGGCAACCTTCATAAACGGCGTCCTTAGGGTCGTCATCCCGCCGAACGAGATCATCGAAACAAAAGATGGAATCAAGATCGAAATTGTCAGGGAGGATGCATAATGATTTTCTGGATTCTTGTCGGAGTTGTTTTGGGATATTTTTTCAAACCTCAGCTTGATAGAGTGGTCGGCCGGATCGTCAGATCGCTTCGTGATAATCACAGAGACGACCGGGGACGATGGGAATAGATAGTGAGTGTATGTCGGGAGGCAGGATCCTCCCGACGCCTTGACATCTCGTGATGAAATTTGTACTATCTGTCCACAATATGCCCGGATGGTGAAATTGGTAGACACGCCAGGTTCAGGGTCTGGTGCTCAATGGAGCATGGAGGTTCGAGTCCTCTTCCGGGCAGAAGCCGCTCAACAGAGCGGCTTTTTTTGGTAGAAAAAGAAGCCTTGACGTATGCCCCGGGGCATGCTATACAGTAAGTAACTTCTTTTCTTCGGTTGCAATTGTTTCTGGACCTTTTCGGTAGCCTGTCGTTTTCATGCTTCACCTGAACATCCTGCCAATTGACTAATCGCGAAACAGAGGAAATCAGTACTGTGCTTCTCTATAGTGTAGAGACACAAAGGAGCTTTTATGGCTAAAAAAATCTATGTTGGGAACCTGAATTATTCGACTCGAGAGGAGAGTCTTCAGGATCTTTTCGGTCAGTATGGTCAGGTTAACAGCGTGAACATTATTACCGATCGGTACACGGGTCAGAGCAAGGGATTCGGATTCGTTGAGATGGAAGAGATGGATGCAGCCGAAGCGGCGATTTCTGCTCTCGACGGCACTTCTCTTGACGGTAGAGAACTGCGTGTAAACGAAGCCAAGGAACGGGAAAGAAGACCCCGCTTCTAAGCGATTTTTATGGCGATGAAAGGCGGGCAAAGCCCGCCTTTATGTTTCTTCTGGCTTCTCTTTGTTTATCTCTTCTTCATGTGTTTCTTCTTCAGTCTTGAAACGGCCGACACTATTTCCTACCAGTTCTATTCCCTCTTTGTTGGAGCGGGTGAGTTCCCGTACTTCTTCTATGGCATGGTTGATTTCCACCGCACTATTGTTAATCTCGGATAGGCTCGATTGCATCTCCTGACTGAGTCGTGAAACCGAACCGATATTTTTGAGGATGGCCGTACCGCCTTCCTTCATCTCTTCGCTTCCCTGTCGTACCTGTTCGGTAATGTTGTTGATTTCCGTCAGCGCTTCGAGGACCTGCCTCCCCCCGGATGCCTGTTCCTGCATGGCGGCTCTGTCTTCTTCTATAAGGTTTCTGACTGTTTCCACGGCTTCCAGTACCGATTCGAAAGCGGAGCCTGTTTCCGTGCTGGATTCCACGATGCGGTCGATGAAGGTTTTGATCTCCCCAAGGCTCGATTTGATTCCCTTTGACTGTCCTGAAGATTGTTCGGCAAGCCTTCGAATTTCTTCGGCAACCACGGCAAATCCTCTTCCTGCATCTCCTGCATGAGCTGCTTCGATGGCTGCATTCATGGCAAGGAGGTTTGTTTGGGCGGCCACCTTTGCAATAACCACGTTGGTTTCCTGTAGCTTTTTCGATCGTTCCGCCACCTGGGCTATCAACTCGTCGGTTTCCCGCTGCTTTTCTTTGCCGTTACGGGAGGCGTCGACGAGAGATTCCATATGCGTTCCAATTTGTTCGGTATGCTCGGCAAGGCTTCTGATGTTTGCAATCATCTCTTCAATGGCGGAAGAGGACTCTGTTACGCTTGTAGCCTGCCGCTCGATAAGCTCTCCAAGATTATTAATGGCGCCGGTTATCTGATCTACGGAAGATGATGCTTTCCCGACACTTTCGCTCTGGCTCTCCGAGAGTTCGGAGATGCTTTCGATCGTTGCAGTGATTTCGTTTATCGATGCCGCACTTTGCTCTGTATTAGCGGAAAGCTCTTCTCCGACAGCAAGAAGTTTTCTTGTTTCGAATTTGATGCTTCCGATCATTTCCCTCATCGTCTCTGCGAATTGGTTGAATGCCTCGGCAAGGTCGGCAAGTTCGTCGTCGGAAGAGACGTACACTCTTCTGGTAAGATCTCCCTCTCCCTTGCTGATTTCGTCGAGACGCCCTCCAACTCGTTTAATCCTTCGCGTTACCGGTCTGATCAGCAGGAAGATCAACAAAATCGTACCTCCACCTGCAATCAAAAACTGGCCGAGAGCGAAAAGAATAGCCTGATTTCTTTTGTCAATAATGATCTGCTTATCAAATGCAACGGCAATCTTCCAATTTGACGGAGTTATAGTTTTATAGTGGGCAATGACGCTGGTACCGTTGAAGCTGTATTCGATGTTTCCTGAATCTTGTACGAAAAGTGTTTCCTGAAAGCGTTTGAGAAGGGAAGGAGGGATGATGTCTTGTACCTTTTTCCCGACGAAATCATGATTTGTGTGGGCGATGACGGTTCCCTGCGGATCAAAAAGGTAAAAGTAGCTGGCTCCTGCAAGATCCATATCGCTAAATTTCTGTTGGAGTTCGGTGAGATTGAGAGCTTCTGCCAGGACTCCCTGAAACTGCCCACCTGAACCGATGATGGGAGCGGAAAAGCCGGTAATGAGCGATTTCCCATCTTCTCTGCTGATGAGAACGTTACCTATGGCGGGTTTTCCGCTTTCCTTTGCCTTTGTGAAATAGTCACGGTCGGAGACATCGAGTCTGAGATCTCCCTGCCGCAGTATTCCCTCCTCATTTACATAGAAGAAATTATCTGTCGTAACATCGGGAACAAAACGGTGGATAAGACTGGCCTCGGTCCGGAGGGCTTCGGCGTTGACGTGCTCTTTGCCGGAGAATGCGGCCGCTACTTTCGTCAGCCGTTCGACATGCTCATTGATAAACTCTTCGAGAATAAGCTTATATTGGCGGGTCTGGGCATCGATGAGTTGATTGGTCAGTTCCAGCTGATTTCCGGTAATCCGTTTCGTGTCGAGAATTCCAATTACCAGTACAACGATTGAGACAAGGGGGACTATGACCATCATTAACCTATATCCTATGCCTCTTTTCTGTTTCTGTTGCGCTTTCATGCTATCTAGTATCGATAGTGGAATTCCCGGAGTCAAGACCGAGCAATAGCTGCCGAAAATAGATACAACAGGAGGATTGCCAATGCAGCGCTATCGAATAAAGGGAACGGGAAATAAGAAGACCTTTGTGGAAGTTCTCCAGCAAAGTTCCGAAGGTTATCGGATACGGATGATCCGTGAAGATGAGTGGGGGAGCTCTGAAACCACCGATATGCTTAGTAGAGAGTTGTTTGAAACCTGTATTCGAACCGGCTATTTTCTATCTGATGCCGGAGAAGAAGAAAAAGCGGCTAGCGGAATAGCTTGATTTAATATTTACCTGTTGGTTTTCTAACATGATGGTAGTATTTTTACTCCATGGAGCGGAGACTTGTTCGAACCTTTGAGCAATTTGGTTCTTTTTGCCTTTTTGCTTTAGATTCTTTTCGCTGGACATTTCGACGTCCATGGAGGCCTGGGCTTGTTCTTGAGCAGGCAGAGCACATTGGTGTCGATTCGGTTCTGATTATCGCTCTTTCCAGTCTTTCCATTGGAATGATTTTTTCATTGCAGGTTACCGATCTTATGGCCATGTTTCGCGCGGAGACCATGGTCGGATCGGCCGTCGCTATGACTATGGGCAGAGAGCTTGCACCTGTTTTTACCAGTCTGATGCTTGTAGCGAAAAACGGTTCTGCAATGGCTGCCGAGATAGGTACCATGCGGGTAAGCGAGCAAATCGATGCCATGGAAACGATGTCGGTCAACCCTATTCAATATCTTGTGGTTCCAAGGATCATAGGATCGATCATTGTATTCCCTATTCTTACGGCCCTATCGAACGTGGTCGGTGTGCTGGGCAGTTATGTTGTTTCGATCCACATGAAGGGGGTGGACCCCGCCGGTTATCTTGATCAACTATATCGCTTTGTCGATCCCGTCGATATTTGGTCCGGTTTTATAAAAGCAGCGATAATGGGTGCCCTCGTGAGTCTAATCTGTTGTTTTTTCGGTTTTACGACCAGCGGAGGTTCCAAGGAGGTAGGGACAGCTTCGACAAAGGCTGTTGTTACCGCTTCCGTCGCGGTGCTCGTTTCCGACTATATTATGTCCGATATCATGCTTAAAATACTTTATTGACGGCGAATTTATGGCTAAAATTATTCATATTTCTGGCCTGAAAAAACGATTCGGAGCTAATATCGTCCTTGACGGTATTGATCTTGATTTTGAAGCAAAGAAAGTAACCGCCATTATAGGCCAGAGCGGGACCGGCAAAAGCGTTCTCTTGAAAACGGTCAACGGAATTCTTCAAGCTGATGAGGGTTCCATTGCACTTGACGGAAAACCTATGGAAGCGATGGAAGAAAAAGAGCTTTTAGAGGCCCGGCGGCGATTCGGTTATCTTTTTCAGAATGCTGCGCTTTTTGATTCCATGACCGTGGAACAGAATATAGCTTTTCCCTTGCGGGAGATGCTGGGAATAAAAGACCGAAAAAAAATCCGGGAGCGGGTACGGGAGATGCTTTCCTGGGTAGATCTTGAAGGGATTGAAAAAAAGTTTCCTGCCGAACTCTCCGGTGGTATGCGAAAACGCGTGGGTTTCGCCCGCACCTTGGCGCCCGAACCCGATATTCTTCTTTTTGACGAACCCACTACGGGGCTTGATCCGGTTTTGTCCGAAAGCATTAATGAGTTAATAAGCAGAGTTAACCGGGAGTTGGGGATGACCTGTATCGTTATCAGTCATGATATTGCCGGCATGTTCGCCTATGCCGATACCATTGCGTTTCTTGCCGATGGAAAGATTGCGGCTAAAGGAAAACCGGGAGAACTTGCACGATCGAATCACCCTGTTTTGCGTAAATTTCTCGAGTATTCCTTTACCAACTTTGACGCTTATGAGGACAACCAATGTCGAGACTCCTGAAAATAGGGCTCTTTGTTGCTATCACCGGTACTGTTTCTATTGTCTACATCATGCAGACCGTGGAAGCGATTGATGCGGATGAGACAAAGTTGATTCATGCCTATATGGATGATGCCAGCGGCCTCTTACCCGAGAGCCTCGTCCGACTTTCCGGGGTAAACATCGGAAAGGTTACGAAGATCGTACTTGAAGACGGAAAAGCAAAGGTCACCATGGAGGTGAATGCCGAGGTTCCCATCTATCAGGATGCCCGGGTAGTGAAAAAGATGGACTCGATTCTCGGAAACTCGATCGTTTCCATTGTGCCTGGAAACATGAATACGGGAATAATTCCTCCCAATGGGGTCGTCCGGTATGTCGAGAGCTCCACGGCGATGAATAAGGCCTTTGAATCAACCCAGAAGGTGGCGGAGGAACTGGAGCAGCTCCTTGCGGAGTTTCGAACATTCATGAACAACTCAGGCTATTCGGAAATGAACGACATCCTTGTTTCTGCAAAGAGCACCGTGGCGGTCACGGGAGATCTTGTGCAGCAAAACCTTCTCATCCTTCGTTCGGCAATGACCGATATAGCTGCCGTTGCCGAACGTCTAAATGCCCAGAGCGAGGCGGAAAGCGACAATATTTCCACCATTCTCGACCATACTGCTCGTCTTACCGAGCGGCTGGATACGATGTTGGCTGAGAATGATAGGAATCTGGAGCAGGCCGTTGCAGAGATGAGAAAAAGTGCGGAAACCCTTACTGCAGTTTTGGAATCGACACGATCAATCGCCAGAAAGATCGACGACGGTGAGGGAAATCTCGGAAAATTGGTAAATGATGAAGAGCTCTATCATCGAATAGTCGGTATCACCGAGAATGTTGAAGGCTTTGTCGACTCAACGGTGGGGATGAATGTTGAGCTTGGCTTGCAGGGTGATTATATGGTGCAGGCCTCGGGAATGGAAACCCGTGCCGAACTCCGCCTTATCCCCGGAGAAAAGCCTAAAGAATATTGGGTCGGGGTTACCGTTCCACCGGGTAGCGATGATTATTCCGATGCCGACGTAAACATATCAGCAGAACTTGTTCGCCGGTATGGTCCCTTAGCCATTCGGGGGGGGATTATCGAAAGCAGCGGTGGGATTGGTTTTGATCTGCGGCCGCTTCGCCAGGTGGAACTGTCTACCCAGATGTACCGTTTGGGCAGGGATGCTGGTCCGGTAATGGACGCTTCGGGAACCTTCTACCCCTTCTTCGACCCCACAAGTGAGAATCCTCTTCGGTGGCTGTATATGACCGCAGGGGTGAGGGATTTTGTGATTCAGGATGACTTTGATTACCACTTCGGCGTAGGACTTCGCTTCTTTGATAATGATCTTAAAGGGATTATTCAGTACGTTCCTTCGCCCTAAAAAGAGATCCGTTGCCGGAAATCCATCATCGCGTTTTAACAGGCAATGCCGCGATAGTTCATTTTGTCTTCACGGTCGATAGCATAATTTTCACAAAAATCCCTTGCTGCCGTTTTTATTTTCTCATCGTTGGCCTCGGCAAGGACGGAAGATGCAAGGGCTTCACCGCAGGCGTCAAAGACTATGACGCGAATCCCTGCTGCATCACGGAATATCTGAAAGGTGTAGGCCTCTCCATTTTCCTTAACTCGTTCGTTGTAGATCGGAGCTCCCATTTGCAAGCCTCCCATTCGCGATAAATATATGCAAGTATACGTTTCTTCTTGAGGCAGGGCAAGTGTTTTGGTTCCTGTTGGCCCTTGTTGGTTGACAGAGGATCGATTTGTTGTTCAGATAATGAAACTTAATGGTAAGTTTTTGGACGACAGGAGGTTCTATGGATTTTACGCGCGAAAAGAAAATAAAAACGGCGGTGCTCGGGGCTACAGGTGCAGTGGGCCAAGTCTTTATGTGGATGCTTCAGGACCACCCTTGGTTTGAGACCTGCCACATCACAGCCTCCTCTTCCAGAAAGGGCAATCTATATGGAGACGAGGTGCATTGGGTTGTTCCCCAGGAAATCCCTCATTCGATGATGAACCTTGAACTCAACGAGCTGGATATCGACCACATGAAGAAAGAAGGTATTGAGATCGTTTTTTCCGCAATGCCCGCTGATCTCGCCTCCGAATGGGAGCCTAAGTTACGGGACGCCGGCTTTTTTGTTTTTTCCAATGCCAGTGCAATGCGTTACCAAGAGGACGTACCCATTCTTATCCCTGAGGCCAATCTATCGCAGCTTTCATGGATTGAACGACAAGGTTATCCTTCTAACGGCTTCGTCGTTACCAATGCCAATTGCAGCACCACGGGACTTGTCGTTGCCCTTGCTCCTCTTCGCAAATTTGGTATCAAAGAGGTTACCGTAAGTACCTATCAGTCGGTAAGCGGTGCCGGTTATCCGGGACTTTCCGCCTTTGATATTACCGATAACGTTATTCCCTTTATCGGCGGGGAAGAAGAGAAGATGGTGAAGGAGCTTAAGAAGATCCTTGAGATTGATCCCCGAATTTTTCCCTTTTGCGTTAGAGTCCCCGTGATGTTCGGGCATCTCGAGTCCGTGTGGATAGAATTCGAGACGAATCCGAGTCCTGAGGACGTTTTACACGCCTGGGATGATTTTGTCCTGATGGATCCCTCACTACCATCCTCTCCGAAGCATCCCGTCACCTACCTTCCCCAAGAGAACTTCCCCCAGTCAAAGCATGCCTTTTACGGCAATCCCAAGGGGATGGTTGTGTATACCGGACGGATTAAAGAGGAGAGGAACCGTATCGGTTTTATGTTGATGGTCAACAATGTGGTTAAAGGGGCAGCCGGCGGATCAATTCAGAATGCCGAAGCCTTTGTCAGACGCTATTACGATGCATAAAGCCCCTGCCCTGTGACAAAATCGGACAGGGGCCAACGTCATGTTACATCTTGCCTTCTCGCCTGAGTAGTTTGATTCCGAGAGTAATCATTCCGAGGGCAATTGCCCTGGTGATTGGCCCGGGGAATGACGGCCCCTTCCCACGTCGGGAAGCGGGCCTGGAACTTCTGGCCGAGGCCAGGAGTTCCTGCTGTCTGATTTTCGCAAGATGATCCATAAGCCCGTCGTTAAACATGGTGTACCTCCTTGTACATCGGTAACGGAGCAAAAAAAAACCGCGGTCCGTAACAGACCGCGGTAAACCGTGCTTATGAAGTTCTTTTTACTGGATTTGCAGACACGGATATGGCGATATGGTTACGAACAGAATGGTCGGACCGGTGAGAATCTGCCGGCACATAACAAACATCTTATCCATATCCGTCTCCTTCCTAAGATTTCTTCTTAGTATGTAAAAAGATACTTAATCTATTACATGAATCCCTTAACTTGTCAAGAAATCATTTCCCCATTACAACTATAGAAAGAGGATAAACGAAAGAAGGGGAATAGGATGGGACTCATTGCATTGGTGAACTCCGACAAAGCGGTGCTGGGAAAGGTTCGAGAGGCATTTCGCCACGGTGGAAAAAATATTGGATACTCGGTTCGTGTGATTGCCGCCGAGCATAGGGTGCAGGAGTCTTTGAACTATGACTTACCGGAGCTTGTGATGATGAATTGCGGGGATCCGGTTATTCGTTTATCCGCCATTGCAGATCAAGTCAGGAAAGACTCCTGGCTCCACAGCTTCGGCATTATCGGACTTTACGATTCCTCAAAGCAGGATGAAAAGGCCCTTGCCGAAGAACTTCGGGACCTTAATCTTCTAGTGATGCTTGATTACAGCAGAATCAGGAGCCATCTCTTAAAATGTGTCTCCATTATCATTGAGAATTGGCAACTCATTTTCCAGAGAGAGGTATCCAATCGCCTCGTTGAGAATATGAGCGGTTCTTTCCTTATTGAAAACGATACCCTGGCGGTTCCTATCTATGCGAGCATTCCCGTTACCAACCTGGTTCAGATGGGGTTTTTACATTCCGAGGATAAGATGGGATTACAGCTTGCCCTTTCCGAACTGATTGTCAACGCCATTGAGCATGGCAACTGCGGTATTACCTATGAAGAGAAAAGCGCGGGAATGGCGCATGGCTTGAGCGTGGTCGACCTGGTAATGGAAAAATGTACTGATCCGGAGATCGACAAAAAGCGGGTACGCTTTACCTGGGAAAGCGACAAGAAAAAGACGAAGTTTGTAATCCGGGATGAGGGGCTGGGCTTCGATGTTTCCTCGATGCGTCGGAAGACTGCATCTCAGGACCCCTATGCTTTTCACGGTCGTGGAATAAAGATGGCGGAGTTATTTTGCAGCGAACTTTCCTATAATGGCAAAGGAAACGAGGTGAGCTTTACGGTCTACCATTCGGAGGGGGGCGGCCGTCAGACCCCGGAGGGGTTCTCGGGAGAAGAGGTTATCTGTCCCGGTAAGGGGGCTCAAATATTCAGCGAGGGAGAACAGGGGGATTTCCTTTATTACATCTCCAGCGGCCATTTTTCCGTCTATCACAAGGGACATCAGGTAGGAAGCCTGACTCCAGCGGATATATTCATGGGAGAAATGAGCTTTTTGTTAAATAATCGACGGAGTGCAACCGTCATTGCCGATGAGGATGCCAAGCTGGTAAAGATCAGCCGAAAGTCTTTTGTTGAGGTAATGAAACACTATCCCCATTACGGCATTTTTCTTTCAAAACTACTTGCCAGGAAGCTTGCCCGTTCGAACGAAGAACGCACGGCCCTTGCCTGAAATCAATGAACAAGGGCAAGGCACCTTGAAGCCAGCTCGTCGATAAAGAGATCCAGATATTCAGGCGCCGCGGCCGAGAGGTGGGGCATGAGATAGGCATTGGTGCAGGCCCTTAGCGGAGATGCTGCAGGCAGTGGTTCCTGTTCAAATACATCGAGGAAGGCCTCTGCTGCGGGGTGCTCTGCTAAATGGTCTATCAATGCCGATTCTTCTATGGCGTTTCCCCTGCCGATGTTATATATTCCGGCGTTATCAGGCAGAAGGGAAAGTTCTTTCTTGCCGATGATCGCATCGGTCTTCCTATTTCCCGGCAAAACGATGAGCAGGTGGTCGGTGCTGGGGAGAATTCGCAGAAAAAGCGAGGCCAAAGGCTCCTTTTCTGTTGGGAAAAGCCGATCCTCCGGACCAAACCATACTGGCAGATGCGATGTCGGTTTTTGTTTGATACCGGTGACCTCACAGCCGAGGAGGCTGGCTCTACGACCTACTTCGCTGCCAATGGATCCGAAGCCGAGAATCGTCAGCCTGCTCCCTTTCACGGTCCGCATCTTGCCGGCAAGTTCCCAGCGGGGCCAGCTTTTTTCTTGTGCGGACTCCTTGCTCATGTTCCGCTCGGCTCTGCAAATTCCTCTGGCATGAGCCAGGAGATAGCCTATTGCCGTCTCCGCCATCAGAAGACCATGGAATCTGCTTCCTTCGAAGATTATATGTCGAGGTGGGGAGATCTCAAAATAATCAAGCCCGGCGGCCGGAGTTTTCAGCAGTTGAAGCGACGGAGCGAGAGCAAACCACTCCTGGCGAAAAAGCCATGATGCTATTGCATCGGCCCTTGGCAATGCAGAAACGAAGGCGTCTGCATCACGAACAACTATGATCTTCCATTGGGGTAAGGCTTCCTGTATCCGTATTTCCTGATTGCACGAAAGGTTCCAGCATTCGGTTTCCTTACTTGTAAGCCATACTAATAACGTCATCCCTCTATCCTGAGACAGGCTAAGATGGAAGTCAACATCTCTTTAAGGGAGTGTTACTTTTTCTCTTGTAAATAGTTAATACCTTGAAATAAAGGTGAAAAAAAAGGTAAGATATTACGTAGTAAAATACGAACACCTACTATGTAAGGAGAGGTTCTATGAATCCAAAATATGACGATCTGCTGAAAAGCAAGATGAGCGCCGAAAGCTATGCTAAGCTTACTGCGCTCAAGAATCAAAAGGTGTACGATTTTGTCGGCGAATTTGCCGAACATTGCGATCCCGCCTCTATTTTCGTCTGTGACGACAGCGAAAAAGATAATCAGTACATTCGTGATCAGGCTCTGGCAAAGGGAGAAGAGCATTCCATGGCCCTCTCCAAGCAGACCATCCACTGGGACGGCTACGGTGATCAGGCCCGGGACAAGGTTAATACCCGTTACATGGTCTATCCTGAAAACCTCGAAAAGATGAAAACCCTCAACTCTGTTGCCTATGATGAAGGCTATAAGGAGATCATGGGCATTGCAAAAGACAACATGAAGGGAAAGGATGCGGTGGTTAAGTTTTTTGCCGAAGGACCTACCGGCAGCGTTTTTACCATCCCCTGTGTCCAGTTTACCGACAGCTGGTACGTTGCTCATTCAGAATCAATACTCTATCGCACCGCTTATGAGCATTTTCTCAACATGAAAGAGAGTGAGAAAGGCGACTTTTTCCGGTTTATTCATTCCGCCGGAAAGCTCGATGACCGGGGATGTTCGGTAAATCTTGACGAACGTCGGATCTACATGGACACCCAGAATAACATCGTCTACTCGATGAATGACCAGTATGCCGGAAACTCCGTCGGGCTGAAGAAACACGCCATGCGTCTTGCCATCAATAAATCAGGAAAGGAAGGTTGGCTGTGTGAACACATGTTCGTCATGGCGTGTGTAAACAAAGAGAAGAACAGAAAGACCTATTTTACCGGTGCCTATCCTTCTGCCTGTGGAAAGACCTCTACGGCCATGATTCCCGGCGAGCAGATTGTCGGTGACGATATTGCCTATTTCCGCAACATCAATGGTGAATTCCGGGCCGTAAACGTTGAGTTCGGTATGTTCGGTATCATCAAGGATGTAAACGCCAAAGACGATCCTGTTATCTACGAAAATCTGATGAAGGACCAGGAAGTTATTTTCTCCAACATTCTGCTTGGTAAAGACAAGAAACCCTACTGGCTCGGCCAGGGTGTCGATGCTCCCGACGAGGGACTTAACCATTTCGGTGAATGGAAGAAGGGTGTAAAGGATGCAAAAGGGAACGAGGTCGGTGTCGCACATGGTAACGCCCGTTACACCATGCGCCTTGATTACCTCGACAATATCGACGAGAAGGGTTTCAATGCCAAGGATGGCGTAAAGGTCGAAGGCATCCTGTACGGAGGCCGCGACAGCGACACCACTGTTCCTGTCGAAGAGTCCCCCAACTGGAAAGACGGTATTCTTCTGAAGGCCGCCACCCTGGAATCTGAAACCACTTCCGCAACCCTTGGTGCCGAGGGGGTTCGAAAGCCTTCTCCCATGGCGAATATGGACTTTGTTTCCTATCCTCTGGGCGAATACACCATCAACAATATCAAGTTCGGTGAATCTGTGAAGAACTGTCCCAAGGTGTTCAGCACCAACTACTTCATGAGAGGCCCCAAGGGTGAATTCATGACCAGTAAGCTTGCCAAAAAGGTGTGGCTCCACTGGGCCGAAGGACGAATCCACGGAGAATACGAGACCTACGATACTCCTACCGGAAAGATCCCTCTGTACAAGGATGTGAAAGAACTTTTCAAGAAGTACCTGGATGAGGACTTCTCCGAGGCCGATTACACCTATCTCTTTACCTTTCGCTGTAGCAAATGGGTACAGAAGCTTGAACGGACCAAGGCCTTCTATGAAAAGATGGATGCCAATACTCCCAAAGAGATCTATGACTACTGGGATGCGGCCATTGCCAAGATCAATGCGGCAAAAGAGAAGTACGGCGACGAAATCAAGCCGGGAGACTACAAGGGTTAATTCCCTGCTTTCTTAGTCATTATGCAAGGCTGTCTGAGAAATTTCTCAGACAGCCTTTTTGTAATTGGTATCTGTGGAAAACTTTACGATTTAGTTAAAAACAGCGACCTGCCTTCTCTTTTCGGCATTCCGGTTCATTACAGCGATAGCAAATTTCGTTTTCAAGTGCTTCTCCGGCAAACCATGCATCCAGGTTGGATAGGGTGGTGGAGGCAATCTTCCTGAGTGCCTCTTCCGTAAAAAAGGCCTGATGGCTGGTAACCAATACGTTGGGAAGCGTAAGCAGTCGAGCAAGACGATCGTCGTCGAGGGCCTCGTTTGAGAGATCTTCGAAAAAGTATTCACCCTCTTCTTCGTAGACATCGAGTCCGGCGGATCCTATCCGCTTCTCCCTCAGCCCGTCGAGAAGGGCGTCGGTATCTACCAACTGGCCGCGGCTGGTGTTGATAATCATCACCGAGGGTTTCATCCTGGAGATTGCCTCGTGGTTGATCAGGTGGTGTGTATCCGGTGTCAGGGGACAATGGAGGCTGATGATATCGCTCTCTGCATACAACTCTTCGAGAGTATGATAGCTAAAACCGATCTCCTCGGCGGCTTTTTCATTCGGAAAGGCATCATAGGCGATAATCCGCATACCGAAACCCTTGAGAATTGATAGTAAGGTTCGCCCTATTTTTCCCGTCCCGATAACACCTGCCGTCTTCCCGTTCATATCGAATCCAAGGAAGCCGTTGATGGAGAAATTGTTGTCACGGGTTCGATAGTAGGCCCTGTGGAGCTTTCTATTGAGACTAAGCATCATGGCAACGGCATGTTCGGCAACGGCATAAGGTGAATAGGCAGGGACGCGAAGGATGTGTATCCTTTCCCAGGCGGCCTGGAGATCGACATTATTGTAGCCTGCACTTCGTAGAGCTACCACCGGCACCTTGGCTTCGACAAGATGATCAAGAACAGGCTTTGAAAGGTCGTCGTTCACAAAAGCGCAGACGGCATCAAACCCTTCTACAAGATGAGCTGTTCTTCGGGAAAGCCTTTCCGGTATGTAGGTGATCTCATACGAGGTTTCTCCTGTGTTCGCCAGGTCAAAAAAATGCCGATCATAGGGCTTTGTATCAAAAAAGGCAACGCGAAGCTTCTTTTTCATACTAAAAAAGTAGTAAATAAAGAAACGAAAGGCAAGCCGTTAGCGGGCGTTCCATTCGCTTATTGCGTTTGCAAGCGCTATCCCGGCCTCCTTATCGGATACTACATGGATGAAGCCGTTGTTATACGGGGTGACTGCTGAAACTACGGTACGACCATAGCCTGTTTCTTGCATGAAGTTGCCTTCGATATATGTAAGCTTTTTCGATTCATACCACTGCTGAGGTATGGCTTCCGTGGCCCACTCCAGATAGCGCACGTTATTTACATGCCGATTTGTATCGATGTCTCCCCTGCGGACCATAAACTCCAATTCGAATTTAAATTCGTCATGTTGCTGGGGATGTTTGCTCATCGGTCGTTCCAATGCCTTTACCTGATTCACGGGCCAACCTTGGATGAAAGCATCGATGATTCGGCAGGGGCGTCGCTTTTTTATATCGATGAAGACCCAATCTCCTCGACAGCATCCGATAAGGGTTCCTGCAGAATCGATAATGTGATATTCACGCCAAGCATGAACCGCCGACCGCTCACTGAGCCACGTTTTTATCGTGATGGTTTCGCCATAACGGGGGTACCGGCGCATTTCCATCTGCCCCCTGGCCAGCATCCAGATGAACCCTTCTTTCATCAGCATGGGGATCGGCTTTCCGATGGCGGCACAATGACCCGCCGCCGCATTCTCTGCATAGTGAAGAACGGCAGCCGGAGTAAGCTCGAAGTCGAAGCCTACATCATAGTAGGGAACGATTATCTGGCTGGTACATAAGGGAAGAATTTTGGGGGTTTCAGAAAGTTTTTGCACGGGAGTATCCTTTGCACCTTTTTTATTAAATTTAAAAAAACAACTCAAGCTCATATCCTAAGTTACTATTACGATGGAGAAATGACAACAAAAGGCTGACCAAGATTGCTTCTCAGTCAGCCCTCATTATCTACTTTTTTGGGTTGGTAACAAAAATATGCTACTGCTTTGTCACTGTCAGACCGTAGGTCCCCCCTAAGTAACCACGAAAGTCATACGGATTGGTAATGATATACATAGTAGTCCCATCAGCGGTTATAGTCTGCGGTGTATCATATCCATGATCTATCTGGTAAAAATAAGCAGTTGTTTTATCACTATTATATGCGGAAACTTCTATGTCTCCGGTATAGGAACCGGTGCCATTTTCACTATCATCCCAGGAGATTGCATAGCTTGCTCCATCTTCCACCGTTACGCTAAAAAGATTCGTATCTTTTTCTGTAAACACACCTTCATAGGTGGTCCCCAACGTGAGTGTGGTTGCAGCACCGGACAATGCATTGCCACCAGGCTCGTAGCCTCTGCGATAGTAGGTACTTCCATCCCATGTGAACTTATTTTCACTGACAGCCGTTATTTCTGCGGACGTGCCCCCTGCTTGACTTTCAAGCTCTAATCTCTTAACGGATATTGTCCAGGTTCCTGAAGAACTTATTGCCCAGGTTCCTGAAGGACTTTGGGTTGTCATTGCATAGTCGCTATATTCGATATACGTCCCATCCGAGACAAATTCCATGACATTCGTTTCGGGAGTATAGGCAAAATCCTCAACCCAGGAGCCTGCAAAGGGAAAGTCTTCATAAGAATTGCCACCAGGCTCATAGCCCTTGCGATAGTAGGTATCTGCATTCCAGGTAAACTCATTTTCGCTGACAGCCGTTATCGAGCCTGTTTCAGTGCCATCGATGGTAAGTATACCATCGGATAATGACCATGTCCCTGTAGAATCTACAGTTTCCATTGCATAGTTGCTATAAATGGTATACGTCCCATTTGAGGTAAATTCCACGACATCAGACGAGTATGTAGCGGGAGAGTCGTTAACCCAGGAGCCTGCGATGGGATACGCTTCAGTATCCTCGTCGTCCCCGTCATTACCAAACATGTTGCAACCAGCGAGGCCCATCGACAGGAGTAACACCGGGAGAATCCAGAATTTCTTCATTCTTCCATCCATCCTTTTGGTTTAGTTTTACAGTTTACATTATATACATAATACACTCAAAATGTATATATCGTAAACATATAACCAAATGTATAGATCACTATTTCTAGAAATTCTCACACAAACTATACATGCATTCGGAGACCCGATGCTCATTACCGTCTACGGTACCAACTTCATAAACGGCCCAAACTTGGAAGAATTCTTGTATCGAGTAGGAGAGACAAAAAACAGGGCTGACCAAGATTGATTCTCAGTCAGCCCTTGTATAAATTGGCTTGAAATATTATGCGTATCAGCCACCCATCATCACAGGGACAATGGAAAGCAGGACACCGGCCGCAACGGCGGATCCGATAACACCTGCAACGTTTGGCCCCATGGCGTGCATCAAAAGGTAGTTCTGAGGATTTGCTTCTTTTCCTACCTTGTTGGCAACTCTGGCGGCCATTGGCACTGCAGATACACCTGCGGCACCAATAAGGGGATTGATCGGATGCTTTTTGCTGAGCTTGTTCATCAACTTTGCAAGCAGCACACCTGTAGCGGTACCGATAGAAAAGGCAATAAGTCCCAAGATGAGAATCCCGAGCGTTTCGAAATTGAGGAACTTATCGGCCTGAAGTTTCGAACCTACGGTAAGTCCCAGCAAGATGGTGACAATGTTCATCAGTTCGTTCTGCGCAGCATTGGAGAGCCGGTCGGTGACCATAGACTCCTTGAGCAGGTTACCGAACATCAACATACCAATAAGTGGTGTGGCGCTGGGCAAAAGAATGATACAGATACCGAGGACGGCAATGGGAAAAATAATTTTTTCCTTCTTGGATACCGGCCTGAGTTGCTCCATCTTGATGGATCGCTCTTCCTTGGTCGTGAGCAGTTTCATGATGGGCGGCTGTATGATCGGCACCAGGGCCATATAGCTGTAGGCCGCTACGGCAATGGCCCCCAATAATCGCGGCGATAACTGGCTTGCGAGAAAAATGGAGGTTGGTCCATCGGCACCACCGATGATTCCGATTGCCGCTGCATCGGCAAGGTTAAAGTCGAACATTGGAAGGGTCCCCAATGCCAGTGCACCGAGCAGGGTGGTGAAAATTCCAAACTGCGCGGCCGCTCCGAGCAGGGCCGTCTTCGGGTTTGCAAGCAGCGGGCCGAAATCGGTCATTGCTCCGACGCCCATAAAAATGAGCAGAGGGAAAATACCGGTATCGATACCGACACCGTATATCATACCGATAAATCCGGTATGCTCGGCGATCCCTGCAAGGGGAATATTGGCAAGTATGCCGCCGAAGCCGATCGGCAATAATAGAAGGGGTTCGAATTTCTTGCTGATGGCCAGATAGATAAGCAGGCAGCCGACCAGGATCATGATAACTTGGCCGACTTCAAAATTTACGAGCCCCGTGGATATCCATAGATTGTGCAAAGCACTTCCTAAATTCATAGCTACCTCGTTTCTTTCTTAGGAGATGACGGCCAGGATGTCGCCCGCTTTCATTTGATCGCCCTGCTTAACCGGTATTTCCGTAATGGTTCCGGAACAGGGTGCGTGAATTTCGGTTTCCATCTTCATGGCTTCGAGAACAAGAAGCAGCTCACCCTCTTCAATGGTGTCGCCGACCTCTTTCTCGATGCGGAGTACCAGGCCGGGCATGGGGGCTTCGACGTTCTGTCCTGCTCCGCCGGCAACCGGTGCTCCTGCATCCGTTCCCGCGCCCACTTCAACGGTGTAGCTTTTGCCGTTGACAAGGGCGGTATTCCCTTCGAGCGTGACGTTGAACCGTTTGCCGCCTACGTTGACGGTATAGTTACCGGCTCCCGATTTAGCCTCTCCGCCTGCAGCCTCTGCCTTTGCGGCATTTGGATCGATCTTTCGTACATTGACCTTGGCTTCGCCCTTGAGAAACTGAATTCCTTTTTCCTTACAGGCTGCGGCAATGAAGATATTTTCGTCACTGATCGGCAGTTTTGCCTCTTCGAGCATCTTCTTTGCAGCTCCTATGCCCTTGGAAGAATCTTCATCATTAATGTCCACCGGGATTTTGGTTGTGGGTTCCAGGCCGAGCTGCTCACTGGCAAGTTTGACGATTTCGGGATCCGGTGCGACCGGGGTCTTGCCGAAATAGCCGAGTACCATTTTCCCGTAGCCCTCTGCAATTTTCTTCCAGGGTCCAACCATTACGTTGTTGAAGGCCTGCTGAAAATAGAACTGGCTGACCGGGGTAACGGATGTTCCGTAACCACCCTTCATAACAACCTCTCCCATGGCCGCAGCAACTTCGGTATATTTGTCCAGGATCCCGTTATCCCGCATCATCTGGGTGTTGGCGGTAAGAGCTCCCCCGGGCATGGGACTAAAAGGAATCAGCGGTTCAACAGCGGTTGCCTCAGGTGGAACAAAATAGTCTTTCATGCACTCCTTGAAGACCGCTTCGGCCTTTCGCACTTTTTCGATATCGATGCCGAGATCGTATTCGGTACCGCGAAGGGCATGCCACATGGTGATGATGTCAGGCTGGCAGGTTCCCCCCGATACGGGTGCCATGGAAAGATCGATCTGATTTGCGCCTGCGTCCAAAGCGGCCTTGTAAGCCAATATGCTTGTTCCTGCGGTCTCATGGCTGTGGAATACAATGTGGGTATCCGCACCGAGCATTGCCCGTGCCTGCTTAATGGTTTCGTACACCTTGCTGGGAACACTTGTTCCCGATGCATCTTTGAAACAGATGCTGTCGAACTTGATACCAGCGTCTAGTATCTGTTTTAAAACACTCATGTAGAATTCCGGTGTGTGAGCACCTTTGGCTCCCGGAGGAAGTTCCATCATAGTGATGGACACTTCGTGTTTCAGACCGGCATCAACGATACACTGGCCGGAATAGATCAGGTTGTTGACGTCGTTGAGGGCGTCGAAGTTCCTGATCGTAGTTATTCCATGCTTTTTAAACATTTTTGCATGAAGGTTGATAATGTCTCTCGACTGGCTGTCCAGTCCGACGACATTCACACCCCTCGCAAGGGTCTGGAGGTTGGCATCCGGTCCCGCCGCCTGGCGAAACTGGTCCATCATGTCGAATGCATCTTCATTACAATAAAAATAGAGGCTTTGAAAACGGGCTCCGCCGCCTGCCTCGAAGTGGGTAATTCCCGCATCAACGGCCGCTTCGACCGCGGGAAGGAAGTCTTTGGTCAGCACTCGTGCTCCGAAGGCCGATTGGAAACCGTCTCGGAAGGCCGTTACCATAAAATCTACGCGCTTTTTCATGAAATCCCCTTTAACCTTTAACTGTTGTGGTATGCTGCCGCCGAAGCGATGGCCGCAAGAATGTCAGCCTCTCCTGCCCTTTGTGTCTTCGGTTGTACCTCTTCCTCTTTATCAGGAAAAAACCGATTAACAACAAAGGAAAGCAACTTCATGACGTACACTAGTAGTACCAATAATATAAATACTACTGCCATACCCACGACCATGAGCGTTAAACCTTGTCCTATCACATATTGCTCCTTGGTAGGTTGTTCTTTGTGTGTTATCCCTAGAAATCTTTACTATTCAAGGGATTAATACCTGAGCCTACTATAGCTGGTAGGCAAGGATGCTTTCAAGAGGTACTTGTGGTGATGAGATGGCTTTTCTTGATGTGTGGTTTGGAAAGTCGCAGGTATCAGAGCAAATTTCGAAGCTCACGAATCCTTCGGCCGGGTGCGACACGCTGAGGACAGACCCTGCTGCATGCAAAGTGCTCTTGGCATGCAGGAACAGCGTCGCTCTCTCCTGCCCGCGACAGCAGTTCCTTCCGTTCCTCTTCCGCCTTTGCATCCAGGCTTTCAAGTCTGCGATGGAGAAAGGCAAGCGGAGCCGGTCCCTGAAAGGGTTCGGTCACTGGACAGGCGGACATGCAGGCCCCGCATTCGATACAATCTTCAAATCGCTTTCCGTCTCTTTCGCTTCGGCGGAGGTAAGGCCAGGTTTCATCCGTCTTTTCAAACAGCGGGGACATATCAACCACCAGATCCTTAATCCGGGGAAAGCCGTTCAGAGGACGTATCTCGATGCGCGAGGTGGCTTGGAATTCCGAAACCGGGGTTCTGCAGGCGAGGCGTTCCGTACCGTCGATGATACAGGCACAGGTACCGCAGGAGCCATGATGACAGGAATGACGGAAAAGCAGCGATGCATCCTCAAGGCCCGCTTTCATCAAAAGATCAAGAATGGTATCCGATTCTTTGGCAGTGAAGTGAAAGTCCGAGAATTCTTCGTCTCTGCTTTCTGTTATCGGCCCGATACCCCGAAAAATTCGTAAGCTTATATCCATGAGAATTTCCTTTCAGATTCCTGTTCTTTTAAAAATCGATAGAAGCGGCGGTAGGGTGGGAGTTTTTCTTGATCCGAAGACCCCTGTCTCTCCTCGCCGATGTAGGAGCAGACTTGGTCTGCCACGATCTCTCCCATTGCCCGCAGGACCGTGGCCTTACCACCGACCAGACTGAAGAGCCCTGCCGCTCCCTCGTTTTCATGATGAACACAATCGAAGTCCCTTGAAAGGGCCCGTGCCGCTTTTACCTCATGCGCCCGTTTCGCCAAAGGCCGTGCGGCGCTCCATGCAGCGCGAAACGGAGCGGACGAGAACGCGGGAATCATCTCATCCGCAAGGTGAAGCATTCGTGGTATCTCTTCAGGGGGCGTTTCGATTCGATCGGGATCATCGGTGATCCATTGGGTGGTTCCTATGATCGAAAAGGAGCGTTGGGGTACGATGATATCGCCATCGTTGGGCGGTCTGAGCCTGCTTATGACCTTGTCTGCAAAACGCCCCTGGACCGCTACCATGGTACCCGGGCTAGGCGTTACCTCCATATCTATTCCTGCAAGAGCGGCAATCTTTCCGACCCAGGGGCCTCCGGCATTGATAACGACGTCTGCTTCGATCTTATGTTCTTTATTGGTCATGCGATCCAGTACCCGGACGGCGGAAACCGAACCGCCGGATGTTTCGATGCCGATGACGTTTGCATAACGAAAAAGTTTTGCACCATGCTCCATGGCCGATGCAAAAAACGCCGCCGGAAGTCTCCAGGCATCGAAGGAGCCGTCTGCTGGCACCGTGACGGCACATCGTACTGCCTGTGAAAGTGCCGGTTCGATCTCCCTTGCCTGCTTGCCCGAAATCAGTTCCGTCCGAATATCTGCTTCAGCACACGCGCCCCGAAACTGAGAAGCATAGTCGGCCTCTTCATCGGTGACGGCAACGAAGAGGCCTCCGTTGTCTTCGATCAAGTCGGGGGCAATGCGTCTGAGAATTTCGGTTTCCCGCAGGCATTCTCTGGCGATTTCTCTATCACCCATGGCATACCGGGCCCCCGAATGGAGCTGGCCATGGTGTCTTCCCGTGGTGCCTCCTGTAAACTCATCACGCTCCAACAGGAGAACCGAATAGCCTCGTAATCCGAGATCCCGTGCGACAGCGGCTCCCGTTCCTCCTCCACCTATGATAACGATTCGTTTTTGATCCACGATATTCCTACCTTTTGGACCATTGTAAGACCGCTCGTGACGATTGTGCAAGCTTTGTCGACTTTTTTACCGGAAACTTTTCTCGGTACAAGATGGTTATTTTCGGTGTATGGAGATTGCTGCCTCGGGGATAGCTTCCATTGCGGCGTTTCGCAATTGCTTCAACGGCGTTCGAGATCCCCTGCCGTTTGATTCGAAAAAGAAGCATCTTTCTCCAAAAGCGGGCTTCAGTTCGGTGATCCAGCTTGCCTTCGGGTCATACCTGGCATAAAACACCTTGTTTACCCAGGAGGCTTCTCTTCCCTGGATCATTTTGAGTACAAAGTATTTTTCCCCTTCAATCTCTGTGATCCCGTCGACAAGGATTTTCCCGGGCTTTGCGGACATGCTTGGTCCCCGTACCGTCCGCGCCAGCCCCGATACCTGTCGGTATGCATCGGAGAAAAGCTTGAGAGTTTCGGCAATGGGGATGTCGAAATAAGCCTTTGGGCCGGTATCCCGGGCAATAAACATATAATAGGGAATCATTCCAAGCTGTACCTCGCGACGCCACATTTCCGCCCACATTGAGGCGTCGTCGTTTATGTGGCGTACGATTGGCGACTGACAGCGGATAATCGCACCGGTTTCCTTGATCCTTCGTATCGCTGCTTCCACCGCCAGGGTGGAAAGCTCTCGAATATGCGTGAAATGGGCCATGATCGAAAGGTGATATCCTGCTGTGGTAATTTCATGAAAAAGTGAAATCAAATCGTCGCTATCTTTATCTGAGAGATAGCGATACGGCCAGTACGAAAGGCTTTTTGTTCCTATACGTATGGTTTGGAGATTTCCGGGACGGTGGCGAAGCAGCGGTTCGATATACCGCCTCAGAACACTGCTTCGCATAAACATGGGATCGCCTCCGGTAATAAGGAGGTCGCTTACCTCGGGATGTCTATCGAGGTATCTAATCAGTGGTTCGACTTCACCTGAAGCCATCTGCAGCTCTTTGTTACCGATAAATTGTGCCCATCGAAAGCAATAGGTACAATATGCGTGACAGGTTTGTCCCTGTTTTGGGAAAAAAAGCACGGTTTCGTCGTACTTATGTTGCATACCGTGGAGTACTTCTCCCTCCTCTTCGGGAACGTTAAGCTGTAATTGCCCGGCCGGATGTGGATTCATGGCGGTTCTGATACGGTACTGTTCGCTTTTCAGCTGCTCCGGAGAATAGCCGGTTTCGGTTGCAAGAAGCTCCGTTATTCGTCGGAGATCACTCTTGTGAAGCATCTGCGGCTGAGGAAAGGTAAGTTGAAAGAGTGGGTCTTCGGGAATGCGGCTCCAGTCTATCAGCTCTTCGACGACGTAGTTGTTGGTTCGAAATGGCAAAATCTTTGCAACGGCTTGCATCTCCCTCAGTTGGGATTTCGGAAGTCGTTTTAGTTGAGTAATTGAGTCAATATTAGCGGCAGAATAAGGCCTAAATCTCTTGGCTTTCATACAATACCTTCCTTCATATCTATTTTTCAGATGCAGGCCGACGGAGACAGAAAAGCCCAGGGCGAAGGTTATGCGCCGCAGGGTAAATTCTGTCAACAGATGAGCTCATTCTATTATCGGTTTTCGCATTCACGGTAAAATCAGGTGGCTGTCCTGCCTTCTGCAGGTTACCTGACTACTTCTCATACAGGGGAGGTGCAAGCCCCTGTACGACTTCTCTGCATCTAGTATACCCCGAATTATCAGGGGGTGCAAGATTTTATTTCATAGAAGTCAAAGGAGTTTTCTTTCTCTTTCTCTGTTGTATCATACGGGATTTCTGCCGTACAATAATACAATGAAAAGTTTACGAAGTCGTCTCTTGTTGACCTTTCTCGGTATAGGGGCGTTCCTGTTTGCCGGGACCTTTCTTTTCGTTGGTCTGACGGTGGAAGACGCACTGCATACGTATGCCGACCAAGAAGCAAAAATGTATGCGGATCAGGGCGCCAGAATTGTTGAGGCGGAACTGGAAAAAAGTTATGTCTTGTTATCTCAACTTCGTTTTTTATGCGAAGCTCTCATATCGGAGGATAATGCCGCTTTTTTGGGTGACCGGGTGGAAACTCTCATGGTCGACATGGTGAAGAACCATGAGGACCTCTCGTCGGTTTGGACCCTTTTTGAACCTGAAGTATTCGATGATATTTCCGCTATCTCGGCGGATAGAGTATCCGGACGGATCAGGTCCTCACGGGAAAGTCGGGGAAGTGAGGCCGACAAGGCCGATTATTACCAGCTTGCCAAAAAGCGCGGCGGGCTTGTACTGTCGGAACCCAAGGTCGCGCAGGCGGGAGGGGCAGGCGTTGTCTATATGACGAAAATGTCTCTGCCGCTTCTGGATTCCAAAGGACAATTTCTCGGGGTTGTCGGGTGCGATCTTGTTCTG